>CALXDB010000116.1 GCA_944386955.1 uncultured Oscillospiraceae bacterium
GCCGATATGGGCCGATTTGGCCGGCACGAAGGAGCCCATCTGGGCCATGAGGGTGATCAGGGCCACCTGGCGCATATAGGTGGACTTGCCCGCCATGTTGGGACCGGTGATGATGGCCACCCGGTTCTCCTTTTCCCCCATGTAGGTGTCGTTGGGGACGAAGAGGCTGTCCTTCAGCACCCGCTCCACCACCGGGTGGCGGCCGTCGTGGATCTCGATGACGTCGCTGTCGTCCACCTCCGGGCAGCAGTAGTTCTGGCTCACCGCCACCGCCGCCAGGGAGCAGAGGGCGTCCACCTCCGCTACCGCCGCCGCCGTGGCCTGGATGGTCTCCGTCTCCCGGATGATCTGCTGGCACACGTCCCGGAACAGCTCGTATTCCAGGGCCACCAGCCGGTCCTTGGCGGTGAGCACCGTGTGCTCCAGGTCCTTCAATTCCTGGGTGATGTAGCGCTCGCAGCCCGACAGGGTCTGCTTGCGGATGTAGTCCTCGGGGATCTCGCCCTTGAAGGCGTTGCTGACCTCGATGTAGTAGCCGAAGACCTTGTTGTAGCCCACCTTCAGCGAGCGGATGCCGGTGCGCTGGCGCTCCCGGGCCTCCACCTGGGCGATGACGGAGGTGCCTCCGTTCTGGATCCCCCGGAGCCGGTCCACCTCGTCGTTGTAGCCGTCCCGGATGAAGCCGCCCTCCCGGACGGAGAAGGGGGGATCGTCGTCGATGGCGATGGAGATGAGGTCCAGCATGCCCTTGAGGTCGCTGAGGCTCTCGTTGAGCTGAGCCAGGCGGGGATTTTGGAGCTTGGAGAGCTGTTCCTTCACCGCCGGCAGGTGCTCGGCGGCAGTGCGGAGGCTCACCAGGTCCCGGCCCCCGGCGCTGCCGTAGGCCACCCGGCCCATGAGCCGCTCCATATCGGGGATGCCGGTGAGGGCCAGGATCAGCTCCTCCCGACAGAGAGTGTCGTTTACCAGGGCCTCCACGGCGGAGGAGCGGCGGCGGATGGCCGCCACGTCCAGCAAAGGCCGCTCCAACCAGGAGCGGAGGAGGCGGCCGCCCATGGCGGTCTTGGTCTTGTCCAGCACCCACAGGAGGCTTCCCCGCTTCTCCTTGGTGCGGAGGGTCTCCGTCAGCTCCAGGTTCCGCCGGGCGGTGAGGTCCAGCTCCAGAAACCGGCCCTGGCGGTAGTACTCCAGGGTCTTGATGTGGCTGAGGTCCGTCTTCTGGGTGGCGTAGAGGTAGTGGAGGAGGCCCCCCAGGGAGAGGAGGGCCGCCGGGTTGTCCCGGGGGAGGGCCTTACGCTGCTCGTCGCCGAACTGGCGGCTGACGGCCCGCTCGGCGGCCTCGGTCTTGAAGCTCCGGGGCTCGCCCCGCTCCATACGGCAGTGAAGGCGCTCGGTGAGCATGGCGGTGAGCTGGGGGTCCTCAAAGGCCTCGGGACACACCACCGCCTCGGCGGGGGAGAAGCGGCCCAGCTCGTTGAGGAGGTGGTCCAGGCGGTCCTTGCCCTCGAAGGCGGTGGAGAGGGTCTGGCCGGTAGTGATGTCGCAGAAGCTGACGCCGGCCACATGCTTGTCGAGGAAGATGCCGCAGAGGAAGTTGCTGCGGCCCTCGTCCAGGGAGGCGGAGTCGGTGACGGTGCCAGGGGTGACCACCCGGATGATGTCCCGGTTCACGAGGCCCTTGGCGGTGGCGGGGTCCTCGGTCTGCTCGCAGATGGCCACCTTGTAGCCCTTGGCGATGAGGCGGGCGATGTAGCCGTCGCTGGAGTGGTAGGGCACGCCGCACATGGGGGTCCGCTCCTCCTCGGGTTTGGAGCGGTCCCGGGTGGTGAGGGTGAGGTCCAGCTCCCGGGAGGCGGTGAGGGCGTCCTCGTTGAACATCTCATAAAAGTCGCCCAGGCGGAAGAACAAAATCGCGTCTTTGTTTTGTTCTTTGATCTCCAGATACTGCCGCATCATGGGGGTGAGTTCTGCCATAGTGTGCGTGCCTCCTTTTGTCCCTCTGGCCGGGACTGGCCTTTTTTGTCCTCTGACGAGGGCGGTGTTTTTCTCCTTTACCCGACGGAGGGTCGATACCTTCTTTGCCTCCGGCGGGTGACTTTTTGAACGAGCAAAAAGTCACCAAAAACTCGCTTAGAACCAAGGTTCTAAGGACTCCTTTGTTTCCTGATCCTGTTCGTCCAGCTGTTCTGGCGTGGTTTGATTGTTCTGACGCAGCAAGGGGGTGACAGTTCCCCTGTTTCCGCGCTTCAGCGCGCTGCCCTGGCGGTGGCAGGGGCTTTTGCAATTTCCCAATCTGAAAGCCTTCCCCCCTTGGGGGAAGGTGCCCCAGTGGGCACACTGGGGCGGATGAGGGGAGCCCTAAGGCAGAGACTTCCCTCTATTGACACCATATATTGTGCGGGCCCTCATCCGCCTCCTTCGGAGGCACCTTCCCCCGGCGGGGGAAGGCAAATTTCGGGCGATGGGTCATCGCCCCTACGAGCTCCATCGTCAACCCACCGTATCAGCGCGAAGCGCGGCGCAGACGCAGGCACGCACGTCAACCGGCGTCACCCGTACAAAGTCTCTGATCAAAAGCCTCCCTGATTACCCGGTTTTGGTAACCAAGGGAGTCCTTAGAACCGTAGGTTCTAAGCTGATTTTTGCCTACTTTTGTTCAGCGACAAAAGTAGGCCGCCGGAGGCAAAGAAGGTATCGAAGCCCGTCGGGCATCGACAAAACGCTCCTGCCCTCGCCGGAGGACAAGCGGAACCTCACTTCCGCTTGCTCTCCCGCAGCGTCCGGGGCCGCGGCCCCTTCTTCCCCCGGGGCGGTTTCGGCCGCCGAAACCGCTTCGGCCCCCTCAGCCCGTGGAGGACGCCAAGGACCAGCCCGGCGGTCCACCCGATGCCCTGGGGCACGAAAAAGAAGGTCAAGAGATATCCCGTGTCCGGGTTGTTGTGCAGCCCCGTGCGGACGGCAAAAAAGGCGATCACCGCCATCAAAAGAGGCAGCACCCAGCAGAACCGCACATCCAGCCAGCAGACGAGCCGCTCCAGCCCATACAGCACCGCCCCCGCCAAAAGGGGGAACAGCACCCACAAAAAAACCAAAATCATTCCGCTTCCCCAAAGAGGGCCCAGGTGTTGCTGTCGGTGATCTTCACCTGGACATACTGCCCGATGAGGGACTTGTCCCCCACCAGGTGGACCAGCCGCCCGCCGTCGGTGCGGCTCTGGAGAGGCCAGCGGCTGTCGCCGCTCTCCCCATCCACCAAAACCCGTAGGGTCTTCCCCACATAGGAGGCGTGGCGCTGAGCCGAGATCTCATTCTGAGCCTCCAGCAGCCGGTCAAACCACACCTGCTTTTCCGCCCGGGTGGCCGGGTCCGGCATCTTCGCCGCCGGAGTGCCGGGCCGGGGGGAGTAGATGAAGGTGAAGAGGGCGTCATAGCCCACCTCTTTCACCAAAGAGATGGTGTCCATGGCCTCCGCCTCCGTCTCTCCGGGGAAGCCGATGATGATGTCGCTGGTGAGGACGATGTCCGGCATCAGCTTCCGGGCCAGGGCTACCTTCTCCAGATATCCTTCCCGGGTGTAGCCCCGGTTCATCTCTTTCAAGACCCGGCTGTTGCCGGACTGCACCGGCAGGTGGAGCTGCTTGGCCACATGGGGACACCGGGCCATGGTCTCAAAGAGCTTCGCCCCCGCGTCCTTGGGGTGGCTGGTCATGAAGCGGATGAGATAGTCCCCGGGAATCTCGTCGATGGCGGCGAGGAGATCCGCAAAGTCCATGGGGGTGTCCAGGTCCTTGCCGTAGGAGTTCACGTTTTGACCGAGAAGGGTGATGTCCTTGTACCCCTCCGCCACCAGTCCCCGGACCTCGGAGAGGATCTCCTCCGCTTCCCGGCTCCGCTCCCGGCCCCGGACGTAGGGCACGATGCAGTAGGAGCAGAAGTTGTTGCAGCCGTACATGATGGACACCCAGGCCTTCACGGCGCTCTCCCGGACCACCGGCATGCCCTCGGCGATGGTGCCGTGCTCGTCCTCGATGGAGAACACCCGGCCGTGGCGGGTGTAGACCTCCCAGAGGAGCTCCGGGAACTTCCAGAGGGCCTGGGGCCCGAAGACCAGGTCCACATGGCGGTAGGAGGCGCGGACCTTGTCCGCCACCGTCTTCTGCTGGGCCATGCAGCCGCAGAGGCAGATGATCTGCCTGGGATTCGCCGCCTTGGCGTGGGTCAGCTGGCCCAGCGCTCCGTACACCCGCTTCTCCGCGTTCTCCCGGATGGCGCAGGTGTTCAAAACGATGATGTCCGCCGCCATGGGGTCGTCGGTGAATTCACAGCCCATATCCCGCAGCATCCCCATGATGCGCTGGCTGTCCGCCACGTTCTGCTGGCAGCCGAAGGTGTCCACCAGGGCCAGGGGCCGGTGGTCAAGCTGGCGGTGGTGGGCGGCGATCTTTTCCGTAAACTCCCGCTGCCGCGCCATGGCGTCGGGGGAGAGTAAAACGTCGGTTCTCTTCAAAACGATTCTCCTGTCCAGGGGCCTTTACCCCCACAATAATTCAGCATATATTATAGCATAAGTATTCCCCGCTGACAAGAATTTTCCCCCCTGCCCTTCGGTTGCCTTTTCCCCGGTCCTGTGATAAGCTAAAGAAAAGAAAAACGGAGGAGACGGTGGCGCCGGTCCGCCGGGCCTTCGACGCCTGAGCGGAGAAATTCTGCCGGTGAGAAAAATAGAACATTTTGAAAATTTCCCCCCGGCCCTCTTGCTCCGCCGGAGGGATATGGTATACTGAATAGATAGAAAAATGGGAGAATATGCCGCCCAAGGAGGATATGGTATGGAAAACAACCGCATCACCGTCAGCATCTGCGGGGAGGAGTACACCTTCACCGCCGAGGAGTCCCCCTCCTATATGCAGAAAGTGGCCGCCATGGTGGACAGCAAGATGTCGGAGATTCTGGCGGGAGGCCGGGTGAGCCTCACCGACGCCGCCATTCTGGCGGCGGTGAATATCGCCGACGAATATCTCAAGAGCCAGAGCAGCAGCGAGAATATCCGCAGCCAGCTCAAGGGCTATCTGGACGAGGCCAACCGGGCCAAGGCGGAGGCATCCGACCTGAAGCGGGAGGTCTTCAAGCTCCAGCAGCAGCTGCAGAAGAAGTGACCATGGAGATCCTGTCCCCCGCCGGCCACTGGGAGGCCATGGTGGCCGCCGTCCAGAACGGGGCCGACGCGGTGTACCTGGGCGCCGGCGGCTACAACGCCCGCCGGGGCGCGAAAAATTTTACCCTGGAGGAGCTGCCGAGGGCGGTGGCCTACTGCCACCTCCGGGGGGTGCGGGTGTACCTCACCGTCAACACCCTCCTCACCGACCGGGAGCTGAGCGGCGCGGCGGACCTTCTCCGGGAGGCCTCCCGCTGCGGGGTGGACGCGGTGATCGTTCAGGACTGGGGCGTGGTGTCCTTGGCCCGGGCGGTGGCCCCGGACCTGCCCCTCCATGGCAGCACCCAGATGTCCGTCCACACCCTCTCCGGGGTGGAGGCCCTGGGGAAGCTGGGCATCCGCTGCGCCGTGCTGGCCCGGGAGCTCAGCGGGGAGGAGATCGCCGCCATCTGTGAGAGGAGCCCCATGGCCATTGAGGTCTTTGGCCACGGGGCCCTCTGCATGTGCTACTCCGGCCAGTGCGCCATGAGCGCCCTCATCGGGGGCCGCTCCGGCAACCGGGGGGCCTGCGCCCAGCCCTGCCGCCTGCCCTACGCCATGGACGGAGGGAAGCAGGGCCACCCCCTCAGTTTGAAAGACGCCTGTCTCGCCCGGTACATGCCGGACCTCCTCCGGATGGGGGTGTCCAGCCTCAAGCTGGAGGGGCGGATGAAGCGGCCGGAGTATGTGGCCGTCATCACTCAGATTTACAGCCGTCTATGTAAGGAGGACCGCCCCGCCACGGCGGAGGAGGAGCGGATTCTGGCCCTGGCCTTCTCCCGCAGCGGCTTCACCGACGGGTACTGGCGGGGGAGGAAGGGGCCGGACATGTTCGGCGTCCGGCCGGAGAACGCCCAGGACCCGGCGGACCTCTTTGCCCAGGCCAAGGCGGCCTACGACCGGGAGGATCTGCGCCGGGTGGCGGTGGATCTCAGCGCCCGTCTCCGGGCGGGGGAGCCGTCGTCCCTCACCGTCCGGGACGGGGACGGCAATGAAGTCACCGTCACCGGGGCGCAGCCCCAGGCGGCCCGGAGCCGTGGGCTCACGGCGGAGGAGGCGGAGGACCGTCTCCGGAAGACCGGGGGCACCGCCTTCGTCTGCCGCGTCGTCACGGCGGAGGTGGGGGAGGGGCTCCACCTCAGCGCCGGGGAGCTGAACGCCCTGCGCCGGGCGGGGCTGGAGGCTCTGGAGGCGGTTCGGACCGCCCTGCCCAAGCGGCGGAGCTGCCCCACGCCGCCTCTCCCGGAGGCGGACCGCCAGAGGGAGGCCCCGGCCCTCACCGTATCGGTGATGAAGGCGGAGCAGGTGACGGCGGAACTGCTGGCGGAGGAGCCGGCGGTGCTTTCCGTGCCTGTCTGGCTGTGGGAGCAGGTGGACCCGAAGGAGGGGAGAGGGGAGACCCTCTTCTCCCTGGAGCTGCCCCGGATCTGGCGGGACAGGGACGAGCCCTGGCTCTTGGAGCAGATGGAGCGGGCGAAGGAGCGGGGCTACGCCGCCGCCCAGATTCACAACATCGGCCAGATCGCCCTGGTGAAAAAGGCGGGACTTTTGGCCCGGGGGGACTTTGGGCTGAATATCTTCAACAGCTTCGCGGTAGAATTTTTGAGGGAGGAAGGGCTTGCCAGTGCTACGCTGTCCTTTGAGCTCCGATGGGAGCAGATGCGGGACGTGCGGAAGACCCTCCCCTGCGAGGCGGTGATTTACGGGCGGCTGCCCCTGATGATCACGGAGAACTGTCTGGTGGCCAATCGGTACGGCTGCAGAAGTAAGGATCTGCACGGCCCCTGCGCTGCCGGACACGGCCTTGTGGACCGGCGGGGAGAGCGGTTCCCGGTGTGCCCTGCCTTCGGCTGCCGCAGCGAGATCGAGAACGGGAAAATCCTGTTTTTGGCGGATAAGCCGGAGTGGCAGAAGATGGGCCTTACCTACGCCCGGCTGCGGTTCACCACCGAGGGGGCGGAGGAGTGTGCCGCCGTTTTGCGGCGGTACCGGGGGAATGGGGGCTGGGCCCCCGACCCCAAGGACGTGACACGAGGGTTATTCTATCGGGGGGTAGAATAACCTCTCCCCCAAAGGGCAGGGGGATTTTTGCCCCCTGACGAAGTTTTTCCTTTTTTGTCGGTGGCCGACGGTTTTCGATAGGTGTTCTGCCTCCGGCGGGTGACTTTTCTCGCGGAAGAAAAGTCACCAAAAGTCCCCTTAGAACCAAGGTTCTAAGGACTCCTTTTATCCTATTATGAGGAGTCTGTACCGTGTTTTCGGGGGCTGTTCCGGCTGACGGATGCAAGGGGGTCGGAGTTCCCCTATTTCCGCGCTTTAGCGCGCTGCCCTGGTGGTGGCAGGGGCCTCTGCAAATTCCCAATCTGAAAGCCTTCCCCCTTTGGGGGAAGGCGGCGCGCAGCGCCGGATGAGGGGAGCCCAAGGGCAGAGACTTTCTTCTGTTGTTACCCTGTATCTCGCGGTCCCTCATCCGTCACGGCTGCGCCGTGCCACCTTCCCCCAGCGGGGGAAGGCTAAATGGCCATCGTCAACCCACCGCATCAGCGCGGAGCGCGGCGCAGACGCAGAAGACGACCCAAACAGGCGTCATCAGGACCAAACCAACAGCAAAGAGCTTCTCTGACTTCCAAGTCTCGGAAAGCGGTAGACGAACAGGCCAAAACGACCATCAAGGCAGCGCGCCGAAGCGCGGAAGGAGACGCAAACACGCACGTCAACCGGCGT
>CALXDB010000117.1 GCA_944386955.1 uncultured Oscillospiraceae bacterium
GGTGGAGACTGCTGGACTCGAACCAGTGACCTCCTGCGTGTGAAGCAGGCGCTCTAACCAGCTGAGCTAAGCCTCCATCCTATAGCTTGTACCGATCAAGCTTCTGGTGCGGGTAACAGGATTTGAACCTGCACGGTCGCCCACCAGAACCTAAATCTGGCGTGTCTGCCAATTCCACCATACCCGCGTAACACTGGTTGGAGAACTCGGTACAAGCGATAGTATAGCACCTCTTCTCCTCTTGCGCAAGTGGAAAATTCGTAGTATAATAACCAAGAAATTACAAGTTCTTTTGTAGGAGTTGACCAATCATGCGCACTACACCCCGGGTAGCGGCCATCCATGACCTGTCCGGCTTTGGCCGCTGCTCCCTGACCATTGTGCTCCCCGTTCTTTCCGCCATGGGGGTCCAGTGCTGCCCCCTGCCCACCGCCTTCCTCTCCACCCACACCGGCGGCTTTACCGGCAACACCTTTTTGGACCTCACCGACCAGGTGGCCGCCGCCATGGACCACTGGCTGGGGCTGGGCCTTACCTTTGAGGCGATATATACCGGCTTTATGGGCAGCTGCCGTCAGACGGCGCTGTGCCGGTCCTTTCTGGCCGCTCTGCGGGAAAAGGGTTCCACCCTGGCGGTAGTTGACCCGGTGATGGGGGACCACGGCCGCCTCTACCGCACCTATACTCCGGAGATGTGCCGCGCCATGGCCGCTCTGGCTGCGGAAGCCGACGTGATCGTCCCCAACCGCACCGAGGCCGCCTGGCTGCTGGAGCGGGACTACGACAGCCTCCCCGACGAGGCCGCCGGGGAGACGGTCCGGGCCCTGAGCCTCAGCGGGCAGCGCAGCGTGGTGCTCACCGGCGTGAGCCTCCGGCCGGGAAAGACCGGCGCCGCCTGCTTCGACCGGGAGAGCGGCCGGGTCTCCCTGGTGCAGACAGATTTTGAAGGCCGTGCCTTCCACGGCACCGGCGACCTCTTTGCCAGCGTTCTCACCGGGGCGCTGGTGCGAGGAGAGAAATTGGAGCAGGCGGCGGCACGGGCGGCGGAGTTCGTCCGTCTCTGCGCCCTCCGCACTGCCACCCAGGACCTGCCGCCCCGGGAGGGCATCGACTTTGAACCCCTGTTGGGGCTGCTGGCCCCGGAGAGGAATTGACCATGAAAACCCGTTTTCACTGGGCCCCCAGGCGCCATATCCTTCTGGCGGCGGAGCTGGGGCTGCTGCTGCTCTTTTTCACCCTCCGGGGCAATGCCGCCGCCATGACCTGGCTGGTGGACCATGTCACCCAGCCCTTCAAGCAGGGCCTCAGCGCCGTGACCTATCTGGTGCCCATCCCCCTGGCGGAGCTGCTGTACATCGCCATCGGCCTTGTGATCCTCTCCGCCCTCATCTGCCTGCCCTTCGCCCTCCGGCGGTCCGATCACCGGCGGAGGACGCTGTACCTCCGGCTGCTGTCCCTGGTCTGCTTCGTGCTGGCCATGGGGGAGTGGTTCGGCCTTCTCTGGGGGATCAACTACTACGCCGACGGCTTTCAGGAGCGCAGCGGCCTCTACGCCCAGCCGGTGACGGTGGAGGATCTGGAGCGGGTGACAGAGCTGTTTACCGAGGAGCTGAACGCCCTGGCGGACCAGATCCCCCGGGATGAGAACGGTCTCTTCGCCGTCAGCCGGGCGGAGATCTTCGACGGCAGCGCCACGGTGTATGACGCCCTCTCCCAGGAGTTCCCCTTCCTGGCCCGGGAGGACCGGGCCCCCAAGGGGGACCTCTTCTCCCGGCTCCTCAGCGCCATGGGCTTTACGGGCTACTACGCCGGGATGACCGGGGAGTCGGTGGTGAATACGGACAGCCCCGCCTGCCTGCTGCCCGCCACCATCGCCCATGAGCTGGCCCACCAGCGGGGCATCGCCTCGGAGCAGGAGTGCAACTTCCTGGCGGTGGCGGCGGCCACCTCCTGCGGCGACCCGGTGTACGCCTACTCCGGCTATCTCATGGGCTACATCCACCTGTCCAACGCCCTCTACCGGGCGGACCCGGAGCTATGGCGGGAGCTGCGGCAGCAGCTGGCGCCGGAGGCGGAGCTGGACATCCAGTACAACAACGCCTACTGGCAGCAGTGGGAGTCCCCGGTGGACACGGTGAGTCAGAAGGTCTACGACGCCTTTCTCAAAAGCTACGGCCAGGAGGACGGGGTCCAGTCCTACGGCACGGTGGTGGATCTGCTGGTGGCCTACTATTAAGCCCTGTTTCGGCGCGGTCGGGCGGAAAACGCCCTCTTGCGGCTTTCCGGCCAGTAGGGTACAATGGAGAAAACGATCTGCTGCCGGACAGGTCCGGCGGCGGGAGGAGGTATCCCTATGGACGCATCCCCTTTTTTTCAGCTGCCCTACTGGGACGCTCTCACCGGTGAGGAGCGGACCCTGGTGGAGGACAACCTGCGGACCCTTCGCTTTCCCAAGGGCGCTCTGGTGCTGGCGGGGGGCGACTGCCTGGGCCTCCTCCTGGTGACCAGGGGGTGTCTCCGGGCCTATCTCCTCTCCGAGGAGGGGCGGGAGGTCACCATCTTCCGGGTGGGCCCGGGGGAGTGCTGCGTCCTCTCCGCCACCTGCGTCATGAGCCAGATCCACTTTGAGACCCACATGGAGGCGGAGGAGGACACGGAGCTCCTCCTCCTCAGCAGCGGCGTCTTCCGCCGGCTCACCGAGGAGAACGTTTCCATCCGCTGCTTCCTTTATGAAATGGCCGCCGAGCGGTTTTCCGAGGTGCTGTGGATCATGCAGCAGATCCTCTTTATGGGCTTCGACCGCCGCCTGGCCCTCTTTCTCCTGGAGGCCAGCCGCCGGGAGGGACCCCGGCTGCGGATGACCCACGAGCAGATGGCCCGGGACCTGGGCTCCGCCCGGGAGGTGGTCACCCGGATGCTCCGCCGGTTCAGCCAGGAGGGATTGGTGGAGCTGGGCCGGGGGTCCGTCATCGTGAAGGACCCGGAGGGGCTGCGGCGGCTGGCGGGGGAGTGAGAAAAGTTTTTTTCCATTTGTGACCAAAGTCACAGAAGAACCGCCGATTTCCGGGTATACTAAGGCCATCAAATAGAGAACACGAAAGGAGTTTTCATTATGGCGATTTTACATGTGACGTCTCAGGACTTCGAAGAGAAGGTCCTCCGCTCCGATATCCCCGTGCTGGTGGACTTCTGGGCCCCCTGGTGCGGCCCCTGCCGGATGCTGGCCCCAACCCTGGAGGAGATCGCCGCCGAGAACGAGGGCAAGGTGGCGGTGGCCAAGGTGAACATCGACGACGAGATGGATCTGGCGGCCCGGTTCGGCATCGCCTCCATCCCCACCATGATCCTCTTCGACAAGGGGACCATGGCCGCCCGATCCGTGGGCCTGCAGCCCAAGGCCTCCATTGAGAAGATGTGGAAGTGATGTTCGGGCTGTTTCGGAAAAACGACATCAACGCCGGGGTGGAGGAGTGCCGCTCCACCCCCGGCGCGGTGCTGCTGGATGTGCGGACGGCGGAGGAGTTCGCCGGTGGCCACATCCCCGGCAGCGTGAACGTGCCCCTTGGCGCGCTGGGGGACGTGGATCGGGTGGCCCAAAAGAGCACACCCCTCTTTGTCTACTGCCGCAGCGGCGCACGCAGCGCCAGCGCGGCGGCGGTGCTGGAGCAGGAGGGCTATGGGCAGGTCCGCAACATTGGGGGCATCGCCGCCTGGCGGGGCCCCGTAGAGAAAGGAATGTGAGCGATGAAGGTTGTGATCGTGGGCGGCGTGGCCGGCGGCGCCACCGCCGCGGCAAGACTGCGGCGGCTGGACGAGGGCGCGGAGATCGTGGTGTTTGAGCGTTCGGGCTATGTGTCCTACGCCAACTGCGGCCTGCCCTACTACATCGGCGGAGAGATCACCGACAGAGGGGAGCTGACTCTCCAGACCCCAGAGAGCTTCCGCCGCCGCTTCAACGTGGACGTGCGGGTCCATCACGAGGTCACCGCCATCCATCCTGCGGAGAAGACCGTGGAGGTCCGGGACCTGGAGACCGGTCGGACCTTTGCGGAGAGCTACGACAAGCTGCTCCTCTCCCCCGGCGCCGCCCCGGTGAAGCCGGAGATTCCCGGCGTGGACGGTCCCCGGGTCTTCACCCTGCGCACGGTGGAGGACACTTTCCGCATCCACGACTTCATCGCCGAGAAGGCCCCCAAGACCGCCCTCATCTCCGGCGGCGGCTTCATCGGCCTGGAGATGGCGGAGAACCTCACCGCCCGGGGCATCCAGGTGACTTTGCTCCAGCGGCCGAAGCAGGTCATGCGGCCTCTGGACCCGGACATGGCCGCCATGCTCCACGCAAGGCTCCGGAAGGCGGGGGTGCAGCTGTACCTTGGAACCAGCGCCGCCGCCCTCCACCCCACGGAGCGCGGCGTGGAGGCGGAACTCACCGACGGGCGGCGGCTGGAGGCGGACATGGTGCTGCTGGCCATCGGCGTCCAGCCCGACGGCAGTCTTGCCAGGGCGGCGGGCCTCCAGGTGAACAGCCGGGGGGCCATCGTGGTCAATGACCGGATGGAGACCTCCCAGCCGGACATCTACGCCGTGGGCGACGCGGTGGAGATCACCCACTTCGTCTCCGGCAGGCGGGCCAGCGTGGCCCTGGCGGGCCCCGCCAACAAGCAGGGCCGCATTGCCGCCGACAACATTGCCGGCCTCGACAGCCGATACACCGGGGCCCAGGGCTCCTCAGTGCTGAAGCTCTTCGACATGACCGCCGCCGTCACCGGCCTCAACGAGGCGGCCATAAAGGCCGCTGGCCTTACCTACGACAAGGTGGTCCTCACCTCCTCCTCCCACGCCGCCTACTATCCGGGGGCCAAGAGCATGGTGGTGAAGGTCCTCTTCGAGGTGCCTACCGGGAAGATCCTGGGGGGTCAGATCGTGGGCTACGGCGGAGTGGACAAGCGCATCGATGTGCTGGCCACCGCCATCCGGGCGGGGATGACCGCCTTCGATCTCACGGAGCTGGACCTCAGCTACGCGCCCCCCTACTCCTCCGCCAAGGACCCGGTGAATATGGCGGGCTTCGTCATGGAGAACGTCCTTACCGGCAAGGTCCGCCAGTTCCACTGGCACGACGTGGCCGCTCTTCCCAAAGACGGCTCCGTGGTGCTGCTGGACGCCCGGACGAAGGGGGAGTTCGACCGGGGCCACATCGAGGGGGCCCTCCACATCCCCGTGGACGAGCTGCGGGAGCGGATGGAGGAGCTGCCGGGGGACAAGCCCATCTATGTCTACTGCCACAGCGGCCTGCGCAGCTATATCGCCTGCCGGATGTTGACAGGCAGCGGACGGGAATGCTACAATCTTTCCGGCGGATACAGCTTTTACGCCAGCGTCAGGAAGGACCAATGCCCGGGACCCCAGGGGACAGGCCCCTGCGGACTGGCCCGGTAATAACAAAAGGAGGAAACTACCATGGAACTGAAGGGAAGCAAGACCGAGAAGAACCTGATGGCCGCTTTTGCCGGCGAGAGCCAGGCCTACACCAAGTACGGCTACTACGCCTCCAAGGCCCGGAAGGACGGGTATCAGCAGATCGGCGACCTATTTGAGGAGACCGCCAAGAACGAGAAGGAGCACGCCAAGCTGTGGTTCAAGTTCCTCCACGGCGGCCAGGTGCCCGACACCGTGGCCAATCTGAAGGACGCTGCCGCCGGCGAGAACTACGAGTGGACCGACATGTATGCCGGCTTCGCCAAGGAGGCTGAAGAGGAGGGCTTTGACGAGATCGCCCGCCTGTTCCGGGGCGTGGCGGCCATCGAGAAGGCCCACGAGGCCCGGTATCTGAAGCTGGTGGGCAACATTGAGGGAGGCATCGTCTTCTCCCGGGACGGCGATACCATCTGGAAGTGCGGCAACTGCGGCCACATCCTGGTGGGCAAGAAGGCCCCGGAGATCTGCCCCGTCTGCGCCCATCCCCAGGCCTACTTCGAGATCAAGGCGGAGAACTATTGAGTTTCTCCCCAAGCAGCGGGAAAGACCGCCGCGGAAGCCCTGCGGGCTCCGCGGCGGTCCTGTTTTTTCTCCGGCGGGGAAAGGGAGGAGCCTCTGCCCTGGGCAGAGGCTCCTCCCTTCGGTTCATTTGACGCTGAAGAGCATGTCGCTGTAAGAGGGGAAGGGCCAGTACTTGGAGGCGGTGATGGTCTCCAGCTCGTCGGCGTAGGTCCGCAGCTCTTCCATGCGGGCGCAGACGGTGTACTTGTAGTAGTGGGCCTGGTCCATGGCGGTGCCGCCGGGGAGACCGGGCAGGCAGGCGGCCAGGCTGTCGCAGGCGGCCATCAGCTTGCCGCTGAGGTCGCTGAGCCGGCGCAGCAGCCACTCCTCGCTGACGCAGGGGATGGAGGTGATGGCCGCCTTCTTGGCGGTAATGGTCTCCGCCACCTCCTTCATGTAGGCGCACACGGCGGGGTAGATGTCCCGCTTCACCATGTCCGTCATGGTGAGGGCCTCGATATGGATCACCTTGCAGTAGTTCTCCAGATGGATCTCGCTGCGGGCCCGGAACTCCTCCTCGGTGTAGATGCCGTGCTTGACGAAGAGCTCGATGTGCTTGGGGTCGGCGTAGTGCTGGAGAGCGTCGGCGGTACAGGGGAGATTGCTGAGCCCCCGGCGCTCCGCCTCCTCCAGCCAGGCCCCCTCGTAGCCGTTGCCGTTGAAGATGATCCGCTGATGGTCCCGGAAAGCCTCCCGGATCAGCTGCTGGAGGGCGGCATTGAAGTCCTCCGCCTGCTCCAGCACATCGGCAAACTGCTGCAGCTCCTCGGCCATGATGGTGTTCAGGGCAATGTTGGGCCCGGCGATGGACTGGCTGGAGCCCAGCATCCGGAACTCAAACTTGTTGCCGGTGAAGGCCAGGGGGCTGGTGCGGTTGCGGTCGGTGTTGTCCTGGGGGATGTGGGGCAGCACGTCCACGCCGATAGCGAGGCTCCGCTTGCCCTGGCCCACATACTCGGTGCCCTGGATGATGGAGTCCACCACGGCGGTGAGGTCGTCCCCCAGGAAAATGGAGATGACGGCGGGGGGCGCCTCGTGGGCCCCCAGGCGGTGGTCGTTGCCAGCGTTGGCCACGGTGCACCGGAGCAGGGCCTGATACTCGTCCACGCCCTTGATGAAGGCCGCCAGGAACAGGAGGAACCGGGCGTTCTGGGCGGGGGTGGAGCCGGGCTTGAAGAGGTTGAGACCGGTGTCGGTGCACAGGGAGTAGTTGTTGTGCTTACCGGACCCGTTGACCCCGGCGAAGGGCTTTTCGTGGAGCAGGCACACCATGCCGTGGCGGCCGGCCACCTTCTTCATGGTCTCCATGGTCAGCTGGTTCTGGTCGCAGGCGGTGTTCACGTCGCAGAAGATGGGAGCCAGCTCATGCTGGGCGGGGGCTACCTCATTATGCTTGGTCTTGGCCAGCACCCCCAGCTTCCACAGCTCCTCGTCCAGCTCCGCCATGTAGGCGGCCACCCGGGGCTTGATGGTGCCGAAGTAGTGGTCGTCCAGCTCCTGGCCCTTGGGGGGCTTGGCGCCGAATAGGGTGCGGCCGGTGAGGATCAGGTCCTCCCGCTTCTCATAGACCGCCTTGTCAATGAGGAAATACTCCTGCTCGGGGCCTACCTGGCAGGTGACCTTCCTCACCTGGTCGTCGCCGAAGAGACGGAGGATCCGCACCGCCTGGCGGCTCATCTCGTCCAGAGAGCGGAGCAGGGGGGTCTTCTTGTCCAGGGCCTGACCGCCGTAGGAGCAGAAGACGGTGGGAATGCAGAGGCTGCCGTCCTTGATGAAGGCAAAGGAGGTGGGGTCCCAGGCGGTGTAGCCCCGGGCCTCAAAGGTGGC
>CALXDB010000118.1 GCA_944386955.1 uncultured Oscillospiraceae bacterium
CCCCCGGGTCATCGAGCAGACCATCGGCCAGAAGCTGCCCGAGGGCTTCCAGCGCTCGGAGTTTCTCCAGGACCACGGCTTCATTGACGCCGTGGTGCCCCGCAGTCAGCTGCGGGACACCCTGGTGCAGCTTTTGGCGCTGCACACCGGGAAGAGGAGGTAAGACAATGGCAAGGAATCTCACGGCGGCCCAGCGGGTCGCCCTGGCCCGGGACCCGGGCCGCACCTCCCCCCTGGACTATGTCCAGGGCCTCTTCACCGACTTCTTTGAGCAGCGGGGCGACCGGCTGTTCGGAGACGACGCGGCCATCGTGGGGGGCATCGCCCGCTTCCACGGCCAGCCGGTGTCGGTGATCTGTACCCGGAAGGGCAAGAATTTAGAGGAGAACCTCAAAATGCACTTCGGCATGCCGGAGCCCGAGGGCTACCGGAAGGCCCAGCGCATCATGACCCAGGCGGAGAAATTCGGCCGGCCCATCTTCACCTTTGTGGACACCCCGGGGGCCTACCCCGGCATGGATGCGGAGGAGCGGGGCCAGGCCGACGCCATCGCAAGGAGTCTGGCCCTCATGAGCCGCCTGACGGTGCCTATGATCACCGTTATCTGCGGCGAGGGCGGCAGCGGCGGAGCCCTGGCCCTCGCCATGGGCAACCGGGTTTTGATGCTGGAGAACGCGGTGTACTCCGTCCTCTCCCCCGAGGGCTTCGCCTCCATCCTCTGGAAGGACTCCAGCCGGGTGGAGGAGGCCTGCGAGGTGATGAAGCTCACCGCCCAGGACCTTCTGGAGCTGGGGGTCATCGACGAGATCGTCCCCGAGCCGGAGAACGCCGACAGCCTGGGCGCCCGGCTGCGGATCATGGACGCGGCGCTGATGAAACAACTGGACGCGGTGAAGCGTCTGAAGGATCCGGCCCGCCACCGGCAGGAGAAATTCGCCGCCATGGGCGGGGCCTGGATCCGGGGAGGAAATACATGAACGGGATCAAACTGCTGGCAACGGGACGGCACCTGCCCTCCCGCTGCGTGACCAACGACGACCTCAGCCGCATGGTGGAGACCAACGACCAGTGGATCCGGGAGCGGACCGGCATCGTGACCCGCTACCTCTGCGGCGAGGGGGAGACCAACACCGGCAACGCCCTGGCGGCGGCCCGCCAGGCTCTGGAGCGCAGCGGCCTTTCGACGGAGGACATCGGGCTGTGCGTGGCGGCCACCTTTACCGCCGACCACGGCACCCCCTCTCTGGCCTGCGAGCTGCACCACCTGCTGGGCCTGCCGGAGACCACGCCGTCCTTCGACGTGAACGCCGCCTGCACCGGCTTCCTCCACGCTTTGGAGGTGGCCCGCTGCATGCTGGCCTCCGGGACTTTGAAGACGAAGAGGGCCCTGGTGGTGGGCTCCGAGGTGCTCAGCCGCCTCACCGATTTCACCGACCGTTCCACCTGTATCCTCTTCGGGGACGGGGCCGGCGCGGCCATCATCGAGCTGGATGAGAACGCCCCCTTCGCCAGCGTGCTGGGGGCTCGGGGCGACGCCGAGGTGCTCCGCTGCGGCGGGGCCGGCATTGCCGGAGACTATATCTATATGGACGGCAAGGCGGTGTTCCGCTTCGCCGTGGAGGCTATCCCCCGCTGCGTGGAGGAGGTGCTGCGCCAGGCGAATCTGACCATGGACCAGGTGGATCATGTGATCTGCCACCAGGCCAACGCCCGCATCATCGACCACGCCATGCGGAAGCTGAAGGCCCCCGCCGAAAAATTCTACAAAAACATTGATAAGTACGGCAACACCTCCTCCGCCAGCATCCCCATCGCCTTGGACGAGATGCTGGAGAAGGGCGTCGCCCGTCCGGGGGACACCGCCATTCTGGTGGGCTTCGGCGGCGGACTGACCTGGGGCGGCTTGCTGCTGCAGCTTTAAGGGAGGAAGACAATATGCGTCTCAATGAAATGCTGGGAATCGAGTTTCCCCTGATCCAGGGCGGCATGGCCAACATCGCCACCGGCGAGTTCGCCGCCGCCGTGTCCAACGCCGGCGCCCTGGGCCTCATTGGCGGCGGCGGTATGAGCGCCGAGATGTTCCGCCAGCAGATCCAGCTGTGCCGGACCCTCACCGACAAGCCCTTCGGCGTGAACATCATGCTCATGCACCCCCAGGCCGCGGAGATGGCCAAGATCGCCGCCGAGGAGAAGGTCCAGGTGATCACCACCGGCGCGGGCAACCCCGGCGCTTATGTGGCCATGTGGAAGGAGGCGGGCTGCAAGGTGTTCCCCGTGGTGCCCGCCGTGGCCCTGGCCAAGCGTCTGGCCGGGCAGGGTGTGGACGGCGTCATCGCCGAGGGCACCGAGTCCGGCGGCCATGTGGGTGAGATGACCACCATGGCCCTGGTGCCCCAGGTGGTGGACGCCATGGCGGAGTATAACCTCCCCGTCATCGCGGCCGGCGGCATTGCCGACGGCCGTCAGCTCACCGCCGCCTTCGCCCTGGGTGCTGTGGGCGCCCAGGTGGGTACCTGCCTCCTGGGCAGCGTGGAGTGCCCCATCCACGACAACTACAAGGCCGCCATCCTGAAGGCCAAGGACAGCGACACCATCGTCACCGGCCGCTTCGGCGGCACCCCCGTCCGGGTGCTGAAGAACAAGATGTCCCGGGAGTACGTCCGCCAGGAGAAGGCCGGCGCCACCAAGGACGAGCTGGAGCACCTGACTCTGGGCGGTCTGCGCCGGGCCGTCTTTGACGGCGACACCGACACCGGCAGCGTCATGGCCGGTCAGGTAGCGGGCATGGTGAAGGAGATCCGTCCCCTGCGCTCCATTTTTGAGGAGATGATGGCCGGGGCCCAGGATTGCCTTACTAAGCTGGAGAAGGAGAGCGGCAGATGAAGCTGGCCTTTTTATACGCCGGGCAGGGCAGCCAGAAGGTGGGCATGGGCAAGGACCTCTACGAGGCCTGCCCCGCCTTCCGTCAGGTGCTGGACCACGCGCCGGTGGACTTTGATCTGAAGAAGCTCTGCTTCGAGGGTCCCGAGGAGCAGCTGGGAGACACCCGGTACACCCAGCCCTGCATGGTGGCCTTCGCCGTGGGCGTCACCGCCCTCCTCCGGGAAAAGGGTATCATCCCTGAGGCCGCCGCCGGGCTGTCTCTCGGTGAGTATTCCGCCCTCCAGGCCGCCGGGGTCTTTGCCCCGGAGCAGGCCATCGCCCTGGCCGCCTTCCGGGGCGGCGCCATGGCCGACGCCGTGGCGGGCCGCCCCTGCGGCATGGTTGCCGTCCTGGGCATGGAGCGGGAGCCCCTCCAGGCGTGCTGCGACGCCGTGAAGGGCCAGGGCGTCTGCGAGATCGCCAACTACAACTGCCCCGGCCAGCTGGTCATCGGCGGGGATCAGGAGGCGGTGGACGCCGCCGCCGCCCTGGCCAAGGAGAAGGGGGCCCGCCGGTGCGTGCCCCTGAAGGTCAGCGGACCCTTCCACACCAGTTTGATGAAGCCCGCCGGAGACGCCCTCCGGGAGCGCTTCCAGTCCGAGGCCTTCGGCGAGATGGCCTTCCCGGTGGTGTTCAACTGCCTGGGCCGGGCCAAGACGGCGGAGGAGACCGTGCCGGCGCTTCTGGAGCGGCAGGTCCAGTCCAGCGTCTACTTTGAGGACTCCATCCGGTGGCTGGAGCAGAACGGCTTCGACACCGTGGTGGAGATCGGGCCGGGGAAGGCCCTCAGCGCCTTTGTGAAGAAAACTGCCAAGAGCATCCGCATCCTCAATGTGGAGGATGTGGCCTCCCTGGAGGCCACCGTGGAGGCTCTGAAAGGAGATACCCATGAGTGAGACCAAGCGCGCCGCCATCGTCACCGGCGGCAGCCGGGGCATCGGACGGGCCGTGTGCCTGGCCCTGGCGGAGCAGGGGGTCAACGTGGTGGTGAACTACGCCGGCAGCGCCGCTGCCGCCGAGGAGACCGCCGCCCTCTGCCGGGAGAAGGGCGTGGAGGCCATTGCCGTCCAGGCCAGCGTCGCCGACGCTGCCCAGGTGGACGCCCTCTTTGAGAAGGCCGTGGAGACCTTCGGCCGGGTGGATATCCTGGTGAACAACGCGGGCATTACCAAGGACAACCTGATCGTCCGCATCAGCGAGGAGGACTTCGACGCGGTCATCGACACCAACCTGAAGGGGGTCTTCCTCTGCTGCAAGAAGGCGGCCCGTCTGATGATGCGCCAGAAGTGGGGACGGATTATCAATGTCTCCAGCGTGGTGGGCCTCCGGGGCAACGCCGGTCAGGCCAACTACAGCGCCAGCAAGGCCGGCGTCATCGGTTTGACCAAGAGCCTCGCCAAGGAGCTCAGCAGCCGCCACATCACCGTCAACGCTGTGGCCCCCGGCTTCATCGACACCGATATGACCCGGGTGCTGCCGGAGAACGCCCGCACCGCCATTTTGTCCCAGGTGCCCCTTGGCACCTTCGGCCAGCCGGAGGACGTGGCCCGCACCGTGGCCTTCTTCGCCTCGGAGAACGCCGGCTACATCACCGGCCAGGTGCTGTGCGTGGACGGCGGCATGGCCATGTAAAGGAGAGAGCACATGGATAGAAGAAGAGTGGTAATTACCGGCATGGGTGCCGTGACCCCTGTGGGCAACACGGTGGAGGACAGCTGGCAGGCTATCCGCCAGGGGGTCTGCGGCATCGCCCCCATCACCGCCTACGACACCTCCGCCCAGAAGGTGAAGCTGGCCGGCGAGGTGAAGAATTTCGACCCCAGCGCCTACATCGACAAGCGGGAGCTGCGGCATTTGGACCGCTTCTCCCAGCTGGCCCTGGTGGCCGCCCTCCAGGCCTACGAGCAGAGCGGCCTCAACATGGACAGCGAGGACGCGGGCCGCTGCGGCGTGTTTTTCGGCAGCGGCATCGGCGGCTTCCAGACACTCCGCAGCGAGTGCCTCAAGGGAGCGGAAAAGGGCTATGATCGCGTGTCCCCCTATTTTATCCCCATGGTCATCGGCAACATGGCCGCCGGCCATATCGCCATCCGTCTTGGGTTCAAGGGCACCTGCACCTGCCCTGTCACCGCCTGCGCCTCCGGCGCCTACGCCGTGGGCGACGCCTTCCGGTACGTCCGGGACGGCTACGGCGAGGTGGCCATGTGCGGCGGCGCCGAGGCGGCGGTGGACCCCCTGGCCATCGGCGGCTTCACCAGCCTGCGGGCGGTGACCACCACCGAGGACCCGAGTCGCGCCTCCATCCCCTTTGACGCTGAGCGCTCCGGCTTCGTGCTGGGGGAGGGCTCCGGCGCTCTGGTGCTGGAGAGCTACGACCACGCCGTGGCCCGCGGGGCCAGGATCCTGGGCGAGATCGTGGGCTACGGCGCCTCCTGCGACGCCTACCACATCACCGCCCCCACCCCCGGCGGCGAGGGCCCCGCGGCGGCCATGACCAATGCCCTGAAGGACGCGGGTATCGCCCCGGAGGAGGTGGGCTACATCAACGCCCACGGCACCTCCACCCCTATGAACGACTCCGGCGAGACCAAGGCGGTGAAGCTGGCCTTCGGCGACCACGCCTACCACCTGGCCATCAGCTCCACCAAGTCCATGACCGGCCACCTGCTGGGGGCTGCCGGGGCCATCGAGGCGGTGTTCTGCGCCAAGGCTCTGGCCGACGGCTTCCTGCCCGCCACCATCCACCACCAGGTGAAGGACCCCGAGTGCGACCTGGACGTGGTGCCTAATGAGGGGCGCTCGGCGGACATCCGCTACGCCATGAGCAATTCCCTGGGCTTCGGTGGCCACAACGCCAGTTTGATTTTGAAGAAGTGGGAGGACTGAACCATGGAGCTTGACGCCAATCAGATCCAGGAGATCCTGCCCCACCGCTACCCCTTTTTGCTGGTGGACCGAATTACCAACTACGAGCCCGGCAAGATGGCGGAGGGCCGCAAGTGTGTCACCGTCAACGAGCCCTTCTTCTGCGGCCACTTCCCCCAGTACCATGTGATGCCCGGCGTGCTGATCCTGGAGGCTCTGGCACAGGTGGGCGCGGTGGCCATTCTCAGCGAGGAGGAGAACCGGGGGAAGATCGCCCTGTTCGGCGGGGTGAAGAACGCCCGGTTCAAGCGGCAGGTCCGTCCCGGGGACGTGCTGGAGCTGCGCTGTGAGCTTACCAACCGCCGGGGCCCTGTGGGCTTCGGCGTGGCGGAGGCCAAGGTGGACGGCCAGCTGGCCTGCCGTGCGGAACTGACCTTTGCTATCCAGTAACGCATTGTCGGGCGGCCTTCCGCTGCGGGAACGGACCAATCGCCGGAGGGAAGAGAACAGGAGACTATTTTCCATGCTGGAGAAGGAATTTTCAAGCGTGTATACCAAATTTAAGCTGCACTTTTATCAGAAGGTGTTCAGCCGCATCCAGGACCGGGAAGCCAGCCTTACCACGGTGGAGACCTTCTGCATGGAGATCATCCACGCCCTGGGGAAGCCCACCATCAACGAGTTTGCCAGCTTTGTCAATATTTCTCCCCCCAACGCCGCTTATAAGGTGAACAGCCTGGTGAAGAAGGGGTATCTGATCCGGGAACAGTCGGATGACGACAAGCGGGAATACCATCTGTGCGTCACCCAGAAATACCGGGACTACTACAACATCAGCTATCAGTATCTGTCCACGGTGATGCATCGCATTGAGGAACGGTTCCCGCCTGAGGATGTGGAACGGCTGGAGAAGATTCTCCATGTGATTTCCCGGGAGCTGATGCCGGAGATTCCCATCCGGGAGCCTGGCGAGGTTCTGCCGGACCAGGATCGGCCCTCGTAAGGGATATCAGAAGCGGGACTGAGGCCCCGGCGGACGGCAGCGTCCGCCGGGGCCTCTCCGTTTACCGGAGCGCCGGTGCTGCCTGCGGGAAAGGTACTGCCCTTTTGACAGGCTTTGCCGCCGCCGGAGAGGCCCTTTTTGGGCGGTCTGATGGAAAAGGAACAGGAATGGCGTGGGATTTCAGGAAGATTTCTGGCGATTCCGGGAATTGACTTTGGCCCTGCTGGAGTGTAAAATAAGGATGCTAAATGTTTGGACACTTCCGTATTGCTTTGCAAGCCGCTGCCTTGCGGCCGGAAGATTTTATGAGAAAGAGGGCATAAAACATGGCAACTGTTGATCTGAGTAAGTATGGTATTACCGGCGTTACCGAGATCGTCTACAACCCCTCCTACGAGGTCCTGTTCGAGGAGGAGACCAAGCCTGGTCTGGAGGGCTTTGACAAGGGCCAGGTCACCGATCTGGGCGCTGTCAACGTGATGACCGGCATCTACACCGGCCGCTCCCCCAAGGATAAGTTCATCGTGATGGACGAGAACTCCAAGGACACCGTGTGGTGGACCTCCGATGAGTTCAAGAACGACAACAAGCCCGCCTCCCAGAAGGCCTGGGACGAGTGCAAGAAGCTGGCCATCCAGGAGCTGTCCAACAAGAAGCTGTACGTCATGGACGTGTTCTGCGGCACCAACGCCGACACCCGCATGGCTATCCGCTTCATCATGGAGGTGGCATGGCAGGCCCACTTCGTGAAGAACATGTTCATCCAGCCCACTGCCGAGGAGTTGGAGAACTTTGAGCCCGACTTCATCTCCTACAACGCCTCCAAGGCCAAGGTGGAGAACTATAAGGAGCTGGGCCTCAACTCCGAGACCGCTGCCATCTTCAACATCACCTCCCGTGAGCAGGTCATCCTGAACACCTGGTACGGCGGCGAGATGAAGAAGGGCATGTTCTCCATGATGAACTACTACCTGCCCCTGAAGGGCATGGCCTCCATGCACTGCTCCGCCAACACCGACATGAACGGCGAGAACACCGCCCTGTTCTTCGGCCTCTC
>CALXDB010000119.1 GCA_944386955.1 uncultured Oscillospiraceae bacterium
CGGGGCCCCGAAAACGCCCGCCTCCCGCCTGCGTCTCCCTTTGTGCGCCGCCCTTCCAGCCGGCACAATCCCCGTCAGCTGAATTTCCGCTCCAGTGCGAGAAGGTAGGCCTTCACTGCGAGGCCCCCGCCGTAGCCCGTAAGACCGCCGTCGGCGCCGATGACCCGGTGGCAGGGGACCACGATGGAGATGGGGTTGTTGTGGTTGGCGGTGCCCACCGCCCGACAGGCCCTGGGGTTCCCGATCCGGGCGGCGATCTCCCCGTAGGTGGCCGTCTCCCCGTAGGGGATCTCCCGGAGGGCAGCCCATACCTTCCTCTGGAACGCTGTCCCCGAGAGATGGACAGGCACAGCAAACACCTTTCGGTATCCGGCAAAATACTCCCTGAGCTCCACCTCCGCCTGATCCAGGACAGGGTCCTCCCCCGCCCGGCCTGTCCGGTGGTCGCCATAGAGGATCGCCGTCAGAGCGCCGTCCTCCGCCCGCAGGGTCAGCGGCCCCACGGGGCTCTCCATCAGCCGCTCAAACATGGTCCTGTCTCCTCAAAACGTCCGGATTTTCCAGGGATTTACGTACCGCTCCCCGGGGAGGAGGGCGATCAGGTCCCCCTGCTGGGTGAACTCCTCCACCACATCCTGCCGGGCGGGCAGACTCACCCATGGCTCCAGGCACACAAAGGGGGCCTCCTTCTCCGGGGTGTGCCAGATCCCCAGATAGTTCATCCGGGGAATCTCCATCGTGACTCCGCGCTGTCCTTTCTTCGCGGACAGGGTGACCGTCTTATCCATGTGGTGCAGGATCACCGCGTCGTGGTCAAAGAGGTCGTGGCGCAGGGGCAGAGTATCCCCGTCCACCAGGGGGAAGGGAGTCTCCCGGCCGCTGACCATGTAGGCCTCCGACAGCTCCGCCCGGGCGGGGGAGCAGGTGTGAGCGAAGGTCAGGGCGTAGTCCGTGAAGGCGAGGCCCGGCTCCAGGGGCACCCGGAAGCCGGGATGGCCTCCCAGGCCGAACCAGATGGTCTCCCGGTCCCGGTTGACGACCTCATAGGTGATCTCCACCGTCCGCTCCGTCAGGGCGTAGCTGACGCTGAAGGAGAAGGCCCAGGGGTAATTTTCCCGGGTCTCCGGGCTGTCGGTGAGGGTGAAGGTGACGCGGTCCTCTCCCATGCTGCCCACCGTGAAGGTGCTGCGGTTGGCAAAGCCGTGGCGGGTCATGGGGTAGCGGACGCCCTTGATGGTGCAGCTGTCCCCGGTGGACCGGCCCACATAGGGGAACAGGTTGGGGGCCCGGTTCCGCCAGAAGGCCGGGTCGCCGCTCCAGAGATATTCCGTGCCGTCACTGCCGGTGAGGGCCATCATCTGGGCCCCCAGGTCGTCCACCGTCAGGGTGAGGAACTGGTTGTGAATGGTATACAGCATATGCCATGCCCTCCTTCTCGAAAGATCCGCTCCGTTCTGCCTGAGACGCGGTTTTTCTGACCACCATCATACTAGAGATCCCGCCAAAAAGCAAGGGAGAGGGGAACCGGGCGCTTCCCGCCTCCCTCCCGCCGCACTGGCGCCCCGGCGCAAAAGCAAAGAGCGCCCCGGGGCATCTGCCCCGGGGCGCCGGTAATGGATGGGTGAAAACTTACTTGAGCTCGACCTTGCCGCCGGCCTCTTCGATCTTGGCCTTCAGAGCCTCGGCCTCGTCCTTGGACAGGGCCTCCTTCAGGGTCTTGGGAGTGCCCTCGACGGCAGCCTTGGCCTCAGCCAGGCCCAGACCGGTGATCTCGCGGACGACCTTGATGACCTTGATCTTGGCAGCGGCGTCAAAGCCGGTCAGGACCACGTCGAACTCGGTCTTCTCCTCAGCGGCGGGAGCGGCAGCGCCGGCGGCGGGAGCAGCCATGGCGGCGGCGGAAACGCCGAACTCCTCCTCCAGAGCGTGAACCAGCTCGCTCAGCTCCAGGACGGTCAGCGCCTTGATTTCTTCGATCATAGCAGTAACTTTCTCACTAGCCATTGTTAGGTACCTCCTAATAATTTTTCAGTAAAAAGTAGTTGTGGTTGGGGCCGATCACTCGGCGGCGGGAGCTTCCTCGGCGGGAGCGCCCTGCTTCTCGGCGATCTGCTTGAGGACGCAGGCCAGGCCGGAAATGGGGGCCAGCATGGTGCCCAGGACCTGGGCCTGCAGGACAGGCAGCGGGGGGATCTCCGCCAGGGCCATGACCTCGCTGAGGGGCATGACCTTGCCGTCCATGAAGCCGCCCTTGATGGAGAAGCGGTCGCCCAGCTTCTTGGCGAAGTCGTTGACGATGCGGGCGGGAGCCACGGGGTCATCGTTGCAGATGGCCAGGGACGTGGTGCCGTTGAGCAGGTCGTCCAGCTCGTTCATGCCCACATTGTTGACGGCGAAGCGCAGCAGGGTGTTCTTCACAACGGCGTACTCGACGTTGTTCTTGCGCAGCTCAGCGCGCAGAGCGGTGTCCTCGGACACGGTGATGCCCTTGTAATCCACCAGCACGCCAGCGGCAGCGCCCTGCAGCTTTTCTGTCAGGGAAGCAACGATGGCCTGCTTCTCGCTCAGAACTTTTGCGTTAGGCATTCTTGTTTTCACCTCCATTAGATTTCGCGGGGAAACTTTGGTGCGTTCAAGAAAAGGAAAAACGACCCTTCGCGCAAAGACGCGGAGGATCGTGCAAATCAAAATCGATCAGCTCTCCTCGGCAGGACTTACGGCTTTCGCCACCTGCTGTCTTTGGAACGCAACAAATATTATATTCAAGGCCAACTCAAATGTCAAGCCCCAAATATGCAATTTCCGCCCCTTTTCGCGTCAAATACACAAGTCATTTTTCTGAGGACATGCGCCTCAGAAAAATACATGGACCTGCGCGCCGTGGGCGCGCACACCAGTCCGCAGACTGGTGAGGGGGGAGGTCGAGGGGGGACTGTGTCCCCCCTCGAAAGAAGAGTTTTACATCATCTTCGCAGTAGAAACCTTCACGCCGGGGCCCATAGTGGAGGCGGCGACGCAGCTCTTCACATACTGGCCCTTAGCCGCGGCGGGCTTGGCCTTGATGATGGCGCCCATGAGGGCGTTGAAGTTGTCGGTCAGCTTCTCAGCGCCGAAGGAGACCTTGCCGATGGGGCAGTGGATGATGTTGGTCTTGTCCAGACGGTACTCGATCTTACCGGCCTTGGACTCCTGAACGGCCTTAGCCACATCGGGGGTCACGGTGCCGGCCTTGGGGGAGGGCATCAGGCCCTTGGGGCCCAGCAGCTTACCCAGGCGGCCCACCACGCCCATCATGTCAGGGCTGGCGATGACCACGTCGAAATCGAACCAGTTCTCCTTCTGGATCTTCTCCACCATATCCATCTCGCCCACATAGTCGGCTCCGGCGGCCTTGGCGGCCTCGGCCTTGTCGCCCTTGGCGAACACCAGCACGCGGACGTTCTTGCCGGTGCCGTGGGGCAGCACGATGGCGCCGCGGACCTGCTGGTCGGCGTGACGGGAGTCAACGCCCAGCTTCACATGGAGCTCCACAGTCTCATCGAACTTGGCGGAAGCGGTCTTGCAGATCAGGCCCATGGCCTCGGCGGCATCATACTGCACGCTGCGGTCGATCTGCTTGGCGCTCTCTTTATACTTCTTACCTCTAAACATCTCTCAAGCCCTCCTTACTCGCCTACGATAACGCCCATGCTGCGCGCGGTGCCGGCGATCATGCTCATAGCAGCCTCCAGGCTGGCAGCGTTCAGGTCGGGCATCTTGGTCTCAGCGATCTTCTGGACGTCGGCCTTGCTGATGGTGGCGACCTTGGTCTTGTTGGGCACGCCGGAACCAGACTGGATGTTGCAGTACTTCTTAATGAGCACGGCAGCGGGAGGAGTCTTGGTGATAAAGGTGAAAGAGCGGTCGGAATACACGGTGATGACCACGGGGATGATCATGCCCATGTCGTTCTTGGTGCGCTCATTGAACTCCTTGGTAAAAGCGGCGATGTTGACGCCGTGCTGACCCAGAGCAGGGCCAACGGGGGGCGCGGGGGTTGCTTTGCCTGCAGGAATCTGCAGCTTGACGTATCCTACGACTTTCTGTGCCATCTTGGGCACCTCCTTGAAAAAATGTGGTGGTGGCGGGATCTTGGATCCCTCCCACGAAAAACCGCAAGGGTCTCAACAGGCCCGTGCGTTCAGCTGACGCGCCTTGCGGCGCCGCGGCCAGCCGGCGCGTCTCAGTCCTCCAGGACCTCCACCTGATCCAGCTCCAGCTCCACGGGGATCTCCCGGCCGAACATGGTGACCACAACGGTGACCTTGTTCTTCTCGGGCTGGATCTCGTCCACCACGCCGGTGAACGTGGCCATGGACCCGTCGGTGATGCGGACATGGTCGCCCACCTTGTACTGGACGACGATCTCCCGCTTCTCCATGCCCAGAGCCAGCACCTCATCCTCGGTGAGGGGGATGGGGTTGTTGGCGTTGCCGACAAAGCCGGTGACGCCCCGTACGTTGCGGACCAGGTGCCAGGTGTCGTCGGTCATCACCATCTTCACCAGCACATAGCCGGGGAAGACCTTCCGCTCCACCTCCTTGGTGGCGCCGGAGTCGGTGACCTCGGTGACCTTCTCCATGGGGATCTGCATGTCCTGGATCATATCCTGCATGCCCCGATGGGTAACGGCCTTTTCGATGGTGGTCTTCACGGCATTTTCATAGCCGGAATAGGTATGGATCACATACCACTTTGCGCTTTCAGCCATGCTCTCCTACCTCTCAGCCGCCGAAGGCGGACAGAAGGGTGGTATAGGCCAGGCCGGCCACGCCGTCAAACAGCCAGATGAACACGCCGATGCACAGGGTGCATAAAATCACGGTGACGGTGTTCTTGGCCACCTTGCTGCCGGAAGGCCACACGATCTTCTTCAGTTCGCTTTTCATCTCACGGAACCAGCGGCCCCGATCCTTCTTGGCTTTCTTTTCTTCAGACATGATGAAATCCCTCTCTCTTACTTGGTCTCGCTGTGGACCGTGTGCTTTCTGCAGAAGGGGCAGTACTTGTTCATCTCCAAGCGGTCAGGATCGTTCTTCTTGTTCTTGACGGTGTTGTAGTTTCTCTGCTTGCACTCGTTGCATCTCAGGGTGATTTTCACGCGCATCTAACGGCACCTCCTTTGTAGTGTATGCGGGGAATCTCCCGCACCGAATTGCCTCCCTGACGGGAAGGGGCCCTTTTGGCGCCAAAAGCGAAAACGCGCGCAAAAAGAAAACCCCATTTCCACAGGTAATGTTTACTATACCACGCTCCCCCGGAAAGGTCAACTGGAATTTTGGAGAAAATCCCACTTTTTTTCGGGAAAATCTGTGCTATAATCAGGTTACTATGGACAAAAGGAGGCTCCCTATGCGCATCATGGCCATCGACTACGGCGACGCCCACACCGGCGTGGCCATCTCCGACCTCACCGGCTTTCTGGCCGGGTACACCACCACCATCCACAGCCGCAAGGCGGAGCAGGTGGCGGAGAGCATCGGGAAGCTGATCGGGGAGTACGGCGTGACAGAGCTGGTGCTGGGCCACCCCCGGAACATGGACGGCACCCTGGGCCCCCGGGCGGAGAAGGCGGAGGCCTTCGCCAAGGTGCTGGAGGAGCGGTTCGGTCTGCCGGTCCATCTGTGGGACGAGCGGCGGACCACCATCGACGCCCACAACATCCTGGCGGGCGCAGGGCAGAATGCCAAGAAGCGGAAGCACACCGTGGACGCCGTGGCAGCCGCCCTCATTTTGGAGGGCTATCTCACCTACCGCCGCAGCCATCAGGGATGAGAGACTGCTCTTCTTATTTTATTATTTTCACCAAAGCAGGAGCAAATGAACCATGTACCACACCATTTTCTTTGATTTAGACGGCACCCTCACCGACTCCAGCGAGGGGATCTTCAAATGTTTCCACTACGCCCTGGACTGCATGGGCGCCCCTCCCCTGCCCCACGGGGAGGAGTTTCAGATCATCGGGCCGCCCCTGGAGGACTCCTTCGCCCGTCTGTGCGGCTTCTCTCCGGAGGACTGTACCAGGGCACTGGGCTTCTTCCGCCAGCGCTACCGGTCGGAGGGCTGCCGGGAGGTGAAGATCGTGCCGGGCATCCCGGAAGCACTGGCGGCTCTGCGCTCGGCGGGGCTGCGTCTGGCCGTGGCCTCCAGCAAGGAGGAGCGGGGCTGCCATCTGGTGCTGGAGGCCCTTGGCATCCACGACTGCTTCGACTGCATCTCCGGCCACAACGTGACCCTGGCCAGTACCAAGGAGGCGGTGATCCGCGCCGCCATGGAGCAGATGGGCCTCCCCGACGCCTCCGGCATTCTGATGGTGGGAGACCGGAAGTACGACGCCGACGGAGCCGCCGCCGTAGGTATGGACTGCCTGGGGGTGGATTTCTGCGGCTTTGCCCCCGAGGGAGAGCTGGCGGCCCACGGCGTCTCCACCGTGGTCCATACCGCTCAGGAGATGACGGACTACATCCTCACCCACAGCCGGAGGGCCTGAGCCTTCGGAGCAAAGGATGGCCGGGAGTGCTGGAAAAGCACTCCCGGCCGTCCTGCTTCACTTCTGGTTGGTGGCCTGACCGCCGTTCTTCTTGTCCTTGCACTGCTTGGACTGATTGGCGTTCTGGTTGTTGGTCTGATTGGTGGACCGCTCCTTCTCCATGGTCTCACCTCCTCCTTCTGGCTGAGTACATCAGTATTCTGCCCACGGAGAAGGGAGTTATACCGAAAAAAAGGGAAAGATCCAGCAGATCTTTCCCCTTTTTTGTCGGTTTTACAGAGCGGCGAACACCGCGTCCGCCGCCTGGGCGGTGGCCTCCAGGTCCGCCTGGGTGTGGGCGTCGGAAATGAACATGGCCTCAAACTGAGCCGGGGCCAGGGCGATGCCCCGCTCCAGCATCCCGGCAAAGTACCGGGCGTAGGCCTTCAGGTCGCTGCCCTTGGCGTCGGTGAAGGAGTTCACCTCGGCAGGGACGAAGAAGGGAGAGAGGATGCTCTCCACCTGATTCACCGCCACCTTCACCCCGTGCTTCTCGGCGCTGCGGCGCATCTCCCCCGCCAGCCACTTGGCCTTCTCGGCGATGCTCGCATATACCTCCTGGTGATCCCGGAGGTAGGTGAGCTGGGCGAAGCCTGCCGCCATAGCCACGGGATTGCCGGAGAGGGTGCCCGCCTGATAGACCGGGCCGCAGGGGGCCACCTCTTCCATAAGGGCCCGGCTGCCGCAATAAGCCCCCACGGGCATGCCGCCGCCGATGATCTTGCCGAAGGTGACCAGATCCGCCTTCACGCCGTAGTAGGCCTGGGCGCCGCCCAGGGCAAGGCGGAAGCCGGTGATGACCTCGTCGAAGATCAGCAGGGCTCCGGACTTGTCGCAGAGCTTCCGAAGGCCCTCCAGGAAGCCGGGGGCGGGACCCACCACGCCCATGTTGGCGGCTACCGGCTCCACGATGACGCAGGCCACCTGACCGGGCCAGGCGCTGAGCAGGGCCTCCACAGAGGCGAGGTCGTTGAACTGGGCGGTGAGGGTGTGCTTGACGATGTCCTCCGGCACGCCGGCGCTGCTGGGATGGCCCCCCGCCAGAGCGGAGGAACCGGCGTTCACCAGCAGGCAGTCGCTGTGGCCGTGGTAGCAGCCCTCAAACTTGATGATCTTATCCCGGCCGGTAGCGCCCCGGGCCAGACGGATGGCGCTCATCACCGCCTCGGTGCCGGAGTTCACCATCCGCACCATCTCGATATTGGGCACCATGGCGCACATGAGCTCCGCCATCTCCACCTCTCTCCGGGTGGG
>CALXDB010000120.1 GCA_944386955.1 uncultured Oscillospiraceae bacterium
TAAGCCATGCCCTCGGCGGCGATGCGGCCGGCCTTCTTGGCGGAAGCGGCCAGGCCCTTCTCCCGCAGGTACTCAATGGCCTTGTCCATGTCGCCGTCGGAAGCGACCAGGGCCTTCTTGCAGTCCATCATGCCCACGCCGGTCATCTCGCGCAGGTTCTTAACATCAGCAGCAGTAAAAGCCATATTGATTTCCTCCATTTATTTTTCTATTCGATCCAATAAGAAATGGGGCGGGACTCTCCCGCCCCATAGGGTTTGCCGAAGTGGGTACTTTTACTCAGCAGCGGGCTCCTCGCTCTGCTCGCCCTGCTTGCCCTCAATCATGGCGTTAGCCATCACAGAGGCGATCAGCTTGATAGCGCGGATGGCGTCGTCGTTGCCGGGGATGGGGTAGTCGATCTCGTCGGGATCGCAGTTGGTATCGGCGATGGCCACAACGGGGATACCCAGCTTGTGAGCCTCAGCGATGGCGTTGCGCTCCTTGCGGGTGTCCACGATAAACAGGGCGCCGGGCAGCTTCTTCATCTCCTTGACGCCGCCCAGATACTTCTCCAGCTTGGCGATCTCGCCCATCAGCTTGATGACTTCCTTCTTGGGCAGCATGTCAAAGGTGCCGTCCTCCTGCATCTTCTTCAGCTGAGCCAGACGGTCCACGCGGGTCCGCATGGTCTTGAAGTTGGTCATCATGCCGCCCAGCCAGCGGGCGTTGACATAGTACATATTGGCACGCAGAGCCTCCTCACGGATGGCCTCCTGGGCCTGCTTCTTGGTGCCGACAAACAGCAGGGACTGACCGTTCTCAGCCAGGCTGCGGACGAAAGCGTACGCCTCCTCCAGCTTCTTCACAGTCTTCTGCAGGTCGATGATATAGATGCCGTTGCGCTCCGTGTAGATATAGGGAGCCATCTTGGGGTTCCAGCGGCGGGTCTGGTGACCGAAGTGGACACCGGCTTCCAGCAGCTGCTTCATGGATACGACGTTTGCCATGTTGGTTGTTCCTCCAAAAAATTTAGTTTCTTACCTCCAGCCCCTTCTTCTCCCCGGCCAACCCCGCAGGGGGCACCGACCGAAAATCCAAGGCTGTGCGTAATGCTGAAATATAATATCACACTGTTTCCAAAATTGCAAGGAGATTTTTCGAATCTACCAGCCATTTTTAAAAAATTTCTTCTTTGTTTCCCGGCAAAAGGGCAAAAAATCACCCCGGACGGCCTGGGAGGGATCCGTCCGGGGCGGATAGAGGGGCAAATTACTGGTGGACGCGGGTACCGGTCTTGCCGGCAATGCCGTCCCGAGCCTTTTCCAGCAGGGTGATGAGGGCGGTGCGGCCGGCGCCGCTCTCCGCGAACTTCACGGCGGCCTCCACCTTGGGCAGCATGGAGCCGGGAGCAAACTGACCCTCCGCAGCGTACTGGCGGGCCTCAGCAGGGGTCATTTCGCTGAGCCACTGCTCGTTCTCCTTGCGGAAGTTGATTGCCACCTTCTCCACGGCGGTAAGAATGATGAGCATATCGGCGTCCAGCTGCTCAGCCAGCAGCTCGGAGCAGAAGTCCTTGTCGATCACCGCGGCGGCGCCCTTCAGGTGGTTCTTCTCCGTGCGGTAGACGGGAATACCGCCGCCGCCGCAGCAGATGATGAGGTGGCCGTCCTCAGTGAGGGCCCGGATGGCGCCGGCCTCAATGATGTGCTTGGGCTGGGGGGAGGCCACATAGCGGCGCCAGCCGCGGCCGGCGTCCTCCTTCACCAGATAGCCGGTCTTGGCGGCGTAGTCCTTGGCCTCCTCCTCGGTCATGAACTTGCCGATGGGCTTGGAGGGATCGGCGAAGGCGGGATCGTTGGGGTCCACCTCCACCTGGGTGACGATGGTGCACACGGGCATATTGGTGATGCCCCGGTCCAGCAGCTCCTCCCGGAAGGCATTCTGGAGGTCATAGCCGATATAGGCCTGGCTCATGGCGCCGCAGACGGACAGAGGGGTGAAGCCCTGGTTGGGATCTGCCTTCTGCAGGGCGGCCATGGCGTTGTTGATGATGCCCACCTGGGGGCCGTTGCCGTGGGCCACAATGACCTCGTTGCCGTCCTCGATGAGGTCCACGATAGCCTTGGCGGTGATCTTCACCGCGGCGGCCTGCTCCGGCAGGGTGTTGCCCAGGGCGTTTCCGCCCAGGGCGATCACAATGCGCTTACTCATAATTCAATCTTCTCCTTCATCTGTTGGGAAGTGGGAGAACAGCGGAAGCGTGCCGCAAAACGGCGGCCTGCCGTTTTCCCTGCCCTTGATAGAAAAGGAGTACCGCCGGTACTCCCTTTCCGTTCCGTATCCTATCTTCCCCCCGGCGGCCCATCCCATTCATTTTTGTCAGGACATGTGCCTGACAAAAATACATTGATTTGCGCGCCGTGGGCGCGCGCACCAGTCGGCAGACTGGTGGTGGGGGAGGTCGAGGGGGAGCCCGCTCCCCCTCGAAGCGAAGCTCTTAAAACGCCTTGCGCTTGTCGCCCTTGCGCTCCAGATCCATCAGAGCGTCCACGGGGTTCTTGACCTTGGCCAGGAAGATCATGGCAGCAATGATATAGGGCTTGTAGGAGGCCTCCTTGTACAGGGGGACAATGTAGCGATCGAACACGCTGTTGTCCACCTCGCCCTCCTTGCAGCTCAGGCCGGTGATGTCGGCGGGCAGGCAGTGCATGTACAGAGCCTTGCCGTCGCGGGTCAGCTTCATCATCTCCTCGGTGCAGGCCCAATCCTTGTGCTCAGCGTTCTGAGCCAGCAGGCGCTGCTCCAGAGCGTCGATGCCGGCCTTGTCGCCCTCGCGGTACAGCTGAGTGCGCTCCTCCATGGCCTTGAAGGGAGCCCAGCTCTTGGGGTAGACGATATCGGCGTTCTCGAAGGCCTCCTTCATGGAGTTGGTCTTCTTAAAGGAACCGCCGGACTTCTTGGCGTTCTCCTCGGCGATCTTCTCCACCTCGGGCATGATCTCATACCCCTCGGGGTGAGCCAGAACCACGTCCATACCGAAGCGGGAGAACAGGCCGATGATGCCCTGGGGCACGCTCAGGGGCTTGCCGTAGCTGGGGCTGTAGGCCCAGGTCATGGCGATCTTCTTGCCCTTCAGGTTCTCAACGCCGCCGAAGTAGTGGATGACGTGCAGCATGTCGGCCATAGCCTGGGTGGGGTGGTCCACGTCGCACTGCAGGTTCACCAGGGTGGGACGCTGCTCCAGGATGCCGTCGCCGTAGCCCTCGTCCAGAGCGTCCATGAAGGTCTTCTGGTACTTGTGGCCCTCCTCGATGAACATATCATCGCGGATACCGATGACGTCGGCCATGAAGGACACCATGTTGGCGGTCTCACGGACAGTCTCGCCGTGGGCGATCTGGCTCTTCTTCTCATCCAGATCCTGGACGTTCAGACCCAGGAGGTTGCAGGCGGAGGCGAAGGAGAAGCGGGTACGGGTGGAGTTGTCGCGGAAGATGGAGATGCCCAGGCCGCTGTCAAACACCTTGGTGGAGATGTTGCGCTCACGCAGGTCCCGCAGAGCGTCGGCAACGGTGAAAATGGCGTCGATTTCGTCATCGGTCTTGTCCCAAGTCCAATAGAAATCGTTCTTGTACATGTTGTTGATCTTCAGGGTCTCCAGATGCTGGGCCAGCTTGGTCGTCTTGCTCATAGCGTAGAATCTCCTTTTTAGTATAGATTATTCAGATGAGAAACTTTACTTGATGTCGTTGTTGGTGAGGCTCTGACGGAACTGGGTCACATCGGCAGTCTTGTTCTCTTCCTTATACAGGCCGGGAACGGCGGCGTACACGGCGGCGCAGGTCACCAGATCCTGCTTCCAGGTGATCTCGTTGGGGGCGTGAGCCTGGCTCTCAGCACCGGGGCCGAAGCCGACGCAGGGGATACCGTAGCGGCCCTGGATGGAGACGCCGTTGGTGGAGAAGGTCCACTTATCGGTGAGAGGACGGTTGCGCAGGTGCATGGCGTCGTACTTGGGATCGGCGTCGGCATGGCCGATGCGCTTGTCGCCGTAGAGAGCGTGGTGGGCGTCGATGACGGCCTGGACGTGAGCGGCGGTCTCCTTATTGATCCAGGTGGGGAAGAAGCACTCGGTCTCATAGACCTCGCCGGTCCAGGCGGGACGGTCGTACATGTACATGCTGACCTTCACGTCGTCGCCGTACTTCTTCACGCTGGGCAGATCCTCGATCTCCTTCAGGCAGCTGTCCCAGGTCTCGCCGGCGGTCATGCGGCGGTCGATGGAGATGGCGCAGCTGTCGGCCACGGCGCAGCGGCTGGGGGAGGTGTAGAAGATCTGGGAGGTGGTGCAGGTGCCGCGGCCCAGGAAGCGGGCATCCTCGTAGTGGTCGGGGTTGTACTTGGGGTTGAGCATCTTCACGAGACCCTTGATCTCGGTGGAGTCAGCGTCGTCGTTCTCGTTGAGGGCGCGGACATCCTGAAGAATGTCGGCCATCTTGTAAATGGCGTTGTCGCCGCGCTCAGGAGCGGAGCCGTGGCAGGAGACGCCCTTCACATCCACGCGGATCTCCATGCGGCCGCGGTGACCGCGGTAGATGCCGCCGTCAGTGGGTTCGGTGGAAATCACGAACTCCACCTGCTCCTTGCTGATGCCGTTGGCGGGGAAATACTTGTTGACGATGTACTGCCAGCACATACCGTCGCAGTCCTCCTCCTGAACGGAGCCCACGACCATGATCTTGTAGCCGGCGGGGATGAGGCCCATGTCCTTCATGATCTTGGCGCCGTACACAGCGGAGGCCATGCCGCCTTCCTGGTCGGAGCCGCCGCGGCCGTAGATCACGTCGTCGGTCTCATAGCCCTTGTAGGGGTCAGCTTCCCAGTTGTTGATGTTGCCGATGCCCACGGTGTCGATGTGGGAGTCGATGGCGATGATCTTGTCGCCCTCGCCCATCCAGCCGATGACGTTGCCCAGGCCGTCGATCTCTACCTTATCGTAGCCCAGCTTCTCCATCTCGGCCTTGATGCACATGACCACGTCCTTCTCCTCGCAGCTCTCGCTGGGGTGAGAGATCATGTCACGGAGAAAACGGCTCATATCGCTCTTATAGCCCTCAGCGGCAGCCTTGATCGCATCGAAATTCATTGCAGGATACCTCCATCATTCTTTATTGTTGTATCGCATTCCAAGTGGTTTACGGGGTTCATCTGTATCTATCATATCATAGAAAAATCCGTTGTCAAATAAAATTTTTGAAAACCTAAAAAATTTTTTGAAAAAACCGTTGATTTCTAAAAAAAATGTGGTATGATAATGATGTGAAGTTGTATAAAGGATACAGGAAATCGGGGGAAGGAGAGGTGATAGCCCATTGAACGCAAGTAAGCTGGAGCTGCTCAAGCAGATCGCGGCGGGACTGGCCGCGCAGTTTGGTCCCCAGTGTGAGATCGTGATCCACGACCTGGCGGCCTCCAGAGTGGAGCACTCCATCGTCCACATTGAAAATGGCCACGTCAGCGGCCGTCATGTGGGGGATGGCCCCAGCAAGGTGGTGATGGAACAGATCCTGTCCGGGGCGGAGGAGCCTCAGGATCAGCTGGCCTATCTCACCAGGACGCCGGATGGTAAGATCTTGAAGTCCTCCACCATATACATCCGCAACGCCGCAGGGAAGGTAGTGGGGATCATGGCCATCAACTACGACATTTCCTCCCTGCTGCTGGCGGAACACGCCATCTCTGATTTCACTTCCATTCCGGAACGGCAGGAGAAGAAGGGGCAGGAGCGGATCACAGTGATCAACGTCAATGACCTTCTGGAGGAGCTGATTGAGCAGAGCGTGGCGCTGGTGGGGAAGCCGGTGGCGCTGATGAACAAGGACGACAAGGTGAAAGCCATCCAGTTTCTCAACAAGCACGGGGCTTTCCTCATCACCAAATCCGGAGATAAGGTGGCGAAATACTTCGGTATTTCTAAATATACATTATATTCTTACATTGACACAAAACAGGAGGAAAAAAACAATGGGTAAGATCGACCTGAGCATCCACAAGGAAGGCCTCCAGCACAATATCCAGAAGGCCAAGGAGAACAATATCATCATTCCTACTATTGCTCAGATGCAGAATCCTGAGACGATCCCTGAGAAGATCCAGGCCAAGCTGAAGGATGTGGGTCTGTGGGACGTGAACCCCCTGAACCTGTTCCGCATCACCTGGAAGAATGAGGCCAAGGAGTTTGGCGGCCTGTTCCAGAAAGTGCCCAATTATGTGGAAATTCCTTCTGTTCTCTCCGGCGTGCCCTGCCGGATCATTGCCATGGCGGGCAAATGGTTCCCCACCGGCTGCCACAAGGTAGGCGCCTCCTTCGGCTGCCTGGCCCCCCGTCTGGTCACCGGTCAGTTTGACGCTACTTACCACCACGCGGTGTGGCCCTCCACCGGCAACTACTGCCGCGGCGGCGCCTTCAATTCCAAGCTCCTGGCCTGCGACAGCGTGGCCATTCTTCCCGCCGAGATGAGCAAGGAGCGCTTCGACTGGCTGAGCAAGATCGCCGGCCAGGTCATCGCCACCCCGGGCTGCGAGTCCAACGTGAAGGAGATCTTCGACAAGACCTGGGAGCTGCGGCAGGACCCCACCATGATGATTTTCAACCAGTTTGAGGAGATGGGCAACCCCCTGTGGCACTACAACGTCACCGGCTACGCTCTGGCCGACCTCTTTGAGGCCGTCAAGCGCCCCGGCGACAACTTTGCCGGCGCCTGCTTCACCTCCGGTTCCGCCGGTACCATGAGCGCAGGCGACCTGCTGAAGGAGCGGTATCCCCACCTGAAGCTGGCGGTGGGCGAGGCCCTGCAGTGCCCCACCATCCTGAACAATGGCTTCGGCGGCCACCGCATCGAGGGCATCGGCGACAAGCACATCCCCTGGATCCACAACGTGAAGAACACCGATATGGCCATCGCCATTGACGACGAGGACTCCCAGCGCCTGCTGCGGCTGTTCAACACCCCCGAGGGTCAGGCCTATCTGAAGAATGAGCTGGGTCTGGAGGACGACCTCATCGAGAAGCTGACCTGGCTGGGTATCAGCGGCATTGCCAACGTGCTGTGCTGCATCAAGATGGCCAAGTACTACGAGCTTACCGAGAACGACGTGGTGGGCACCGTCCTCACCGACAGCGCGGTGATGTATCAGAGCCGCATCGAGGAGCTCAACGAGATGCACGGCGCCTACAACGCCCACGAGGCCGCTCTGGACCACAACCTCCACATGCTGGGCCTGAAGACCGACAACCTGCTGGAGCTGACCTACACCGAGCGCAAGCGGGTCCACAACCTGAAGTACTACACCTGGGTGGAGCAGCAGGCCCGGGATGTGAAGGACCTGAACGCCCAGTGGTACGACACCAAGAACACCTGGGATGCCGTCCACGAACAGGCTGCTGAGCTGGATGAGCTCATCAACGAGTTCAACGAGGCCACCGGCCTTTTGAAGGCTCTGTAAGAACCTGTCCGACTGAAAAAAGCCGCGCCGCAGAGAAAGCCTCTGCGGCGCGCTTTTTTCTTTTTGCCCTCCGGCGGGCGGGCCGGTTTGCCCTCTGACGAGGGCGGGGTCTCTTTTGTCGGTACCCGACGGTGTTTCGTTTGGTGTTTTGCCTCCGGCGGCCTACTTTTCTCGTCAAAGAAAAGTAGGCAAAAGTTGACTT
>CALXDB010000121.1 GCA_944386955.1 uncultured Oscillospiraceae bacterium
GCACCTCAAACTTGTTGCGGTGGTAAGCGATGTCGGCAGCAAAGTAGGTGTAAAAGCCGTTGGCCCGGCGCAGCACGTCGTCCTTCAGATCCAGCTTTTCGATCTCCTTGTCGCTCTTCCCTGCCTTCTTGTAAAGCTCCGTGAGGATGCGGGCGGTGGCCAGCCACAGGGCACCGTCCTTCTCATAGGTGTAGCCGTTCTCTGTCAGCTTCTCCACCGTGTCGGCCACATAGCCGCTCTCGTGGAGGGTGGACTCGAAGAACCACTGGTCGTACTCGATCTTGTAGCGCTGGAGGTCCGTCTTCATCTTGGGAATATTGATTTCCAGGCCAAACTTAGCCAGTACCGCGTGACGCTCCTCCCGGGAGGCGTCCTTGTACCGGTCGCCGTACTTCTCGTAGAAGGCCTGGGCCAGCTCGCGGATGTCGTCGCCGTGGTAGCCGTCCTCGGGGAACTCCACCGCGTCCTCCCCCAGGAGGATCTGGAGGTACCGGGCCTCCAGAGAGGCGGCGAACTTCTCGATCTGGTTGCCGGCGTCGTTGACGTAGAACTCCCGCCACACGTCGGCGCCGTTGGCGGCCAGGACGCTGGCCAGGGTGTCCCCCAGCACGCCGCCCCGGGCGTTGCCCATGTGCATGGGGCCGGTGGGGTTGGCGGAGACGAACTCCACCATCACCTTCTGGCCCCGGAGGCTGTCGTTCTTGCCGTAGTGCTCCCCCTCCCGCTCCACGGTCTCCAGGAGGGCCCGGTACCAGGCGGGGGAGAGGCGGAAGTTCAGAAAGCCGGGGCCGGCGATTTCCGCGGAGGCAAAATAGGTGCCCTCCAGCTTCAGGTTCTCCAGAAGGATCCCCGCGATCTCCCGGGGGTTCTTCTTCATGGCCTTGGCGGCGGCCAGGGCAAAGGTGGTGGTGTAGTCTCCGTTGGCGGTGTCCTTAGGGATCTCCACATTGGCCTTCACCTCCGCCGCCTCGGGCAGGGTGCCGGCCTGGACGGCGGCGGCGTAGGCGGCCTGGGTCAGGCTGAGGACCTGGTCCTTGGCCAGCTGGATCATGTTGTTCATAGCTCTCTCTCCTTGACATTCAGCTTCAGTGTATGGTTGCCGACGGTCTCGCCGCCGCTGGTGAGGTGGTAGCGGAGCATGGCTTTGCCGCCGGTACGGGTCAGGTTGTGGCTGAGAAAGGTGGTGCGGACCTCCAGCAGCATTTCGCCCACTGGAGTGCGATACTCTACGCGGTGGCGCTGGCCCACGATAAATGGCATCCGGGTGCTGACGGCCCCCTGCCGCTCCAGCACCGCCTCCTCTCCCCGGAAGGTGAGGATGGTGTCCGTCCCGCCGAGGCCCGCCTCCTCCGGCTCCCGGTAGCGAAGGATCAGGGTCTCCCCGTCGGTCTCCAGGGTGCCGGGAATGGTGTGCTCCATCTGGGTGACCTCGCCCCCCTGGCGCTGCTCTCCCCGGACGGTGATGGTCACTGGGAACTGTTCCATGGCGGCCCTCCTCAGTAGGTCTCGATGTCGATCTGCCAGGCGGTATGGCTGATGTCCTCGTGGAGGAAAATGGCCGCCAGGCGCTCAAAGTCCGCCACCCGGTCGCTGGCGTAGAAGTCGGCGGAGCCGGTCTGGCTCTCCGGGGCCAGGGCGTCGTGAGCCTTCAGGTGGCGGCGGACGGCGTAGGCCGACTCGCAGCCGGCGTCGATGAGCTGGACGCCCGCCCCCATGATCTCTCCGATCACATCCTCCAGCAGGGGGTAGTGGGTGCAGCCCAGCACCAGGGCGTCCACTCCGGCGTCCTGGAGGGGCCTGAGATACTCCCGGGCCACGGTCTCGATGACCACGTCCCCGGGGCGGAAACGGCCCTCCTCCACCAGGGGCACGAAGAGGGGGCAGGACTGGCTGAACATCTCCACCTGGGGGTCCAGCTTGGCCATCTGCCGCTGGTAGGCGCCGCTGCTGACGCTGGCCCGGGTGGCGATGAGGCCCACACGCTTATTTCTGGTCAGCTCGGCGGCCCGGCGGACAGTGGGCTCCACCACGCCGATGACGGGAATGTCGTTCTCCCGCTGGAGCTGGGTGAGGCAGTTGGAGCTGACAGTGCCGCAGGCAATGAGGGCGGCCTTCAGATCAAAGCTCCGGAGGAACCGCAGATCCTGTCGGGCGTACTTCAAAATGGTGTCGCTGCTGCGGTTGCCGTAGGGGACACGGGACGTGTCGCCGAAGTATATGATATGTTCAGAGGGCATGATCTGCCGCAGCCGCCGCACGGCGGTGAGACCGCCCAGCCCGGAGTCAAACACGCCGATGGGACGCTGGTCCATGGGCATACCTCCTCATATTAGCATTAACTTTTATAGTATACTATGAAATTGTATAAAGAACAAGTAAAATTTGGGGAGTTTACCCGGGATTCTCTATGGCATTTTTCATAGCCCTCTGGTATAATGACAGTGAAAAGAGATCACTGTGACGGGAGGTGTTCCCATGGAACTTCATCTGACGCCCAAGCAGTACCGAAGGCTGCTGGATCTGGTGTACATCGGAAACTGGGTCCTCAACTCCACCCGGGGGGAGGACCGGATCAAGGAATATGACGAGGTGGAGAGCCTGGTGTTCTCCTACTGCCTCCGCCGTGGCATGACGAAGCTGGTGGAGCTGTATGAGGGGGAGCTGATCCCTTCCCGGGCCTTCGCCGACGGCGGCATCCATGAGGCTATTATGGCCTACGAGGATGTGACCTTTTTTGAGATCCTGGCCGAGGAGCTGGCTATGCGGGATTTGGGGGAGCCCACCCGGGAGAATTACGACGCCCTGATGGACCGCATGGAGCAGTATATGGGAGAATTTGAGGAGAACGGCACCGACCACATCACTGTGGACATGGAATAGGCGCGGAAAAGGGCCGCAGGCAATCTGCCTGCGGCCCTTTTTTGGTTGTACGGGTTTACTGCCAATAGGCGGCGGGACCTGCCGCTTCCAGCCGGTTCCAGTAGCCCCGGCGGTAGAAGACGTAGGACAGGCCGGTGCCGATGGCCCAGCCTACCGGCCAGGCGCACCAGATACCGATGGAGCCGAACTGGGCGGAGAACAGGAAGGCCAGCGCCACCCGGAGGATCAGATCGGAGAAGGTGGCGATCATGAACCGCCGCATGGCCCCCGCCCCCCGGAGCACCCCGTCGGCAATCAGCTTCACCGACACCAGGAAATAGAAGGGAGACACGATGCGGAGAAACAGCATGCCGGTATCGATGGCGGCGCCGGTGGGCTCAGGCATGAAGAGATAGACCAGCCACCGCCCCGCCAGCAGATAGGCTGCTACCAGGGGGATGCAGAGGAGCCACACCATCTGAAGCCCCGCACGAAAGCCCTGGCCCACCCGCTCCCGCTTGCCGGCCCCCAGGTTTTGGGCCACGAAGTTGGACATGCCGTTGCCCAGGGTGGTGAAGGAGGTGACCACCATGTTGTTGAGCTTGATGGCGGCGGAGTAGCCGGCGATGACGCTGCTGCCGTAGCCGTTGATGATGCTCTGCAGGACGATGTTGCCCACGGAGATGAAGCTCTGCTGGAGAATACTGGGGACGGCTACCACGGCGATCTCCCCCAGGATGGCTCCGGAGAACCACTGGTGCGGTCCCTCCGCCGGAATGGTCTTCAGCCGCCGCAGCAGGGCCAGCAGCGCCAGCACACAGCTGACCCCCTGGCAGAGGAAGGTGGCCCAGGCCACACCGTCCACCTCCATGCCCAGGCACTTGACGAACACGACATCCAGAAAGATGTTGGCTGTGGAAGAGGCGGCCAGGAAGAGGAAGGGAGTCCGGGAGTCCCCCATGGCGGAGAAAATGCCGGTGGCGATGTTGTAGAAGAAGAGGAAGATCAGCCCGCCGATGTAGATGTTCAGATACAGCACACAGTCGTCAAAGATATTGTCCGGGGTCTGAATGGCCCGCAGCAGAGTGGGGGTCAGCAGAAAGCCCAGCAGCATCAGCACGGCGCACAGCACCAGGGTGGCCAGGAAGGTGGTGCTCACCGCCGTCTTCATCCGCCCCCAGTTTTTGGCCCCGAACAGGCGGGACACTACGACAGAGCAGCCGATATTGCACCCGAAGGCAAAAGCCAGAAACACCAGCGTCACCTCGTAGGCGTTGCCCACTGCGGCCAGGGCGTCCTCTCCCACGAATTTGCCCGCTACCAGGCTGTCAGCAATGTTATACAGCTGCTGAAAAATGATGCTGCCGAACAGCGGCAGAGAAAATTTCCACAGGGCGGTCCTGGGATCGCCTACGGTCAGATCCTTGTTCAATCCGATTTCCTCCCAACTTGTGCAGATTGTCCTTTTCGCTCGCCCAACGAGTATAACACTTGCGGGATATGTTGGGAAGTGATATGATGAGATAACAGATATGATTTTTTGATATAGGGGGGCGGCACATGATCAGCTACGACCATTACCGGGTATTTTGCTGCGCTGCCCGGCACCGCAGCTTCAGCCGGGCGGCGCAGGAGCTTTTGACCAGCCAGCCGGCGGTGAGCCGCAGCGTGGCGGCCCTGGAGGAGCAGCTGCAGTGCCGTCTGTTTCAGCGCACCGGCCGGGGCATCGTCCTCACGCCGGAGGGGCGGCGGCTGTATGAAGCCACCGCCGACGCCTGCCAGGTACTGGAGGAGGCGGAGAGGATGATGGCTTCAGCCCGGGCCTTGGAGATGGGAGCGGTGCGGGTCGGCACCACGGAGCTGGCCATGCGGTATGTGCTCATCGAGGCCATCGGCCGTTTCCAGCGCCAGTATCCGGGGGTGAAGTTCCGGGTCAGCAGCCACAGCACTGCCGCGGCACTGGAGAGCCTGCGGGAGGGGGAGGCGGATCTGGCGGTGGTGCCCGCACCGTCGGAGGCTCCCTCCGGGCTGCAGCGGGAGGGGCTGCTGTCCTTTCAGGATATTTTTATTGCCGGGCGACCCTTTACCGCACGCAAGGGTGAGGTCTTGTCCCTGCGGGATCTGGCGGGGTATCCGCTCATCTGTTTGACGCCGGAGACCACCTCCCGTCAGTTCCTGGAGCAGCTGTACCGCCGCCACGGCCTGACAGTGACAGCTGATATGGAGGTGACCACAGCAGACCTGGTGCTGCCCCTGGTGCGGGAGGGCTTGGGAGTGGGATTTTTGCCCCAGCTGCTGGCCCGGGAGGCCGTGGCGGCGGGGGAGGTATTCCCGCTGATTGTCCGGGAGGCAGTCCCACGGCGTCAGGTGTGCCTGGTGACGGACCCGGTCCGTCCCCGCAGCCGGGCGGCGGAGGGGTTCGTGGCCTTCCTGCGCCGGGAGAAGTGGCGGGACGGCGCGGCCCCCGCCCGGTCCTCCCTGGCCGGAGGAAAATAAAAGGGAAGAAAAAGTGTCCGCCGCGGATCCTCACCGCGGCGGACATCCCATTATGTATCGACTTTTTTGAGCGGCAGGAATCCCTCGAAGATCACCATGGCTCCGGCTGCCTCCGACCGCTCCAGCTCCCGCTGGTCCTGAATGGTCCAGCAGACCTCCTGACCCTTCAGCACGTCCACGCACAGCCGGAGGGACCGCCCCCGCCGGTTCTGGACAGGGCACAGCAGCAGGTCCGGCCGGGTGAACACGTTGGTGAGCAGCAGAGCATGGAGCCGGGCCAAAAGTCCGAAGCGCCTGCGGCCCTCGGACTCCCGTCGGGTCTCCAGCAACTGGCCCCGGAGGAGGAAAGGCTCGTTGCGCCGCATCCACCGCAGCACCCGGGGATCGAAGGAGATCACTGCCGCCTCCCCCCGGTAGCTCTCCAACAGCTGGGTGGTTTTCAGGCAGAGGTCCCGCACATTATTTTTATAGCTTTTCAGTTCCAGAAGAACCGGCACCTGGCCCCTCACCGCAGACAGGGCCTCCTCCAAAGTGGGGATGGTCTCCCCGGTGCCCAGGAGACGCAGCTTCTGCAGCTGCTCCACGGTGGACCGCTCCACGAAGCCATCCACCCCGCACAGCCGCTGAAGGTGACCGTCGTGAATCACTACCGGGACCCGGTCCCGGCTCAGCCGCACATCCATCTCCACGCCAAAGCCGCCGGATACGGCGTAGCGAAAGGCCAGCAGAGAGTTCTCCGGCACCCCGCGCTGGATGTTGTGGAGCCCCCGGTGGGCGTAGCGGAACCGCTTGAGCCGCTGAACGCTCCGCTCTCCCCGGCGGGGCAGCAGACAAAACAGCCATCCCAGGGCCAGAAGCGCCAGAACGGCCAGAGTTACCCATAACCAGATCATGTGTCTTCTCCTTGCAGAAAAAGGCGAAAACCGCCGACTGGTGCTATGGTACCATAAAACTGCGGTCCTGTAAAGCAGGGGGCGCCGTCCTGGATCCATCTCGCAAATTTTTCTCTGTTCCTTTCCCGCAAGCTGTGATAGAATAAAAAAGAATATGCAAGATCGTTCATCAGGAGGACACAATATGATCACATCGGAGTACTATTTCCCCTCGGCCCAGGGGCAGGCCCTGATCCATGTCAATCAGTGGACCCCCCAGTCCATGCCGGTCCAGGGCGTGGTACAGATTGCCCACGGCGTGGCGGAGTACGGCATGCGCTATGAGGCGTTCGCCAAATTCCTCTGCCACTATGGCTTTGTGGTCACCGCCCACGACCATCTGGGACACGGTCAGTCCCGGATCCCAGGGGCGCCGCTGGTGTATTTTGGGGAGAAGGGCGGCTGGAATTACGCCGTGGAGGATATGCACACCCTGCGCCTTCAGCTGCAGAAGGTGTGGCCGCAGGCGCCTCACTTTCTCTTCGGCCACTCCATGGGCTCCTTCCTCACCCGGACCTACCTCATCCGCCACCCCGGCAATGTGAAGGGGGCCATCCTCTGCGGCACCGGTCACCCCTCGGTGTGGACCATTGCCGGGGGGAAGATCCTTACCGCCCGGGAGGTCCGCCGCCTGGGGGCCCAGGGGTTCAGCGAGAAGGCCAACCGGCTGGCTTTCGGAGCATACAACAAGCCCTTTGCCCCCAACCGCACGGATTACGACTGGCTCAGCGCCGACGAAGCCAATGTGGACGCCTATATCGCCGACCCCCTTTGCGGCGCTCCTGCCACCATCGGCCTTATGCGGGATCTGATGGACGGCCTGGACTTTTTCACTGACCAGCACGCCATCGACCGGATGGACCGGAGGCTGGCAGCTTTCTTCATCTCTGGAGACAAGGACCCGGTGGGGGAGATGGGCAAGGGGGTGGAGCGAGCCGCCGCCGCCTTCCGGAAGGCAGGCCTCACCGACGTGACGGTGAAGCTCTACCACGATCTGCGCCACGAGATCCTCAACGAGAAGACCCGCCGCTTTGTTTATCAGGATATTCTGGATTGGCTGGAGGCCCGCCTGTAAAGGCCAGAAGGTTCCGCCAGCTGAGGAGCTCCGGGTCGTGCCCCATCCGCAGTACCCGCCAGGAGAAGACGCAGTCTGCCGCTAGTACCATCGCCAGCACCAGGGTGCTCCATAGGGGCATAGTTGCTGCAAGAGTCTCCACAAGAGGCTGGAGCCACAAGTAGGCGAAGGCGGAGAGAAAGCCCCACAGCAGGGAGAAGGGCAGGCACACCCGGCCCCACACATTGGCGAAGACTCCGTCGTAATCCCAGAAGCGGACGTGGAACACCCGGTCATAGAAGAGATG
>CALXDB010000122.1 GCA_944386955.1 uncultured Oscillospiraceae bacterium
TGAGATCCAGCATCTCCAGCACCATGGCGTCCATCCGCTCCGTCTCTGAGAGGATCACATCCAGGTATTTGTCCCGTTTCTCCTCGGCAATGTGTTCCTTCAGCCCCTCGGCGTAGCTGTGGACCACCGCCAGGGGGGTCTTCAGCTCGTGGGCGATGCTGGAGGTCATCTGCCGCCGGTTCTCCTCGGCGGTCTTGGCGTAGGTCAGGGCGGCGGTCAGCCGGTTCACCTCGTTTTTCTGGATCTGACAGCGGTCCCGGTTGTCAAGGAACCCCCTTAGGAGGTCCTCCCCCTCCTGCCAGCGCCATTCCTCGTTGTACCGCCGGTCCGCCGTGTCGCTCCCCTCCAGAAGGGCCTTTCCCACGCTCTGGGCCGGACGGATCAGCTGCCGCCGGAGGACCGTCCGCCCCGCCAGGATCAGGACCACTGCCAGCACAAAGGTCCAGGCGTAGAGCTTCCAAAGGGTCCAGAAGGCGTTGCGGAGCGGGGAGGCGTAGACGATGTTCACCAGATAATACTCCACCGCCGGGGCCTCCCCCGGAGAATAGGCGCCGTCGCTGAGGTGGTAGGAAGCCCAGTAGGTCCCCTCCTCATAGACGGAATGGTAGCGCACCGACACCTCCACCTGGTCCCGCCACTGGTACTGGTCCGGATCCTCCGGGGACTTGGGGGCCAGGGTGGGCCCCAGCTCCTCCATCAGGGCCGCCAGGTCCGGGTAGGCCTCCCCTTTGTAGGAGAAGGCGGGGGAATCCTCCGCCCAGTGGGGCTCCAGGTAGTCGGCGTAGATGGTGACGGCCTCCGGCACCGCCGGGTCCTCATAGAGGAGGTACCAGGGGAGGCCGGCGTCCTGGACCACCTGGGAGAGGATGTAGCTGCCGCCGCCCCTCTGCATCAGGACCTCCCACACGTCCTCCCACAAGACTCCCTCTATCCTGGCGGGGACAAAGGTGTCGCCGTCAAAGGTACCGGTGAGGCGCACCGCGTCGGCCCTCTGGGAAAGCCCGCTGAACCCCACCAGGCTGATCTGCCCCTGCTCCGTGAGACAGTTTCGGTCAAGATCGGCAATGGCCAGATCCGGTGTGTGATATTCCCCGGCATCCCATGCCTCCTCCGACATGTACTGGAAATACATGGAATCCTGCCAGCTGGCGGCCAGAAGGTTCCCCTCCCTGTCGTAGACGGCGGAAGCGGCATAGAGGCGCTCCCGGTCCCACATGGGGAGGAACCGCTGGTCATCGTTTATGCTTCGGACGGAGGGCGGGCCCACGCTCACCGCATCCTGGAAGGCCATCTCCCGGCCGTTGGACCGGTCGTCCCACCGGTCCAGGTTGGCGTCCAGCATCCCGGTGAGCTGGTCGATCCAGGGATCGCTGGCCTTCCTCACCTGATAAGCCCCGAGCTCCGCCGCGGCGGCGGTGAGGAGTCCCATGGACACTACCCATATTGTCAGCACGATGCCGGAGAGGAGGGCGGTGACGGCGGTGAGGGAGCGGACGGGCGGGCGGGAGCGAAGCCGCCCCGCTGCAAGGACGGCGCAGCCCAGCGCCACTTTGACGAGCCCGGCAGTCAGCCCCTCCCCAGAGCGGATGACATAGAAGAAGTCGAAGCCGGACCAGATCAGCAGCAGCGCCCCGGCCAGCTGCCAGATGGTCGGCCGCTTTTCTATCTTCTTGCCCCGGGCTTTCCAGACGATCCCCACCAGCAGCGCCGCGAAGAAACCGGAAAGCAGCAGCGTGATCCAAAAGCGGATGGAATACGGCGTATCCAGCGGCATCCTTATCCCTCCAATCGGTAGCCCGCCTTGATGACGGTCTTGATGCACCCGGCGGCGTCCCCCAGCTTCTCCCGCAGGCGCTTGATGTGGGTGTCCACCGCCCGGGCCTCCCCCTCGTAGTCGTAGCCCCAGCACTTCACCAGCAGCTGCTCCCGGCTCATGACCATGTTCCTGTTCTGCATCAGGCAGCGGAGGAGGGCGTACTCCTTGGGGGTGAGGGAGATCTCCCGTTTCCCTACCCAGACCTTCTGGGAGGACAGCTCCAGGGCGATGCCACCCGCCTCCAGCCGGTCCCCGGACCGCATGGTCCCCCGGCTGCGGCGGATGAGGGCCATGGTCTTGGCGTAGAGCACCGACATGGTGAAGGGCTTGGTGATATAGTCGTCGGCCCCCAGCTCGTAGCCCAGGAGCTTATCCTCCTCGTCGGAGAGGGCGGTGAGGAACAGGATGGGCACATCGCTGTGCTTCCGGAGGGCCCGGCAGACGGCAAAGCCGTCCAGCTTCGGCATCATGATGTCCAGCAGCACCGCGTCGAACGCGGCGGTCTCCGCCAGCTCCAGGGCCTCGGCCCCGTCCCGGGCCTCCATGGGGACCTCCCCCTTGCTGCGGAAGTAGTCGCACAGCACCTCCCGGAGCTTGGGCTCGTCCTCCACGATCAAAATGCGGTCATTCATGGTTTTCTCCCTCCTTCTGAGGACAGCATAGCCCCGGGATGTGTACTCTCTGTGTCGCCGGGAGCACGTTCTCCTTCTCCCGCCGGGAAGCAGGCATCCCCGTCTGGGGGCCCTCCAGACGGGGATGTCTCAGTTCAATGCGCCGGCAGCCTCGTCGAAAAGCTCCGCCATCCGCTTCCGGGTGAGCCGGTGCCGGGGTTCCGCCAGCTCCGGGTCCTCCGCCAGCAGCCGCCGGGCGGCGGTCTGGGCCTCCTTCAGAAGGGCCATGTCGCAGCTGAGATCCGCCATCTTCATGGCGGGCAGGCCGTGCTGCCGCCTGCCGAAGAAGTCCCCCGGCCCCCGGAGGCGCAGGTCCTCCTCCGCGATCTGAAAGCCGTCCCCGGTGCGGGTCATCACCCGCAGCCGCTCCCGGGTCTCCTCATTCTCGTTGTCGCTGATGAGGATGCAGTAGGACTTGTGACTGCCCCGGCCCACCCGGCCCCGGAGCTGGTGGAGCTGACTGAGGCCGAAGCGCTCGGCATTCTCAATGACGATCACCGAGGCGTTGGGCACGTCCACTCCCACCTCCACCACCGTGGTAGACACCAAAATCTGGCTCTCCCCGGCGGAGAAGGCGGCCATCACCGCCTCCTTCTCTTTTGGCTTCATCTTGCCGTGGACGAAGGCCACCTTCCACTGGGGGAAAACCTCCTCTTGCAGCTGGACGGCGTACTCCGTCACCGCCTTCCGCTCGTCCCCGGCCCCCTCCTCCTGGTCCACCATGGGGCAGATGATGTAGGCCTGGCGGCCCGCTTGGATCTCCTTGCGGAGAAATTCGTAGATCCGGGGGCGGTAGCTGCCGTCCACGGCGGAGGTGCTGATGTGCTGGCGGCCCGGGGGCAGCTGGTCGATGACGGACACGTCCAGGTCCCCGTAAATGATGAGGGCCAACGTCCGGGGAATGGGGGTGGCGGACATGACCAGCAGGTGGGGCTGGGTCTCCCCCACCCGCCCCTTCTCGGAGAGGGCTGAGCGCTGGTCCACGCCGAAGCGGTGCTGCTCGTCGGTGACCACCAGGCCCAGGTCCCGGTAGACCACGTCCTCGCTGATAAGGGCGTGGGTGCCGATGACCACCTGGATGGACCCGTCCCGGAGCTGCTCCAGAATGCTCCGCCGGGTCTTGGCGGGTGTGGCCCCGGTGAGGAGGGCGCACCGGACCCCCAGGGACTCCAGCAGGGGCCCCAGGCCCTTATAGTGCTGCTCCGCCAGGATGGAGGTGGGGGCCATGAGGGCCGCCTGGAGGCCGCTGCGGGCGGCGGTGAGGAGGGCGGCGGCGGCCACCATAGTCTTGCCGGAACCCACGTCCCCCTGGACCAGCCGGTTCATGGGCCGGGGAGCTTTCATGTCCTCCAGGATCTCACCGATGGCCCGGCGCTGAGCGCCGGTGAGGGCGAAGGGCAAGGTATCGTAAAAGTCCCCGATGTCCGCCCCGCAGGGCTGGGCGGCGGCCTGGGACCGGCGGCTGCGGAGCTTTCCAAGGCCCAGGGTCAGCAAAAACAGCTCCTCAAACACCAGCCGCCGCCGGGCGATGGAGAGGGTCTCCTCGCTCTCGGGGAAGTGGATGTGGTCGTAGGCGTAGCCGATGTGGCAGAGGTCGTGGGCCTGCCGCACCTCGTCGGGCAGGGGGTCCGGCAGCAGGTCCCGGCAGGCCGCCAGCCCCTGGACGATGGACTTGATGAGGAGCCCCTGACTCACCCCGGCGGTGAGGGCGTAGATGGGGACGATCCGGCCGCACAGCAGTCCCGCTCCCTCCTTCTCCGCCACCGGGTTCACCATCTTCTTCCGTCCTCCGGCCCCCTCCGCCTTACCGTAGAAGAGGTAGGTCTCCCCGGGGAGAAGGTTGTCCTTGAGGTAAGATTGGTTGAAGTAGGTGATGTCCAGCACGCCGGTGGCGTCCACCGCCCGCAGCTTTACCAGGTCCAGGCCCTTCCGGATCCGGCTGAGGGTGGGAGGCGCGGCCACCATGGCGCTGACGCAGGCCGCCTCCCCATCCCGGAGGTCCCGGATCTCCCGGAGGACGCTCCGGTCCTCGTAGGCCCGGGGGAAATAGGAGATGAGGTCCCGGAGGGTGCGGATCTCCAGCTTTCCCAGGGCCTTGGCCCGCTGCTCCCCGATGCCCTTGATATACCGCACGTCCGTGCCCAGCTCCGCCGCCATGCCGCCGCCTCCTCTCCGGATGATGGGGGTATTGTATCACAGTTTTGCCCCGGAGAAAAGAAAAAGCGCACCCGACAGCGGACCGGCGCCCAAAATTTCTTTGCAATTTCTTTACGAATTTTGATGGTATACTTGCCAAGACCTCATAAATCCGATACACTGGTACCATCCTATTGGGGCAAAGAGGAGTGGGGAACAAAACCGCTTTCCGATCGGGTGCGGACACGAAGTAACAGTGAGGTGGAACATGGGGGAAAAAGCCAAGCGGACGGACACGATCATCTTCAGTGTTCTGATGGCCACGGCGGGAGCGCTGCTCCTGGCGGCGGTGATCGCCCAGCCGGACAGAACGCTGGTGGAGGGCTTTCTGCGGATCCAGGGGGATGAGACAGGCCTGATCACCGACTCCATTGTCACCGGCGGCCGGGGCGGCGCCCTTTTGAACGCCGGAATTATTTTGATGCTCAGTACCTTGCTGGTGCGGCGGCTGAAGATGCCCTTTACAGGGCTGTCGGTGGCCTGTCTGTTCATGATGGCGGGCTTTGCCCTCATGGGGAAAAATCTGGTGAACACCCTGCCCATCCTGGCAGGGGGCTGGATCTACTCCCTGTACCGCCGGGAGCCCTTTTCCAAATATCTGTACGTCTCCTTCTTCGGCACCTGCCTCTCCCCTATGGTAAGCTTTGTGATGAACAACGCCCGCTACGGCCTGCGGGGGCTGACCATGGTGCTGTGCGGCGTGGCCATCGGCTTTTTCCTGCCGCCGGTGTCCGCCTATACCGTCCGGATCCATCAGGGCTACAATCTCTACAACGTGGGCTTTGCCGCAGGCTTCATTGGCCTTGGCATGGCCAGCATTCTCAAGGGTTTCGGAGTAGAATTTGCAGACACCAGCAGTTGGAGCCAGAACAACGGCATTTTGCTGGATGTGCTGATCTGGGGCCTGCTGGCGGCCCTCTTTGTGCTGGGGGCAGTTCTGGGCTGCCGCAGCTGGAGGCAATACCGGCCCATCCTGCGCCACTCCGGCCGGGCAGTAGCAGACTTCACCGCACTGGACGGCCCCGGCCCCACCTTCGTGAACATGGCGCTGACCGGGATGCTGGGACTTTTGTACCTGCGGTGGATGAGGGTAGATCTGAACGGCCCCATGCTGTGCTGTATTTTTTCCCTGGTGGGCTTCGCCGCCTTCGGCAAACATCCCCGCAATGTGATTCCGGTGGCCCTGGGAGCAGTGGCCTCCTCCCGGCTGATGGGCAATATCCCCATCGACACGCCTACCGTGCTGGTGGCTACCTACCTGTGCACCGGTCTCGCCCCCATCGCCGGACAGTTCGGTGTGTTCTGGGGCTTTCTGGCAGGATTCATGCACATGACCATCGTGCAGCACACAGCCTTCCTCCACGGAGGCATGAATCTCTACAACAATGGCTTCGCCGCGGGTCTCACCTGCGTGCTGATGCTGCCCATTATCCAGGCCCTGCGGCCGGAACCGGAGGAATGACCCATGAAGCAGAACAAACACATCCACACCGCCCGGCGGAAAATGAACCATGTGCTGGATGAGATCTATACCGCCCTTTTGCTGGCAGGAGGAACGGAGCTGGACCTGTCTATCCGCCGGGAGGAGCAGGGACTGCGGCTGCAGGCCCGCGGCAACTTTCTGCCGGAGCGGCGGCAGGAGATGGAGCGGATGGCCGAATTCCTCCAGCCGGAGGTCCGCAGCCCCGCCTTGGTGGAGGAGTATTGGGCCCTGGCCGGCGGCGACCGGTACACCACTGACAGCGAGTTGGCCCTGGTTGGCCACATGGTGGACCAGGCCACCGTGAAGGTGGAGGCGGACCGCCTCGCCCTGGAGCTGTATATCGCCTTTTGACAAATTCATAAAAAAGCAATTGTATTTTCCGACTTGATGGTGTACAATATACCCATCAGTGAACAATAAAGGAGGACCCCATCATGAGAGTTGCCCGCTTAGTGCTGAAAATCGTCGGCGCCGCCCTGGCCCTCGCCGCTTTCACCTGCCTGATCGTCGCGTTCTGGGACAAGATCACCGGCTGCCTGTCCGATTTCCGCGGCAAGTGCTGCCATGAGTGTGACGATTATGACGACGAGGTGCTCTACGAATAATCCACCGTCAAAAATCGCTCCCGCTTTCGCGGGAGCGATTTTTTGTTCTTATGCCAGACGCAGCAGTACTAAATTGGTGTTGCTGTACTGAGTGGAGTAGGTGTTTCCGGTAGCGTTGACCAGCTGCAGCTTGTCGCCGCCGGCGGCGTTGAGCAAAAAAGTGCGGGCCAGGGTGGACATATCTCCTCGCTCCAGGATGGCCACGGCCACGGCGGTAGGGATGGCAGAACCGTTTACCGTGGGGGACAAGGTGGTGACCACGCTGCCGGACCCGCTGCCGGACCCGCCGGACTCGGCGTTGGTGGAGTAGCTCACCAGGAAGGTACCCGCCGGCAGAGTGACTGTGGAACCGCTGAGGGTAACCCCGCTGCCGACGCTGCTGACCGACTGGGTAAGAGGGACAGCCTGGTTGGGGGACAGCGTAACGCCGCTGTTGACACCGGACCAGTAGGAACTGACTCCGTTATTCCCCTGAGGGATGACGAAATCCAGAGTGGCAGCGGATTCCGTGCCGGAGTTGGTGACGGAAGCGTTGGTACCGGGCTGGCCGGTGGTAACCGTACCCACAGAGACGGTAGCCGCCTTGCCATCAGCCCCGGTAGCACCTGTTGCACCGGTGGAACCAGTGGAGCCGGTGGAGCCCTGAGGGATGACGAAGTCCAGAACGGCATTGGTTGCGGTACCGGAATTGGTGACGGAGGCCTGGGTCCCCGGCGCGCCCGTAGTGACGGTGCCCACCGTAACGGTGGCCGCCTCCCCGGCGGGGCCCTGGGGACCTTCC
>CALXDB010000123.1 GCA_944386955.1 uncultured Oscillospiraceae bacterium
CGCGAGGAGACCGCAGTTCGGTAGTCCAGTTTTGCCGACAAGTTTTCACTATTTCCCCCAGCGGGGGAAGGCTTTAGGCTGCGTCTACCCAACAGATGAGCGCGCTGAAGCGCGGCGCAAGCGCAGAAGACGACCCAAATCGGCGTCACCCGGACCAAGCCACCGGCCAGAAGCCTCCCTGACCATCCGGTCTTGGTAATAATCGAAGGAGTTCTTAGAACCCTGGTTCTAAGCGAGTTTTTGGTGACTTTTCTTCCGCGAGAAAAGTCACCCGCCGGAGGCAAAACACCTATCCGTACACCGTCAGGTACCGACAAAACCATCCGCTCCCCCGCCAGAAAGCAGAAAAGCAAACTCCCTTTACACCAGCTGCTGTACAAGCTCCTTGTACACCTTCCCCTTCTCCATGAAGTTCCGGAACATATCAAAAGAGGTGCTGGCTGGGGACATGACCACCACGTCCCCGGCGGCGGCGTGGGACGCCGCCAGCTCCACCGCCTGCTTCCAGGAGCTGACCTCCGTGATGGGGAGACCACGGTAGTTCTCCGCCTGCTCCACTGCTTCCCGGATCACCTTGGCGGTGGCCCCGCAGAGGATCAGCTCTTTCACATGGTCGTTGACCACAGGCCCCAACGGCGCGTAGCTGATGCCCTTGTCCTTCCCCCCTGCCAACAAAATGATCTTCTGATCAAATGCGTTGAGACAGGCTATCGTCCGGCTGGGGCTGGAGGCAATGGCGTCGTTGTACCACTTCACCCCCCGCAGCTCCCGCACAAACTCGATGCGGTGCTCCACACCGCCAAACTCCTTGGCAAAGTCCCGGATCACCTGGTCCGGCACCAGACCATCCACCGCCGCGATGGCGGCCATGTAGTTCTCCACGTTATGAACGCCCGGCAGCCGGATGCCGTCGAGAGGCAGCACCTGCCGCTCCCCTTCCTCGTTCCGGACCCAAATGGCCCCGTCCCGGAGGAACGTCCCCCGCTCCGGCTCCTCTTTTCGTGTGAAGTATTTTACCTTTCCGGCTGCTTTCTTTGAAGAGGTTCTGGCAATCTCATTGTCCCAGTTGCACACCAGAAGGTCCTCCGCTCCCTGATAGGCGAAGATGGCCTCCTTGGCCGCTATATACTCCGCCATGTCCGTGTGGACGTCCAGATGGTTGGGCGCCACATTGGTCAAAACTGCGATGTGGGGACTCCGGTCCATGGTCATCAGCTGGAAGGAGCTGAGCTCCAGCACCGCCCAGTCCTCCGGCTGCATGGCGTCGGCCTCTGCCAGGAGGGGATGGCCGATGTTGCCCCCCACATGGACCGTCTTCCCCGCCGCCTCCAGGAGCTTCGCGATGATGGTGGTGGTGGTGGTCTTTCCGTCGCTGCCGGTGACGGCCAGAATGGGACAGGGGCAGACCTTGAAGAACACCTCCATCTCCGAGGTGATCTCGCTGCCCCGGCGGCGGGCCTCCTCCAAATATTTGGGGTGGAGCCCCGGGGTGCGGAAGATGATGTCCTGGGTGAGGTGGTCCAAATACTCCTCCCCCAGCTGGAGGCGGCAGCCCCGCCCCTCCAGATGGTCCGCCAGCTCTCCGAAGGCCGACCGGTCCCGCTTGTCGCAGGCGGTGACGGAGATACCTGCGTCCAGCAGCAGCTCCAGCAGGGGCGTGTTGCTGACCCCTACCCCGATCACCGCCACCGTTTTATCCTGAATGGAAGAAAGATACTCCCGCAGCTTCATACGACCCTCTCCGATCCTCATTTCTCGTCTCCCTCTCGCGGAGACATACATGGGTAGTATACCCTATTTTCCCCGGATTGGCAATGGCGGCCTGTTGACAAACCGCCCTCGTTTTTGTACAATAGGCTTCGTGAGTAAGACAGACAGTCGCGCGGCGACGCCGAAAGGCCCGCCGTGAGGAAAGTCCGGGCTCCACAGGGCAAGGATAACGGGTAACGCCCGCCGAAGGCGACTTCAGGAAAAGTGCAACAGAGATATACCGCCGGACCGGCGCAGCCGGTCCGGTAAGGGTGGAAAGGCGAGGTAAGAGCTCACCCATCGGCTGGAAACTGTCCGATGCTGTAAACTCTATCCGGAGCAACACCGTGGTGGGGACACATGGCCGGCCCGGCCGTCCCCGGGAGGTGGCTGGAGCACTCTGGCAACAGGGTGTCGAGATAGATGACTGTCAAATACAGAACCCGGCTTACAGTTTTGCTCGCGCAAAAGAGGAGAGGACCTTGGTCCTCCCCTTTTTCTTTTTTCCGGGAAGTGTTTTTCCCTTTTCCTTCGTACTATAGGCGACCGGTCAAAAACCATACGCAAGAGGTGATCCCATTGCACGACGCAGCCATCATCGCGGCCATCCAGCGCCGGGACCAGCGGGCTATCCGCACCGTCATCACCCGCTACTCCCGGCTCCTCTGGACCGTGGCCGGAGCGGTGCTCCGCCCGGCGGGCACGCCGGAGGATGTGGAGGAGTGCGTGGCCGACGTGTTCCTCTACCTCTGGCAGCACCCGGACCGCTACGATCCCCGCCGGGGGCCCTTGAAGTCCTGGCTGGCCATGGTGGCCCGGAGCCAGGCGGTGGACCGGTACCGGGTCCTTACGAAGCGATCTGACCTGCCCTTGGAGGAGGCGGCCCTCACCGGCTGTCCCGGGGCGGCGGAGGCCCTTTTGGAAGCAGAGGACCGGGCCTCTCTCCTGAAGGCCGTGGACGGCCTGGAGGAGCCGGGCCGGGAAATTCTGGTCCGCCGGTACTGCTTTGGACAAAAACCCAAGGAGATCGCCCTGGCGCTGGATCTCAATGTCAAACAGGTGGACAACCACCTCTACCGCGCCAAGCGAAAACTGCGGGATGTATTAGCACCCTGAAAGGAGGCCGTATTGATGGAACCCTTTACCCCCGATCGACTGTCCCACATCGAGCGCCGCTTCTGCGAGAAGGCGGGGCTCCCCTATGTCCCCCGGCGGCGGCGCCCTGTCCGGACCGCACTGGTCCTGGCGGCGGCCCTCTGCCTGCTCTCCCTCACCGTCTTTGCCGCCGGACTCTTCTCCCCCCTCCATGGCGACGCCCTCTCCCTCTCTGCCCGGTATGAGGGGGACGGGATCGTGTCCGTCACGGTGGAGAACGGCTCGGACAAACCTCTCACCTTCCAGCCCCAGCTGAAGCTGATGCGCTGGTCCACCGCCCAGGAGGTGGAGCCCCTTCCCGGCGGAGAGGTGGACTTTGAAACCCTCCAATTCGCCCCCCACTCGGAGGGGGTCATGACTCTGGACCTCAGCCACGCCTACGACTTGGAAGCCTTAGAGGAGCCCCTCCAAAACGATCACTACTACCTCCTCCTCACCAACCAGAACTTCGTCTTCGGTCAGGACTGGATCTGTTCCCTGTTCTTCTCTGAGGCAGAGGAGGAGACCCCCGCCGTCGTGGAGCCCCTGCCCCCCGACCAGGCCCTGGCCGCCCAGGCGGAGGCCCTGCTGCGGCCCTTCCTGGAGAACACCGCTCTGGACCCCGATCTGCGGCGGCAGCAGGCCCAGGACTACTGGGCGGCCTGCCGGGAGGTGATAGAGGCGGCGGAGGGCCGGGTGGTATCCTCCGTCTCCCCCATGCTCTTCCTGGACAAGGAGGACCCCGCCGTGATCTTTGACGATACCGTCCCCGCCGGGGAGCAGTTCACCCGCCTCACCTTTACGGCCTGGACCGTATGGGACAGCTTCGGCGTCCCCGTGGGGGGCCTGGAGTCGGAGCGAGCCCTGGAGATCAGCGGCCTGGTGCCCCACGCCCAGGGCCAGACCGACGGCGGCGCGGCGGTGCCTCTGTGCTGGTACCTGTTCTATAACCGGTCCGACACGGAGGACCCGGAGGCCCTGGCGCTGATCCGGGGGCAGCTTCTCTCCTTCGAAGCGTTGGCGGAGGACAGGGTCTGGGAGAACGAGGACTATGTCTGCTACGACGTGACGGACCTCTTCTACACCGATTTCGACGCCCATGTGGCGGCGGTCCTCAGCCAGCGGACCGACGTGTATTCCGACAGCCAGATCCTGGAGCGGCTTTCCAACATCGCCGCCTATTACCGGGACCGTGCCGTGCTGGCAGATGGATTTTCCGACCGCTCAAAGTAATAAGCCGCCCTATGGGCAATGGGAGGGGAGGACCATCGGTCCTCCCCTCTCCCCTATTTCATTCCCGCCGTGCAGTTCTCCCGGGCCTCCCGGACCCGCTCCAGGGCTGCCATACGGTAGCGCTCCCGGCTCTGCTTCCACTTGGCCGTGTCCCGCCGGACGGCGTCCGCCATGAAACGGAAGGCCATCCGGGCCTCCGGGCACAGCTGAGGGAAGGCGTCCAGGGCCGTCTCCGGCAGCAGGTCCGCCTCCGCCGCATCCCTGGCGTAGCGGTACAGGGCGGTAAACAGATGCCCCCGCTGCTCCGGGGACAGGCACTGGAGGCAATCCAGCATGTCAAAGTAGAGCACAAATCCCTTCTTGTCGCTTTTCATGAAGTCTCTCCTTTCCAAGAAGGGCCCCCGCAGGCTATGGGATGCACGGTTTGAGGCAACCTTTTTCAACTTTTTCAAAATTCTGACCATCTTCCCCGTAACAGCCAAAGAAAAAGAGAATGTGATCTGTCAAAGGAAATGCCCAAACGCCCGTTTCATCACGGCGTTTTCCACACCCCTTTCCACCGGCCTTTCCACAGGGTTTTCCACATGTCCTTCCACACGGGCTGTGGAAAACCAAAGGACCGGAGGAAATCCCCCGGTCCTTCTCTCTCTTTCGGAGACAGATTCTATTGCGGATCCTTGTGCGATTGGGATGCTATTGCATGGATCACAAAAACAAGAGAAGCCGCCAGCAGCAGGCAAAACAGACAAATCAGCAGCAGCGCCGCGGCGATATCGGACGTTCCGTAGGCCAGCAAACCGTAGCCGTGATGGAACTCCCCGGAGACGAACCCCCCAATATAGCAGCCGATCCCCAGCAGTGCCACGATCCACGTCCACACTTTCAACGCTTTCATGTCATCCGCACCTGCCTTACTGTCAAAAAGGTTCGCTCAGTCCTGGTCCCAGTTGTGGTAGACGTTCTGGATGTCGTCGTTGTCCTCCATGAGGTCGATCATCTTGGTCATGTTCTTGATGTCCTCCTCATTGGTCAGCTTCACATAGTTCTGGGGCACCATCTCGATGGCGGCGGAGGCGAAGACGTAGCCCTTGTCCTCCAGGGCGGAGGTGACGGCGTTGAAGTCGTCGGGCTCGCAGGTGATCTCGAACACCGGGCCGTCGGCCTCCACGTCGGAAGCACCGCAGTCCAGAGCGTCCATCATCACGGTTTCCTCATCCAGGTCGCCGTCCTCGTTGTCGATGACGATGACGCCCTTCCGGTCGAAGCTCCAGCTGACGCAGCCGCTGGCGCCCAGGTTCCCGCCGTACTTGTCGAAGAGGTGACGGACCTCGGGGGCGGTGCGGTTGCGGTTGTCGGTGAGGGCCTCCACGATCACCGCCACACCGCAGGGTCCGTAGCCCTCGTAGACCACGTTCTCAAAGCTGTCGGTGTTGCCCGCGCCCAGAGCCTTGTCGATGGTGCGCTTGATGTTGTCGTTGGGCATGTTGGCCGCCTTGGCCTCAGCGATGACGGTGGCCAGACGGGAATTGTTGGCGGGATCGCCGCTGCCCCCCTCCTTCACCGCCACGATCATCTTGCGGGCGATCTTGGTAAAGATCTGGGAGCGCTTGGCATCCGCCGCGCCCTTGGTCTTCTGAATATTATGCCATTTGGAATGTCCGGACATGGTAGATTCTCCTTCTCATGTATATATAGTAAAAATGGTTTACACATATTGAATGATCTCCCTGTGCCGCTGGGACAGGGACACCTCGAGGTCCGGGAAGCTCTCCCGGAGGAGTGCCGCCGCCACAGGACACACCACATTCTCCGTGGGGAAATGTCCTGCGTCCAGAAGGTGGAGACCCATGGGGGCCGCGTTTTGAAAATCATGGTATTTGAGGTCTGCGGTCACAAAGGTATCGCAGCCCAATTCCGCCGCCAGCGGGGCAAATTCGCCGCAGGCACCGCCGCCTACGGCCACCCGCCGCACCTGCTTCTCTCCGCCGGAGGCGTAGCGGACGCCGTTGGCCCCCAGCCGCTCCTTCACAAAGGCGGCAAAGGCGGGAAGGTCCATCTCCTTGGGCAGTGTGCCGACCCTGCCCAGGCCGTCAGGACTCAGAGGACCAATCTCCTCAAGGCCCAGAGCCTCTGCCAGCGCGTCGTTGACGCCGCCCTGGGCGCTGTCCAGATTGGTGTGCATACAGATAGCGGCGATGCGGTTTTGGATGAGGGCAGTGAGGATCCAGCCCTGATTATTGTCGGGCCGCACCGTCTGCACCGGGTGCCAGGCGCAATTCATCACGGGGTGGTGGGCCACGATGAGGGAATAGCCCCCCTCCACGGCCTCCTCCACCACGTCCCGGGTAATGTCCAGGGCCACCAGGATCTTCCCCGCCGGGGCGGCAGGGTCTCCCACCAAGAGGCCCACATTGTCCCAGGACTGGCGCAGCTCCGCCGGAGCCGCGGCAAAGAGGCTCTGTTCGATCTGTCCTACGGAAATGGTCATGGCGCTCCCTCCTGTTCTCTCAGCTGCCGCAGGGCCTCCTTCCACTGGGTGAGGCGCTGCCGGTCCTCCTCCCGCTGGGATTTTTTCAGGCCCTCCACCGCTCTTGCCAGGCGGTCCGCCCGCTGGGCGGCGTAGGCGGGATACAGGGGGTCTCCCCTGCCGAGGCCCGCCCAGATCTCTGCTGCGGTCAATGGCGGAGGGTGTCCCCCTTCGGCCACGAGGATGGGGTACAGAATGCCCTTGTCCTCCACCAGGCGCTCGGCGCGGATGGCGTAGCCGTGGTCCACCAGCCAAGGCCGCAGCATCTCGGACCGGGACATGGGTTGGAGCAGGAGGAGGGTGTTCTCCCGGGTCCAGGAGGCGTCCGCCAGAATGTGGGCGATGGTCTCGCCGCCCATACCGGCCACCACCACGGTGTCGGCCTCGTGGGGGGCGACGCCCCGGAGGCCGTCGCAGAGGCGGCAGTCCAGAGAGACGCCGCAGGCGGCGGCGGTGCGGCGGGCGTGGTCCAGGGGATCTGGTGCGATGTCGGTGGCCACGGCGGCGGCGATGCGTCCCTCCTGGAGGAGGGCGGTCGGGAGGTAGCCGTGGTCGGTGCCCACGTCGGCCAGCCTGGCGTTTTGGGGCACCAGGGCGGCGATAGCCGCCAGCCGGGGCTGCAGCGCCAGATGCTGTATTTCTGCCATGCAACCCCTCCCCCGCCGTCGGCACATAGATATAAGTAGTATATACTCTTAAAATATATTCGTCAAGAGTATTGACAGGAAGAGAAAAAGAGAGTATTATATTTCATGTTCGAGACAAAAGAAATATGGGCCTATAGCTCAGCTGGGAGAGCGTACGGTTCGCATCCGTAAGGTCGTCGGTTCGATCCCGATTAGGTC
>CALXDB010000124.1 GCA_944386955.1 uncultured Oscillospiraceae bacterium
AAGCGGACTTTTGGTGACTTTTCTTCCGCGAGAAAAGTCACCCGCCGGAGGCAAAACACCAAACGAAACACCGTCGGCCACCGACAAAAAGCAAAGGATCCCCGTCAGAAGGACAAAAAAGCACGGCAGCTGAGGAGAAGCTCCCTCCTCAACTGCCGTGTTTTTCTCATTTTCCCCCTGGGAAGCGGGCCAGCAGGGCCCGGTTCCCCCGCGCCAGCACCGCAGGTGCATCCTCCCCCAGGGCGTTGGTCAAAAGCGCTTCCTCGGTGTGGATGCCCGCCCCGTGGGGCACCCCCACGGCCCCGGAGTCGGAGCCGGTGGCGATCAGCGCCCCCAGGGCGGCGGCCCGCCGCAGAAGTTCCCCCTGCCGCCGCAGAGTCTCCGCCACCACCTCCGCCGAGCAGCCAGGCCGTCCGGCAAAGGGCGCGATGGCCGCCATGGTGGGTACCCAGACGGTTCGTCCCTCCGACAAGAGGGGCAGATCCTCCTCGTCCATGAAATAGCCGTGCTCAATGCTGTCCGTCCCAGCCTCCAGGGCAGCTCGGAGAGCCTCCGGTCCGTTGACGTGGGCCATCACCGCAAAGCCCTCCCCGTGGGCTATGTCCACCAGGGCGTGGATCTCCTCTCCGGGCAGGGGCGGGCAGGAGAGATGGCTGTAGGTATCAAAATACAAGATGCCGGAGAACATCAGCTTGATGAAGTCGGCGCCCTCCCGGCGGGCCCGGGCCAGCAGCTGCCGGTATTCCGAAAGCGTCTCGTATTCATAGCCCACGATGCCCCCGTACCGGCCCTTCCGGTGAATGGCGAAGGCGGGGGTCACATACCGGATGCCGTACTCCGCCGCCAGCTCCCGGGCGGCAAGGGACACCCCTAATGCGTCGCCGCCGTCCCGGAAGTAGGTGATCCCGCTGTCCCGGCAGGCGGCCAGATGGGCCCGGATCAGGGATAGGTCCGGGCCGTTTTTGTGGGCGGCCATCCCTTCCCGGTAGTCCGCTCCGTTCATAAAAATGTGCCCATGGCACTCACAATACGTCTTCATACCTTCATCATACCATTTCTGTCAAGGCGGCGGACGGCTATACATTTGGAAAAAATTGTGGTAGAATGGGGCATCTTGAAAAAGTTGGAGGAAAGGGGGGAGGATCATGGGGGAATGGCTGAGACCGGAGGTGTGGCGGCCCCTGCTGACGCTGGGACTCGCTGCCATGGCCGGGGCTGCCGCCGGGGCGTGGTTCCTCTGGAAAAAGGGGAAGCTCCGGGCTGTGTCCGGCGAGGTGATGCGGTATCTCGTCATCGGGGTGCTGACCACGGTGGTGAGCATCGCCTCTTATGCCCTGCTGACGGAGGGCCTCTCCATCCACTACCTGGCGGCCAATCTGGTCTCCTGGGTGGCGGCGGTGGTATTTGCCTACTTCACCAACCGCTCCTTCGTCTTCCGCTCGGAGGGGGGAGGAAAGCAGTTCCTCCTCTTCGCCGCCTCCCGGCTCCTGACTCTGGGGCTGGAGTACGGCGGCCTTCTCCTGTTGGTGGAGAAGCTGGCGGTCCACGAGGTGGTGGCCAAGGTCGTCATGCAGGCGGTGGTCATCATCGCCAACTATGTGCTCAGCAAATGGGCTGTTTTCAGAAAGGGGCGTCAGGAATGAAGCCATTGATCAGCGCCATCGTGCCCTGCTACAACGAGGAGGAGGCGCTGCCCTACTTCTACAAGGAGATCTGCCGGGTCAGCGGGGAGATGGAGGAGGTGGACTTTGAGTTTCTGTTCATCGACGACGGCTCCTCCGACAACACCCTGGCCGTTCTGCGGAAGCTGGCGGCGGAGGACAGGCGGGTGCGTTATATCTCCTTCTCCCGGAACTTTGGGAAGGAGGCGGCCATGTACGCCGGATTCCAGAACTGCCGGGGGGACTACGCCGCCGTGATGGACGCGGACCTCCAGGACCCGCCGGCCCTGCTGCCGGAGATGCTGCGGTGGATCCGGGAGGAGGGCTACGACTCCGTGGCCACCCGGCGGGTGACCCGGAAGGGGGAGCCCCCCATCCGCTCCTTCTTCGCCCGGCGGTTCTACGGCCTCATGCGGCGCATCTCCAAGACAGAGATCGTGGACGGGGCCCGGGACTACCGGCTCATGACCCGGCAGTACCTGGACGCCCTGCTGCGGCTCAGCGAGGTCAGCCGCTTCTCCAAGGGGCTCTACGGCTGGGTGGGCTTTCGCACCAAGTGGCTGGAGTTTGAAAACCAGGAGCGGGTGGCGGGCACCACCAAGTGGTCCTTCTGGAAACTGCTGCTCTACTCCTTCGACGGCATCGTGGCTTTCTCTGTGACGCCTCTGGCCATCTCCTCCTTTATGGGCATTCTCCTCTGCCTGGTGTCTTTGGTGGCGGTCTGCTTCATCGTGGTCCGGACCCTCCTCTACGGGGACCCGGTGGCGGGCTGGCCCTCCCTGGCCTGCATCGTCACTTTCATCGGCGGCGTCCAGCTCCTCTGCATGGGGATCCTGGGCCAGTACCTCTCCAAGACCTATCTGGAGGTGAAGAACCGGCCCATCTACCTGGTGCGGGAGCAGGGCGGGGAGGAGGATGACCGTGGGGACCGCTGAGACCCGCTGGAAGCGGTGGAGCCCTCTGGGGCTGGCCCTGGCGGCCTTCTGCATCATCCTGCTGACCCTCTTTGCCGGCGGGGAGATCGGCCTCTCCGACAACGGGGACTTCTACCGGGTGATGACCGCCTCCTCCTTGGAGGCCTTCGAGGGGGACGACGCCTTCACCTACATCGGCACCTGCCGCATCATTTTGACGGAGGACAGCGCCGCCGGGAATATCGCAAAGATCCTCTTCGGCTCGGAGGGGCTGTCGGAGTACCCCTCCATCCAGATCTTCCTGGTCCGCCTCTCCGTGGTGCTGAGCCTTGTGGCCAACAAGGTGCTGGGCCGGGAGATGGCGGTGTACCACCTGGGGCTCCTGGGCCTTCTCTACGCCGCCCTCTACGCCTGGGCTATCGGGTATTGTTTCTCCCGGTTCTCCCTGGGCTCCTGGCGGCGGGACCTGCCCTGCAAGCTTTTGATGCTGCCGGTGCTCTGCGACGTGGGGTACACCGCCTATTTCAACTCGCTCTACGGGGAGGGGCTCCAGCACATTGGACTGCTCTTCTTCGCCGGGACCCTGGTAGGAGTCCTGCTCCATCCGCCCCGGCTCCGGGACGGGGTCTGCGGGGCTCTGTCGGCCCTGGTCTACGGCTGGGCCAAGTTCTTCAACATCCCCGCCGCCTGCTGGATGCTGCTGCTTTTCGGGGCATTGCTCCTCCTCCGGGGCGGGAAGCGGGTGACGGCCCTCCTCTGCGGCGGGGCCATGGCGGCGCTGCTGGCGGTGTTCCTGATCGTGCCCTCCTGGATGAACGAGACCAACACCTACAACACCGTGTTCTTCGGCGTGGTCCGGGATGTGAGGGAGGACCGGGCGGCGGACTATGTGGAGGACCTGGGCCTTCCCCGGGAGATGGCGGAGCTCCGGGACACCAACTACTTCACCAACGGCGTCTGGGCCGCCCTGGAGCAGGAGGGCTGGCGGGAGGCGGTGAACGGCGTCAGCAAGGTGGACCTGGTGGGCTTCTACCTGACCCACCCGGGCCGCACCTGGGAGCAGGCGGAGATCACCGTCCGAAACTGCGGCATGATCCGGCCCTACTACCTCTCCAACTACGGCCCGGACCATCCCAAGATGGTCCTCTCCCAGCGGATGGGCCTCTGGAGCGCCGCCCGGGAGCGGCTGCCCTTCGACACCTTCTGGGGGAATCTGCTGGTGCTGGCGGCGGCGGGGACGGCCTGCGGCTTCTTCCTCAAAAGGCGGGGGGAGAAAAAAGGCGTGTGGATCGCCCTGGGTCTTCTGGTCCTGGGGCTTCTGGGCTACACCTTCCTCATCCCCATCGTCTCCAACGGGGAGGCGGACCTGGCCAAGCACATGTTCGCCTTCATTGAGCTGATGGACCTGCTGGTGTTGACGGTGCTGGTGGGGCTCTTTACCATCCGGAAGGACTGCCGCCTGCCCGCCGTTGCCGCCGGGGTCATGGCCGTGCTGCTGCTCCTGCCCACGGCGGCGGGAGGCATCCGGTCCCTGACGGAAAACGGGAACACCTATAACGCCCCCGCCGAGGGGGCCTGGATCTCCCTTGGCCGGTGGGAGGGGGAGGACCTTCTGTGGCAGGTGGTGGGGGAGGAGGATGGGACCCTGGTGCTCCTGAGCGAGGATTCCGTGGCATCCCTGCCCTTTGACGAGAACGGAGACGGGACCTGGGTGGACAGCAGCCTTCGGGCCTGGCTCAACGGGCCCTTCTTAGACGCTTTCACGCCGGAGGAGCAGGCGGCCATGACGGCGGAGACCTACCCGGTTGTGGTCAGCGCTGCCCACCGCCAGGAGGCAGAGGCAGGGGATCGGGAGCTCTACTGCTCCCATATCCCGTCCCTGGCTTCCCGGGACTTTGACCGGGCCTACCGGGTGGACGTCACCGATCTGGTGACCCTGCCGGACGTGGGGCTCGTCTCCGCCCTGGAATCGGAGGGCCGGGACTGGACGCTGAAGGGGGCCTACTGGCTCACCACGCCCTACTACAGCAACAGCACCCTGGTCCGCTGCGCCAGCCCAAACGGCACCGTCCCCTTTGCCGACGCCTCCGCGCCCCTCCAGGTGCGGCCCTGCCTGTTTCTGACCGCTGATACCCGCTGGGCGGGAAGCGGAAGCAAGGAGAATCCCTTTACACTAAAATAGCGGAAAAACCGCCTGCGGCGCTGTGCCGCAGGCGGTTTCTGCATGCAAAAGGGGCTCAAAGCTGGAAGAGCTTGGCGGGCCCGTGGCCGCCGAAGACGGTCCACTCCCCGCTGCCGAGGAGGGCCATCAGGGCCTCCCGCTCCCGGGCGGCCAGGTGGGGGTCCGTGTCCACGGAGGTCATCAGGTAGGGGGCGTAGCGGTTGTAGGCGGCCTGCTCCCGGGTCAGCTCCTTGAGATTCACATACACATCTCCGGTGAAGGCCACCCGGTGGACCCGGTCGGCCAAGATCAGCTCCCCGGGCAGATGGCCTCCGGCCCCCTCCCACACCTCGAAGACCATGGGGCCGAAGGAGAAGTCCCCGATCCGCTCCAGAAGCTCCGTAAGGGGCGCCGACGTGCCCCCCAGCACCTTGAGCCGCTCCGGGTCCGGGGAGTGGTAGTGGGTGAGGAGCTTACAGATCCGGGCGTAGGGGGCGTGGAGGGGGTTCCGCTCCCGGAAGCCTCCCTGGACCGTCCGTTCCGCCAGGAGAGAGTCGAAGCTCTTCTGGGTGAGGTGGGTGACGGGGAAGAGGTCCAAAAGGCCGCAGTGGTCCACGTCGGCGTGGGTGATGAGGGCCTCCTTCTCGCAGGCATCAAAGTCCGGAATCAGAGCTCGGAGGTAGTCCAGCATCTCCTCCCGGTAGCAGGCGTAGCCGGTGTCGATGAAGAGGTACCGGTCCTGCCAGCGGAGGATGGCGGTGTTGGAGCCGCAGGGGGGCTCCAGGAGGGTGAGGGTCACTCCGGGGGCCAGGTCGTGGCGGGAGATGCGGGGGGCGAAGTAGTCCCCCCGGTACCGGGCCAGGGCCTCGCCGAACTTGGCAATGAAGTCGAAGGTCTTGTGGGGAGAGCCTCCGTGTTCGTCCAGCAACTGCATCACCAGGTTGGATTGGATCACCAGCTCCCCCCGGGCCTCCTCGCTCAGCTCCATCCGGGCGGCCAGCTCGTTGGCAAAGGAGATATAGAAGATGCTGTTGTCAAAGGTCCGCTCCAGCTTGTCGTAGTCGATGACCTTCACGGCGCAGAGCTTGGAGGCCTCCCGGAGGAAGACGGAGACGGAGTCCTTGTCCTCCACAAGAAGGCCCATTTTGAACCGCTGGAAGCCGCTGCCGTCGGCCTGAGAACTGATATAGGAGATGTTGAAGCGATAAGCCTGGATCAGCTCCAGCACGGCGGTCACGGTGCCGGGCACGTCCCGGAGGTAGAACTCCAGCAGAAGAACGGTACTCCGGGCGGGGGAGGCGGTGAGATACCCGATCTCCCTCAGGGCCCATTCCGCCTCCAGAAGACTTTGCTCAGATCCCTCCGCCTCAATGAACAGGGTATGGGTGTCCACGGCCTTGTTGTAGCTGACCCGGGTGATGTTGGCCTCCAGGGCGGCGAAGCACCGGCTGGCCAGAAGGAATGCGCCCACATGGTCGGGCATGGTGGTGACGAAGGTCCTTTTGATGGGGAGCTCCCCCTTTCCTTGGCGTTTTCTCCATCATAGCAGGTTTACAGCCGGTGGGCAAGGGAAATCGCAAAAAGAGGTTTGCCTTGACAAACTGCTGGGGGCTATGATATAAAAGCCATACTCATGAGGGAGTAGTGGCGCTTTTTGGCGCGGCAAGTCAACACACTGGCGGAGATCGCCTGGTTTGCCTTAATGAACGAGACTCGTGTACAGTATGATAGTACTGTACATGGGTCTTTTCTCTTGTCCCGGTGAAAAAAGAGGAGAAAGAAGGAGAATGGGTATGGGATTCTTGGAGCTGTTTCTCATCGGTATCGGGCTGTCCATGGACGCCTTTGCCGTAGCAGTATGCAAGGGCTTGGGGATGGGGCGGGTCAACAAGGGGCAGACGGTGGTGATCGCCTTGTTTTTCGGTGGCTTCCAGGCGCTGATGCCCCTTATTGGCTGGGGCCTTGGGCGGCAGTTTGAGCGGTATATCACCAGCGTGGACCACTGGATCGCCTTTCTCCTGCTGGCCTACATCGGCGGAAAGATGGTGTGGGAGGCCCTCCGGGGGGAGGAGAGCGTTTCCGGTGGGTTTGACCTCCGGGAGCTTTTGATGCTGGCGGTGGCCACCAGCATTGATGCCCTGGCGGTAGGCATCACCTTTGCCTTTTTGAAGGTGGAGATCCTCTCCGCCGTGTCCATCATCGGCTGCACCACCTTCCTGCTGTCCCTTCTGGGGGTGGTCATCGGCAACCGCTTCGGCAGCCGCTACCAGCAGCGCGCGGAGGTCACCGGCGGCGTGATCCTGGTCCTCATTGGTCTGAAGATCCTGCTGGAGCACCTTGAAATCCTGTAAATTACCTGAAAATACGGGAAACGCCCTCCCCAAGCTGCGGGGAGGGCATTTTTTGTATATACAAGAATAGGGAGCGGTCAGATCTGGACCAGGCCGGCGTCTGCCATCTTCTGAAGGCTCATCAAAATGCCGGTTTTGGCGTGGTACCAGGTGAGGCCTCCCTGGAAGTAGACGGCGTAGGGAGGACGGATAGGGCCGTCGGCGGAGAGCTCGATGGAGCTGCCCTGAACGAAGGCCCCGGCGGCCATGATGACGTTGCTGTCGTAGCCGGGCATGGGCCAGGGCTCCGGGGTGACGTAGCTGTCCACCGGTGCAGCGGCCTGGATGCCCTTGCAGAAGGCCACCATGGCCGCCTCGCTGCCCAGCTC
>CALXDB010000125.1 GCA_944386955.1 uncultured Oscillospiraceae bacterium
CCTCCGGCCGGACGGGCCGGCCGCTGACAAAGCGAGTCCCTTTTGTCGGGTCCCGACAAAAGGGAAAAATACTCGTCAGAAGACAAAAACGGCCCGTCCCGGCCGGAGGGACAAAAACTCCCCACCTTAGGGGGCGGCTACCCCCACCCGCAGGGCCCCTGCCTCCAGGAGAGAGCGGATCAGAGCGAAGTCCTCCGCCTCCCCGGTGGAGGCGGCCACCGCCATCTGACCCCCCAGCAGCTCCCGGGCTAGGGCGACCTCCGCCGGGTCGGCGCACTTGTCCAGCACCGCCAGGTCCGCCCCGCAGCGGCGCAGAGCCGTCAGCACCGCCACCTGCTCGGCCCCGGTGAGCTTCCGGAGGGGCACCCGCACGGAGAGAGCCCGTCCAGCGGACCGGGCCAGCTGTACCAGCTCCCCCAGGGCCTCCTGCTCCCCCGCCAGACGGCCGGACTTCACCGCCGCCAGATCCAGGGCCGCCTCCAGCTCGTCGGCCCCGGCGGCGAGACAGTCCTTGCACAAAGCTGTGCGGGCGCCGGGGGTCAGGGACCCCCAGGGGTACCCCGCCGAGACCACCAGGGCCGTGGCGCTGCCCGCCAGGAGCCGCCGGGCCTGGGCGACGAAGGCGGGCAGCACCGTCACCGCTGCCGCCCCCCGCCGCCGGGCCTCCCGGCACACCGCTTCCACCCGCTCAGGATCGCAGAGGGGGCAGAGGAGCTCCGCCGCCAGGGCCCCGGAGGCCTCGGCGGGGGTCCAGAGGAAGGTTCCCCGGTCCGGCCGCCGCCGGGCGGCGCGCAGCATCTGCCGCTCCACCTCCAAGATGATCTCGCCCCGGTCCATGATATGCCTCCTCTCCCGCCCCTTCGGGCATGCTTCGCCGTCCCGCCGGGACGCCCCCCGGCGGGACGGTCATTTCTCTTACAGATAGTTTCTGGTGTCCCCCTCCAGGGTCACGCTGTCCACCACGCCGCAGATGGTCACGTCGGCGATCACCTTCTGCCCCAGGAGGATGGCGGAGGCGCCGCCGTCGATGCACACCAGCACCACGTCCCCCACCCCGGCCTGGGCCGCGTCGAAGGCGATGGCGGTCTCGCCGGTGGGGCGGCCCGCCTCGTCCAGAAAGTCCACGATCAGCAGCTTCTGTCCGGCGTAGTCCCGGTCCTTGACGGTGGACACCACGTTCCCCGCCACCCGCGCCAGCCGCATGGGATCAGTCCTTGACGGTGGGGAGAATGGCCTCCACGTCGTCGTGGGGAGAGGGGATCACATGGACGCCGTACAGCTCCCCCACCCGCTTGGCGGCGGAGGAACCGGCCTCCACGGCGGCCTTCACGGCCCCCACGTCCCCCCGGACCATCACCGTCACCAGGCCGGAGCCGATCTGCTCCTTGCCGATGAGCTTCACATTGGCGGCCTTCACCATGGCGTCCGCCGCCTCGATGGCGCCCACAAGGCCCCGGGTCTCTACCATACCAAGTGCTAATTTCATAGTCGTTTCTCCTTATTGATCTTGTTGAATGGATCGGTTGTAGGAATCAATAAAGCCCACGATGGAAGCATCGGCGGGCACCAGGGGCCGCCGGAAGATCCGGGAGGCCTCCCGGGCCCCCACCAGGTAGACCCGGTCCCCCCGGCCCGCCTGGCCGGTGGCGTCCGCCGCCACCAGCAGCTCCCCCGGCTGTCCGTCCTCCATCCGCCGCACCACCAGAAGGGGCACGTTGCGAAGGCCCTCCGCCTTGGCGGTGGACACCACGCAGCCCACTACCTCGCCCGCGTACATGGGTCTCAGCCGAGGCTCGGCAGGATGGCCTCCACGTCGTCGTGGGGAGAGGGGATCACATGGACGCCGTACAGCTCGCCCACCGCCTTGGCGGCGGAGGAACCGGCCTCCACAGCGGCCTTCACCGCCCCCACGTCTCCCCGGACCATCACCGTCACCAGACCGGAGCCGATCTGCTCCTTGCCGATGAGCTTCACGTTGGCGGCCTTCACCATGGCGTCCGCCGCCTCGATGGCGCCGATGAGCCCTCTGGTCTCCACCATACCCAGCGCTAATTTCATAGTCGTATCCTCCTATTTGATAAACTTTTCGTGTTGTTATGTTCTCCGGGAGATCTCCCCCGGGCAGAAACCGCCTTTAATACAAGGCCCGGATCATGTCCGGATGGGGGGCGGGGATCACGGCGCTGTCGTTCATCAGCCCCGCCGTCTCCTCCCGGGCCTCCGCCGCCTCCACGGCGGCCTTCACCGCCGCCACCTCCCCGGTGAGGAGGATGAAGGACTTGCCGCCCAGGCCCCGGCCCAGCCGGACCTCCATCAGCTCCACGTCGGCAGCCTTTACCGCCGCGTCCGCCGCCTGGACCGCCGCGCACAGGGAGAAGGCCTCCATCACCCCCACGGCGGCCACCCGGCCGATCTCCGTGCAGGCGTTGATGGCCTTGGGCACCTGGGGGTGGACCCGGGGGATGACCATACTGTCCACCAGCTTCATCCCCGCGGCGGCCTTTCCCGCCGCCACGCTCTCCCGCACCGCCGCCACCTCGCCGGTAACGAGGACGATGTATTTTCCCGCGCAGACGCTCTGGGCCGTAATCAGCTCCACAGCGGCGGCCTTCAGCATGGCGTCCCCCGCCTCCACACCGGCGGGGACGCTGGTCACCTCGATCATCCCTAATGCATTCATACCGTCGCCTTCCTTATCTCAATGTACTCCCCCGTCACGGCGGTCACCGTGCCGGAAATGCTGGCGTGCATCTTCACCCCCAGCTTGTCCGGGGCGATGTCGGCCACCAGGGCGTTTTTCCGCACCTTGTCGCCCACTGCCACCACCGGCACGCTGGGGGCGCCCACTCCCATGCGGAGCAAAATCCGCACCCGGTCCGTCTGGAGGAGCTTGTCCTCCAGGGGGGCGGGCACGTCGTAGTCCGTGAGCCCCAGGCGGCCCACCAGCCGCTTCACCGGCACCTTCTTGTTGCCGAGCCCCCGGTCCACGGAGGTGAACACCTCCTTCCGGGGCTTCACGCCCTTGGCCATGAGAGCCCCCTTCAGCTGCTGCATCACCTGGGAGGGATGGAGGCCGAAGTTGCAGGCGTAGTAGGTGCAGAGACCGCAATTGCAGCAGGAGAAGATGCCGTTCACATCCCCCAGAAGGTCCACCCCCTGGGCGATGGTCCGCATGGCCTTGTGGGGCTGGACGTTGAGGCCCAGGGCGTTGCGGGGGCACAGCTGGGTGCACAGAGAGCACTGGCAGCACACCGCCTGGATGAGCTGAAGGTTCAGCTTCTCCTCCCGGAGCCGCCAGTAGGGGTGGTCCCCCGGGATAGCCAGAAGTCCCCCGGTGGTCTTGGTCACCGGCTCGTCCAGATCCCTCAGCACCTTCCCCATGCAGGGCCCGCCCATGAGATAGCGGCAGGGCTCCGTCACGCCTCCGGCGGCCTCCAGCAGCTCCCGGCAGGACATGCCAACGGGCACCTTCACCGTCTTGGGCCGGCGCACCGCGCCGCCGATGGTGACGTACTTTTCCACCACCCGCTTCCCCTCGGCGGCTCTCGCCACATTGAGGAGGGTGCCGGCATTGCAGACCACCGCCCCTACGTCCAGAGGCAGGCCCCCGGTGGGTACCACCTTTCCGGTGACCTCGTAGACGATCTGCTGCTCGTCCCCGGCGGGGTAGTAGGCGTCCAGCAGGTGGAGGCGGAGGTTCTCCCTCCCCTCCAGGGCCTCGGTGAGGGCCGCCACGGCCCCCCTGTAGTGGGCCTTCAGGGCGATGACCCCCTCCTTGGCTCCGGTGTGCTCCACCACCAGCCGCAAGCCCTCCACGATCTCCCGGGGGTAGAGCTCCATGAGCTGCTGGTCCACCCGCAGAAGGGGCTCGCACTCGGCCCCGTTGACCAGGACCGTCTCCGCCTGACAGCTGATCTTCACATGGGTGGGGAAGCCCGCGCCTCCGGCGCCCAGGATCCCCGCGTTTTTTACCAGTTCCTTCAGGTCCATTTCCTTGCCTCCCAGGGGTCGCTCACCGGGTCTCCCCGGTCTCCTTCACAAACTTCTCAAAGACCCTTCGGCCCTCCACGTCCACCGTGTCCACGATGGCGGCGATGGTCAGGTCCGTGGGCCGGTTGGCGGTGACCTCCGTCTGGCGGGAGGAGCTGCCGCTGACCACCATCACCACCTCGCCCTCTCCGGCGCCCACGGCGTCGATGGCCACCAGCACATCCCCCTTCTCCTCCCAGGTCTCGATGTCGATGGGCTTCACCAGAAGGAGCTTCATCCCCAGAAGGGTCTCCGCCTTGTTGGTGCTCACCACCGTGCCCTTTACTCTCGCCAACTGCATAGCGTCACTCCTTTAATATTGGATCTCCACCCCCAGCTCCCGGATGGCGTCCCGGGCGGAGGGGGTGATGATGGCGTTCATGGCGCAGCGGAGGGTCCTCTCCCGGGTTTTGGCCGCCCGGCGCACCGCCTCCTCCGTCACCAGCTCCAGAGGCTCCGTCCGGGGACGGCTGCGGCGGTAGTTCACCACCTCCACCTCCATGGCCTGCAGGGCCTCCACCGCCTCGGCCACCTGGCCGAGAAGGCTGTTCCTTCGGAACCGGGGCGGGTCGAAGTCCAAGAGGAGGGCGGTCTTCTTCCCCCACAAAATGGCCCGGATCATGAGGAAGGCTAGATCCGAGCCGTCCTCCCCGGCAGCGATCTCCTTCAAAAGGGCGATGGGGGGCGCCGCCAGGGCCACCTCCTCCGCCCGGCTCACCAGGTCCTGGAGGGCAGTCCGGCCCGGGGCGTTCTCCCCGCTCAGGTCCGCCGTGGTCCACCCGCCCCCCCGGGAGAGGAGGCAGGCCTCCAGATCCTGGGGGAAGGCCGGGGGGCCCGCCAGCAGCAGCACCCGCTTCCCGGTGGGCACGGAGCCGTTTTTCCGGGCCAGACGAGCTTCCACCTCGCCGGTGACCTCCTCTATCAAATTGTGCAGCTGTTCTCTGTCCATTGCACGTTTCCTGCTCTGTTATCGGATGACCTCCAGCATTTCGCCGTTGGGCATGGCCATGGCGTTGGCCTCGTCGGTGTCCAGATGGACCTCCATGTCGTGGCCCGGTCCCGACCGGACCACCACGTTCTCCAGCACAGCGGACCGCTCCCCGGCGCTGCGGAGGGCGATCACCTCCCCGTCGTGAAGGCCGTAGGTGAGACACTGCTCCTCCGAGAGGTGGAGGTGCCGTGCCGCCACGATGACCCCCTGGGGAAGCTCGATTTCCCCCGCTGGGCCGATGAGGCGGCACCCGGGGGTCCCGGCCACGTCGCCGGACATCCGCACCACCGGCTTCACCCCCAGCTGGAAGGAGTCGGTGCGGGAGATCTCCACCTGGTCCTCCTTCCGCACCGGGCCCAGCACCCGGACCTTCTTCAGCTCCCCCTTGGGGCCCGCCACCGTCACCGTCTCCGCCGCGGCGTACTGGCCGGGCTGGGACAGGTCCTTCATAGGGGTCAGTTGATAGCCGGGACCGAAGAGCCGCTCCAGGGTGGCGGTGGTCAGGTGGACGTGGCGGTTGGAGGCGGCGGCGGGAACGAAGATCCGCCCCGTCTCCCGGTAGATCACATAGGCGGTGATCTGCTGCTGCTGCCGGTCCTGAATGACGATCTTGTTGCCGCTCATGGGGTCTCCTTTCCTGTGTGCTGGCGGATGGCCTCCACCACCAGCCCCTCGCAGTAGGCCTTGGCCAAGATCCGGCCGATCTCCTCCTCCGTGGGGACCACCGGGTTGGAGGAGATGCAGGTGTCCTCCATGGCGTGGCGGGCCAGCAGCCCAATATCGTCCATGGAGAAGCCGCAGGCGTGGAGGGGCCGGATGCCGATGTCGTCGCAGAGGTCCCGGACGCTGTCCGCCGCCAGGCGGGCGGCCTCCTCCTCCGTGAGCCCCTGAATGTCCGCCCCCAGGGCCCTGGCAATGTCCCCCATCCGCTGGAGGCAGGCGGGGGCGTTGTACTCCATCACCCGGGGCAGGATCTGGGCGCAGGCCTCCCCGTGGGGGGTGTGGTACTGGGCCCCCAGCTGGTGGGCGATGCTGTGGCCGAGCCCCAGCCCCGCGTTGGAGAAGGCCAGCCCCGCCAGATACTCCGCCCAGCACATGTCCGTCCGGGCCCCCATGTCCCCGCCGTCCTTCACCGCCCGGCGCAGGGCCGTCCCCACCAGGCGGATGGCCTCCAGGGCCAGACCGTCGGTGTAGGGGGTGGCCTCCCGGCAGACGTAGCACTCCACCGCGTGGGTGAGGGCGTCCATGCCGGTGGCCGCCGTCAGGGCCGGGGGCATCCCCACCATGAGGGTGGGGTCGTCGATGGCCAGATAGGCGAGACAGTTGGGATCCATCATCACCATCTTCACGTTTTCTTTTTCATCGGTAATCACATAAGCGCAGGTCACCTCGCTGCCGGTGCCGGCGGTGGTGTTCACCGCCACGATGGGGGCCCCGGGCCGCCGGGACTTGTTCACCCCGTGGTAGTCCTGAATTTTGCCCCCGTTCTCCGCCAGGATGCTCACCGCCTTGGCCACGTCGATGGGAGAGCCGCCGCCGATGGCGATGATGCAGCCGCAGCCCTCCCGGCGGTAGCGGTCCATGGCCTCGTTCACAATGGCCACGGTGGGGTTGGGCTCCACGCCGTCGTAGAGGCTCCAGCGAACCCCCGCCCGGTCCAGCTCGTCGGTAACCTTCTTTACGGTTCCGATCTTCACAAGGCCCATGTCCGTCACCACCAGGACCTTCATATTCTCGTTCAGCCGCCGGAGGTACCGGGGGATCTCCCGGATGCTCCCCTCTCCGATGAGGGTGTGCCGGGGCTGCATCAGCTCGATCACTTGCCGCATCATTCGTCCCTCTCTTCCCCGCCCCGCCGCCGGGGCAGGGCCATCTTTTCCTGAAATTCCTCCCAGCTCAGCTCCCCCCGCTCGGCCTGGGCCAGCAGATCCTTGGCCTGCTGCCGCCAGAGGCGGTACTCCGCCTCGGGGTACCGGTCCGGAGACCGGCGGACCCGCATCTGGTAGGTGTTGTTCTGTTTGGCGTAGAGGTTCCGGGCCTGGTCCTGCCGGAGCTTTTTCGTGTAGTTCACCTTGGCCGCCGCGGACTTGCAGGTCCGCCCCTCCCCCGCCGGCCGGTCGCAGTAGCAGGTGTTCACAGAGAAGGGCACGAAGTACCGCCCGCAGTTGAGACAGCGGCCCAGGGCGTACCCCTGGGACACCAGATACTCAAAGGACAAAAACAGCAGGGCCCGGAGGTCCCTGGCGGTGAGACACAGCTGGCCCTGGCCGCCGTCGAAGGCGTACTGGACGCCCACGCTCTCGTGGAGCCGGTCCGCCAGACGGGAGAGCTCACTGACCT
>CALXDB010000126.1 GCA_944386955.1 uncultured Oscillospiraceae bacterium
CCCTCCCCCTCGTAGGGACGGCGCATCCAGGCGGTGCGGCCCTGGGGAGAGCCGTCCAGGAAGATCTTATAGCCCCCCAGCTTGAAGTGGTCCTGGTACCGGCGGATGTGGTCCGGGAAGGCCCCCTCCACTTCTTTTGCCGTCGCCTCCTCGGCGTAGCCCACCAGGTCCACCTGGAGAAGATCCGAGGCCAGGAGGGCCTTGTACAGCGGCGCCATCTGGGGGGCCAGCAGCCCCTCTTGGACGGTGGTGATCCCGTGGGAGAGGTACAGCGCCTGGGCCTTCTGATAGGCCTCCAGCATGGTGGGGAGGTCTGCCATGGGCACCTTCTTTTGGTAGAATACAAAGGCGTTCTCCTCCAGATAGCCTGTGAGGCGTCCATCCTTTACACCGATTGCGCCGCCCTCCGGCGGACGGGTCTGGGTGGTGATCCCCAGCCGCTTGAGGGCCTGGGTGTTCACCGCGCCCATGTGGCCGGACTTGTGCTGGACCAGCAGGGGGTTTTCCGGGGCCGCCCGGTCCAGAAGCTCCAACGTGGGGTGCAGCTTCTCCTCCAAGGCGTTCTGGTCATATCCCTGGGCAGTGACCCACTCCCCCGGCGGGATCTGCCTGTCCCGGAGGAAGGCCCGGATAGTCTCCTCCACCTCCCGGAAATTGACGCACTCCGTGAGGTCCGCCTGCAAAAAGCTGTTGGCGGCGGCGGTGAAGTGGCTGTGGGGGTCCAGAAAGGCGGGGAGCATGGTCCGGCCCCCCAGGTCGATCCGCTCCAGGCCAGCAAGGTGCTCCACTTCCGCCAGGGCTCCGGCGAAGCGGATCACCCCGTCCTCCGCCAGTACCGCCTCCACCGTCCCCGCCGGGTCCATGGTGTGGATGGTCCCATTCCAATAGAGCTGCCGCATACAGGTTCCTCCTTTTGAGAAAAAGAGCGCTCTGAACTTCCTTTTTCAGAGCGCTCTTTGTTGTTACGCTGTGGGGATAGCATGTCCGAAAGCCGCCGGATTATCCGCCGATCCAGCTCTCGTCGACCTCGCCCCGGCGCTGGCGCTGCATCAGCTCCTCCACCACGTCCCGCACCGGGCGGTCCTGGTAGAGCACCTCGTAGGCGCAGCGGCAGATGGGCATTTCCACCCCCACCTTCTCCGCCAGGAGATAGGCGCTTTTGGCGGCGAAGTAGCCCTCCACCGTGGCCCCCACCTGGCGCATGGCCGCCTGGGCCGTGAGGCCCTGGCCGATGAGGATGCCCGCCCGGCGGTTCCGGGAGTGCATGGAGGTACAGGTGACGATCAGGTCCCCGATGCCGCTGAGGCCGGCAAAGGTGTCGGTGCGGCCCCCCAGGGCCACCCCCAGGCGGGCCATCTCCGTCATGCCCCGGGTCATCATCAGGGCCTTGGTGTTGTCCCCCAGGCCCATGCCGTCGCTGATGCCGCAGCACAGGGCGATGACGTTTTTCAGCGCGCCCCCCAGCTCCACTCCCACGATGTCCGGGTTGGTGTACACCCGGAAGCGGTTGCTCATGAACACATCCTGAACCTGCTCCGCCGTCTCCAGCTCCTCGGCGGCAGCCACCACCCCCGTGGGGATGCGGCGGCTTACCTCCTCTGCGTGGGAGGGGCCGGAAAGTGCAATCACTTTACAGCGCTTCCCTACCTCCTGCCGGAGGATCTCTGTCATACGGAGGCCCGTCTCCGCCTCGATGCCCTTGGTGGCGCTGACCAGCAGGACATCCTCCTCCAGGTAGGGGGCGGCCATGCGGGCAGTCTCCCGGATGGCAAAGGAGGGCGTGGCAAAGAGCACCAGGGGGCAGCCCTTCACACAGTCGATGCTGCTGGTCTGGGCCATGGCGGGGGGAATGGGGATCCCCTTCAGGGCGGGATTTTGGCCGGTGGACTCGATCTCCCGGGCCCGCTCCTCCCGGTGGCTCCACAGCGTCACCTCATGTCCGTTGCCAAAGAGCAGGATGGCCAGGGCGGTCCCCCAGGCGCCGCTGCCCAATACGGCGATCTTCATAGCGCACCTCCTTATCCGATTCCGCTATTCCTTTTTTTTATGAAAGCTGAACTTATTCTCGTTGCCGTGGAGGAGGCGGGCGATGTTCCCCCGGTGCTGCCAGAGGATCAGCCCGCCGATGACCACCGCCAGAACCGTAAGGACGAGGGAGTGGTCATAGACGAAGAAGGTGGCGAAGGGGAAACTGGCCCCGGCCCAGCAGGACCCCAGGGACACATACTTGGTGAGAATGGACAGCACCAGGAAGCCGCCCCACACCACCAGGGCCACCCGCCAGTCCAGCATCAGGGCGATGGTGCCGCCGGAGAGAATCCCTTTGCCCCCCTTGAAGCGGAACATGCAGGGAAACATGTGGCCCAGAAGGCAGAAGAGACCCGCCCAGTACCGGCCAAACACCGGGTCGATGAAGGACAGCAGCCACACGCCCAGCAGCACGGAGATCACCGCCTTCAGCACATCGCAGAGGATCACTACGAAGGTGAGGGCCCCGCCGAAGGTCCGGTAGAAGTTGGTGAGCCCGGCGTTGCCGGAGCCGTGGTTGCGGACGTCGTCCCGGAGAATGTATTTGGAGACAATCACCGCCCCGTTAAAGCACCCCAAAAAGTAGGACGCCACGGCGACGGCGGCCATCAGCCCCGCCACAGGCCACACAGAAATCTCCATAAACATCAGTTACCCCTCCTTATCGCCTTTTTGGCGAATGGTGATTTTGATGGGCGTGCCCTCCAGCCCGAAGGTACTGCGAAGCTGATTTTCCAGATACCGCTGGTAGGAGAAATGGAACAGCCGGGCGTCGTTGCAGAAGATGACGAAGTGGGGGGGCTTCACCCCCGCCTGGGTAACATAATAAATCTTCAGCCGCCGTCCCTTGTCCGTGGGGGGCTGGACCCGGGTCTGGGCGTCCTCCAGGACGTTGTTCAGCATGCCGGTGGTGATCCGGGTGGCGGCCTGGTCGTTGACATAATTGATGAGCTCGAAGAGCCGGTCCACCCGCTGGCCGGTGAGGGCGGAGATGAAGAGGATGGGGGCGTAGGTCATATAGCTGAGGTCCCGGCGGATCTCCTGGCGCATCTTGTCCATGGTCTTGCCGTCCTTCTCCACCAGGTCCCACTTGTTGACCACGATGATGGAGGCCTTCCCCGCCTCGTGGGCCATGCCCGCCACCTTGGTGTCCTGCTCGGTGACGCCCTCGGTGGCGTCGATGAGGATGAGGCACACGTCGCAGCGGTCAATGGCCATCTGGGAGCGGAGGACGCTGTACTTCTCGATGGACTCCTCCACCCGGGATTTCTTCCGCATACCGGCGGTGTCGATGAAGACGTATTTGCCCTTGTCGTTTTCAAACCGGGAGTCGATGGCGTCCCGGGTGGTGCCCGCCACGTCGGAGACGATGACCCGCTGGTGGCCCAGGATCTTGTTGGTGAGGGAGCTCTTGCCCACGTTGGGCTTGCCGATGATAGCCACCTGAATGGCGTCGTCCTCCGCCTCCTCCCCGTCCTCCGGGGGGAAGTATTTGACGCACTCGTCCAGAAGGTCCCCGGTGCCGTGGCCGTGGACGGCGGAGACGGCGATGGGGTCCCCGAGGCCTAAGTTGTAGAACTCGTAGACGTCGGGGCTCATGCCCTGGTCCACCTTGTTCACCGCCAGCACCACCGGCTTGCCGGACCGGAGGAGCATGTTGGCCACCTCCTGGTCGGAGGCGGTGATGCCGGTCTTCACGTCGGTGAGGAAGACGATGACGTCGGCGTGGTCCATGGCGATCTCCGCCTGCTCCCGCATGAAGGCCAGGATCTGGTTGTCGGTGCGGGGCTCGATGCCGCCGGTGTCGATGAGGGTGAACTTGCGGCCGTTCCAGTCGCTCTCGCCGTAGATACGGTCCCGGGTGACGCCGGGGGTGTCCTCCACGATGCTGAGGCGCTGGCCGATGATCTTATTGAACAGCATGGACTTGCCCACATTGGGCCGGCCCACGATGGCAATGACAGGTTTTGACATTTCGATTCTTTTCTCCTTTTCGGATATTCCTTACCCTCGCGCCGAGGGGTTGTAGCGGTAGTATTCCCCGTCCTCCGGGGGCAGATCCTCCGGCGCCGCCAAAGGCTCCGCCAGGTCCAGCATGGCGTCCACCAGGGCGAAGCCGTCCTCCGCCGCCACCACGGTCACCGGCACGCCGAGGGCTTTCGATACCTCGTCCACGGTGACGTCGTCCAGGAACACCTGCTCCCCGCTGCGGAGCATGTTGGATGGAATCAGCAGCCGCTGCCCCAGGTCTTTCCCCTTCAGCTGGGCTATGAGGTCCTTTCCGGTGATGAGGCCGGAGACGGTGATGGTGTGGCCGAAGAAGTCGTTGACGATGGGGTACACCGTCCCCTTCAGAGCCGGGCAGTTTTGCTGCACCAGCGCCGCCGCCTGACGGATGAAGGGGGCCGCCGACACGCCGGTGGCCACGGCGAAGGGGGATGGGGTCAGGTGGGAGAAGTCGTCCTCCGCCGCCAGCTCCGCCTGGCTGAGGAGGAGCCGCAGCATGCCCACGCCGTTCTCCAGCTGGTCCATGTCCTCGTAGTAGCCCTTCTCCGGCAATTCCCGCCCCGCTAAGAGATAGAACTCGTCAGAACACCAGGCCAGGCTGGTGCCGTACTCCGCCAGAAAATCCCGGGCGAAAGCCTCCACCTGGTCAATGAGGGCGGCGGCCTGCTCCCCGGTGTAGGGGTGGATCTCCGGGAGGCCCTCCCGGTAGCGGGTCACCCCCACCGGCACGATGGCAACGCTCTCCACCGCCGGGTGCATCTCCCCCAGCTCCCGGAGGGTCCGGTCGAGGGCCGGGCCGTCGTTGAGGCCGGGGCAGGCCACGATCTGGCAGTTCATGGTGATGTGGGCCTTGGCGAACCGGCGCATCACCTCGATGCTCTCCCCCGCCCGGCGGTTCTGGAGCATTCTGCACCGCAGCTCCGGGTCCGTGGTGTGGACGGACACATTGATGGGGCTGATGCGCAGGTCACAGATTCGCTGGATCTCCCGCTGGCTCAAGTTGGTGAGGGTCAGGTAGTTGCCCATGAGGAAGCTGAGGCGGGCGTCATCGTCCTTGAAGTAGAGGGTCTCCCGCATGCCGGGGGGCATCTGGTCCACAAAGCAGAAGATGCACCGGTTGGCGCAGGAGCGGGCCTTGTCCATAAGGTAGGTCTCGAAGTTGAGGCCCAGGTCCTCTCCCTCCCCCTTCTTCACCCGCAGCTTCCGGCTGCCCTGCTCGCTCTCCAGGGTCAGCACCGGGTTCTTGTCATATCCGAAAAAGCGGTAGTCCAGTACGTCCTGGATGGGGTGGCCGCTGATTTCCGCCAGCCGCTCCCCGGGCCGGACGCCCGCCCGCTCCGCCGGGGAGCAGGGGTCCACTGAAGTAATGATATTGCGCATACATTCTCCCATTTAGACATATTGATCTATAATATAGTATATCGAACTTTTCCAGGATTGCAAGGGGCAATCCCACCAATCCTTGCCTCTCCGCTTCAGATGATTCGGAATTACCGAACGATTATTTCAATATTACAAACATCCCGCCTTGCCGCCCCCCCGCCGTCGTGGTATAATACAGGCAATATTATTGAAGGCAGCGTGGCCTTTTGGGAGGATCACGCCGCCGCTGGGAGGATACTGCCATGAAACTGATCCCCACCCGGGAGGCTGTGGGCCATGTACTGTGCCACGACATGACCCAGATCATCAAGGGCTCCTATAAGGATGCCCGGTTCCGCAAGGGCCATGTGGTGACAGAGGAGGACATCCCCGTGCTCCTCAGCATGGGCAAGGAGAATCTGTACGTCTGGGAGATGGTCCCGGGCATGGTCCATGAGAACGACGCCGCCGAGCGGCTGCGGGCCATCTGCCAGGGGGCCCACATGACCCCCTCCGCCGTGAAGGAGGGCAAGATCGAGCTGAAGGCCGACTGCGACGGCCTCTTCCTGGTGGACGTGGACCGGCTGGACCGGATCAATCTGCTGGACGACATCATGATCGCCACCCGCCACTCCGGCACGGCGGTGCGGGCCGGGGACAAGCTCTGCGGCACCCGGGTGATCCCCCTGGTGATCGAGGAGGAGAAGCTGCTGGCGGCGGAGGAGATCGGCGGGGGCAAGCCCCTTCTCCAGGTGCTGCCCTATCAACTGAAGACTGCCGGGGTGGTCACCACCGGCAGCGAGGTGTACAAGGGCCTGATTCAGGACACCTTCACCCCGGTGATCGTGGAGAAGCTCAAAGCCTACGGCATCACCATGACGGAGCACGCCGTGGTCAGCGACGACAAGGACATGACCGCCCGGGCCATTGCCGACATGCGGGAAAAGAAGGTGGACCTGATCCTCTGCACCGGCGGCATGAGCGTGGACCCGGACGACAACACCCCCGGGGCCATCAAGGACAGCGGCGCGAAGATCGTCACCTACGGCGCCCCGGTGCTGCCGGGTGCCATGTTCCTCTTAGGCTACTACGACGACGGCACCCCGGTGATGGGGCTCCCCGGCTGCGTGATGTACGCGGGGGCCACCGTGTTCGACCTGGTGCTGCCGAAGGTGGCCGCAGGTGTTCCAGTGTCCAAGGCCGAGATCGCCCGGATGGGCAACGGCGGCCTCTGTCTCGGGTGTCCGAGCTGTCATTACCCACTTTGCAGCTTCGGAAAGTGACCCCCCTCTCCGGCCGCGGCGCCGCCTTCCCCCGGCGCCGCGGTCCTTTCCTTGGGAAAAATCGCCCGGCGGTTTTTTTAAGTATCAGCCTTATTCTGAAAGGAGTATCACGATATGAAAAAGATGCTGTCCCTTCTTCTGGTGCTTCTTCTGTGCCTGTCCCTGACCGCCTGCGGCCAAACCAGCAGCGACAGCGGGCAGGAGGACCAGGAATCTGTGGAGCTGATCGTCTTCGCCGCCGCCTCCATGCAGGAGACCCTGGAGGAGATCGCGGACCTCTACAAGGACGTGGCCCCCAACGTGACGCTGGTATACAGCTTCGAGTCCTCCGGCACCCTGCTGGACAACATCGAGGCGGGGGCCGACTGCGACCTCTTCATCTCCGCCGCCCCCACCCAGATGAACGCCTTAGACGGCGATCTGATCGGCGACACGGCGAAGAACCCCGACGGGCAGGACCTCCTCCTGGAGGGCACCCGGGTGGACCTTCTGGAGAACAAGGTGGCCCTGGCGGTGCCGGAGGGGAACCCCAAGGGCATCGAGAGCTTTGACCAGCTGGCGGAGCTGCTCCGGAGCGGCGACGTGTTCCTGGCCATGGGCAACAGCGACGTGCCCGTGGGCCAGTACACCCAGAAGATCTTCGCCTACTA
>CALXDB010000127.1 GCA_944386955.1 uncultured Oscillospiraceae bacterium
TCCGCCTCCTGCTGGGCCCGCTCCACCGCCTGGAGCTGGCGGCGGGACATGCGGAAGTAGAGGAAGAACACCACCAGAGTGGCGCACAGCAGAATACTGCAGCCTGACAGCGTAACGGCCGTCCGATGGTCCTCCAGCGCTGCCACCGCCTCATCCAGAACCCCATAGGGCATCACCGTTACCAAATACCACTCTGAGTTGGACAGGGGAGAGCAGTAGACGTGACTGCGCTGCCCCCCTTCCGACAGCACCATGCTGAACATCTCTCCCGCTTCCAGAGTCTCTTCCATCGCCGCTACCACCTGTGCCGGCTCTTCCTCCTCAAATGCGCCATTATCCGCCAGCCAGTCATAGTAGTTGTCCGTTTCCGCGTCAGAGTTTTTTACTACAAACCGGCCGTTGCTCTCAATAATGTGGGAGTAGACCAGCGTATTGTTGATATTAAGGGACAGCGCCTGATTCACCGCCTCCATGGGGACTCCGGCCAGCAGGGCGGTACACTGGCTGCCGTCCCGCATGGGATAGCCCTCCGACACGGGGTAGCCCACCGACACCCCCAGCAGCAGAAGGCTCTGGCCGTCAGCAGTATCCCCCAGGACGATTTTGGGCTCCGCTTGGTTGAGGGAGCGGAGGAAGGCCTCCTCCTCCCGGATGGTCACCGGATCGCCGTAAAGGATGTCCGCCCGACCCTCGGTGTTATAAAGGGCCAGATAGATGAAGTCCCGGGATCGTCCGCTGGCGGTCATCGCCTGGACAGCGGCATCGTCCATAGTCTCCACCGAACCGGGCGGCACCGCCAGGGTAATGCCCTCCACCTGGGCCAGCTGCACCTCCACCAGGGAGTCAAAGTGCCGCTGAAGCTGGGCGTTCAGCTCCTCCATGTAGAGATTGGCGATCTGAGTCATGGTCTCGTCGCTCTCCCGCGCCATGCTCCGCGTGAGCCACACGAACACGCCCACGCACAAAACTGCCAGAGACAGCAGACTGATCCATAAAAAACGGATGGTCTTCTTTTTCATCGCGGTCATTGCACAGCACTCCTCCCCCCAGCCGGACCTCCGGCCCTGCGTGAGCCCATTATACTCCAATCCCGCCGGAAATGGTAGCGGCATTTCGATGGACGCAAAAGGGCCGGGGACGAAGCCATCCCCGGCCCTATTCACGCTTTTTCCCCTGCCCTTATGTCCCGCCGGACGCCTCTCCGGCAGGGGCCGTCCGGCAGAAGTTAGCGGAAGCCGCAGCGCACAGGCGCTCCCCGCCCCCGGTCCAGAGCCGGGCGGAGGCATGGATCGTCCGGCGGCCCACATGCTCCACGCGCCCCTCGACGCATATCGCCTCCCCGCCCCGCACAGGGCGCAGAAAGCTGACATAGAGATCCATGGTGGGCATGGCCCTGTCGCCGGTACAGGCCCGGCAGGCGATGGCCATGGCGGCGTCCAGCAGGAAGGTAATGAGGCCTCCGTGCATGGTATCCATAACGTTCCGCTCCCACGCCGCCATCCGGTGACACAGCATGACGGTCCCGTCCTCCGCACAGCAATCCTGATAGGACAGGGCCATCATCCGGTTGACGTCCTCCCGCAGGCTGCGCTGCCGCAGCTCCTCCATGACCCGCCGCTCCATCTCCTCCTGGGTACACACCATCGCTCTCCTCCTCTTCCGCAGCCGTGTTGTTTTTATTATATCAGAGAGGGGAAGAGGCTGGCAAGTCCGCCACAGGCCGGACGCCTTTTACATCTCCTCCAAGACCACCGCGGTAAAGTTGTCCTGCTGGGGCAGCCTCTTTTCCATCACTGCCCCACGAAGAGCCCGGGCCGCTTCAGACGCGCCGCCCCGCAGGCATCGGGCCAGTTCCTGCTGCGACAGCGCCCGATAGACCCCGTCGCTCATGAGCACCACCTTGTCTCCGGGGAGGAGCAGCACCGGCTCCGGGTTCCACTCCACCTTCCGCGGAAACCCTCTGCCGATAAAACTGGTCAGATTTTCCCGCCGGGGGTCCTGGTCCGCCTCCCGCAGGGTCATATCCCCCTGAAGGGCCAGCAGGGTGAGATCGTGGTGAAAATCGTGGTCCCGATGCTCTGATCGGATACGCCATTGATAACTGCAGCTTCAAATGGGGCAAATACCGTTCCTGGAACCTTTTGGGCCTGCCGCCTCTGGTCATCACCCTTGTGATGACGTTCACCGCCCTGAATGTGGAGTCCACCGCGTTGAAAATTTTCTGGGCCTGCCTGGGCTACGGCCTGTACGGCGCCATCGGCGCCACCATGGAGTATTCCTCCTCCACGGCTCAGCTGGCCAACATGACGAAAAACCCCGACGAGCGCAGCAAGGTCGTCGCCATCAAAAGCGCTCTGCAAAACGTGGCCCAAATCATCTCTGCTGTGGTCTTCATTAAAATGGTCCGCTTTTTCGGCGGCAGCAACGAGGCCAAGGGTTTCTTTATGGCGGCGCTCGTGATCGCCGTCTTTCTGACGGTAATCTGTATCGCCAATATTATCATTACAAAAAAATACGAGCTGAACCGGGACGGCACCTATCGTTCCCACTTGGTGGGGATCGGGGCCGGCGTGGGCATTTTGCAGCAAATCAAGGACCTCGTCAAAATCCGTCCCCTGGTGGTGCTCTGCGGCAATGCCGTGGTGGAGCAGATGCTCTACGCCATCCGCAGCGGCATCCTCATCTACATCTTCCAGTATTACTGGAGTCTGGAGCTGTTTTACGACCAGACCATTTTGGTTTACACCATTGCCATGGTGGTGGGCGCTCTTTTGCTGAACCCCGTGATCAAGCTGCTCCGGGACACCAACTGTGCCTTTATTGTCGTTAAGCTCATCACAGCCGTGCTGTTCGTCGTAAACTTTCTTATGATTAAGTCCATGGGCGCTGCGGCCAGTCAGGCCTCCATGCAGTACGGCGTGGTTTGGGTCCTGTTCATTCTCAGCGGCCTGTTCCTGGGACTGGAAATGGTCTTTCCCTTCGCCCTGATGCCCGGTATGGTGGACTACAGCGAATGGCAGACCGGTATGAACAAAGGTGGGATGGTCCACTCTCTGTTCGGCCTGACCATTACCTTCGGCTCCGCTGTGGGCGGCTTTATCTTTGGTCTTCTGCTGGAAAATTCCGGCTATGTAGCCAATGCGGTACAGACTGCGCAGGTGCAGAATTCCATGCTGTCACTGGCGTTCATCATCCCCGCCGTTCTGCTGGTAGCTACCGCTGTGATCCAGCTCTTCTTCGGCCTGAACGACAAGAAGCTCAACAGCATCATTGCCGAAATCGCCAAGCGCCGGGAGAGCGAAACGACCTCCCGCTGACCAAATTTCAGGTTCCGCTTCCCTTTCCACCATGAACGCTCCGGCCAGTTTTGGCCGGAGCATTCCAACCTCAACTGTTAGGAGTTTCAGATTATGAATTGGATACAATTGAAAGCCATGCTGCTGCACGTCTGCGCCCAGGAGATCGCCCATAAGGACACCCTCTGCAGGCTGGACAGCTTCATCGGAGACGGTGACCACGGCTTTACGGTGGAGCGCGGCTTCCGCGCCGTACAGGAGGCCCTTCAGGACGCCTCCTTCCAGACGCCGGCTGAGGTGCTCCTCACCGCCGGAAATACGCTGTCGGACTCCATGGGCGGCGCCATCGGCCTTATCATGGGCGCACTGTTCAGCGGCGGCGGCGACGCGGTCCGGGGCGCCGACATTCTGGACGCCACGGCCTTCGGCAAGATTCTCTCCGAAGGGATGGAGCAGATTCAGCAGATCGGCGGCGCCAAGGTGGGAGACAAAACCATGCTGGATGCGCTGGCACCCGCTTCCGCGGCCTTCGATCAGGCGGCCGCCTCCGGGGCCGATCTCAAGACCTGCCTGGCCGCCGCTGCTCAGGCCGGCCGCGCCGGCTCCGACGCCACCCGGGATCTGGCGGCGCGGAAGGGACGGGCTAAGTTTCTTCAGGAAAAGTCCCGCGGCTATGTGGACGCGGGCTCCGTGACCATGGCCATTGCTCTGGAGGCCATGGCAGAGTACGCCGGCAGTGCGCTGTAACCGGGAGGGACATAACGTGATGAAAAAATTTCTCAACGCACCGGAAGAGATCATGGACCAGATGCTGGACGGCATGGCCATGGCAAATCAGCACATCCTCCGCCGGGAGCCCGGCACCCACCGGATGCTGCGCCGGGAACCCAAGGCCCCGGGAAAGGTGAAGCTCATCATTGGAAACGGCGGCGGCCATGAGCCCGGCTCTATCGGCTGGGTGGGCTACGGCATGTACGATATGGCCAGCATGGGCGACGTCTTCGCAGCCCAGTCCGGCCGTCAGCTGTTCGAATCCATGGAGGCCATCAACGACGGAAGTCCCATCCTTTTGACCATTGCCAACCATGCCGGGGACGTAATGAACGGCCGTCAGGCGGTGCAGCTTGCCAAGCGCGCCGGTCTGAACGTAGCCAGTGCCATTTTTTACGATGACATCGCCTCCGCCCCCAAGGAGTTTCCGGAGGAGCGCCGGGGGCTGACGGGCATGTTCTTCGGCGTCAAGATGGCCGGGGCCGCGGCGGAGGCGGGGTGCTCTCTGGAGGAGTGCATCCGCGCCTTCGAGACGGCGCGGACCAATACCCGCTCCATCTCCGTCTCCATGACGGGGTGCACCCACCCCCAGACCGGCCTGCAGATGATGGAGATCCCCGACGACGTTGTCAGCATCGGCGCGGGCGTCCACGGCGAGGGCGGCGCCGCTGTGATTCCCATGGCCCCCTGCCGGACCATCGTGGACAAGGCCATGCGGCTTCTTTGGGACGACATGCCCCTGGAAACCGGCACGGAGGTGCTGCTGCTGATCAACGGCATGGGCGCCACCACCCAGATGGAGCTGGCCATTTTCTATCAGGATGCCCTCCATTGGCTTCAGGAGCGGGGCGTCCGGGTCTATGACGGCATCGCGGACAGTCTCTTCACCACCCAGGAGACCGCCGGTATCACCGTCTCCCTCTGCGTCCTGGACGAGGAGCGAAAGATCTGGTGGGACGCCCCCTGCCGGACGGTAGGCTATACCAACCGCTGAGGAGGGAGACAGATGCTAGTCACTCTTGGAGAAATCCTGGATCGGGCCAACTGCGGCGGCTTTGCCGTCCCCGCCCCCAACGTCTTTTCCGATCTGGACGCCCGAGCCTGTATCGAAGCCGCCGAAGAGCGGCGCTCCCCGCTGATTCTGGATGTAGCGCCAAAGGCCGTGCCGGACCTTGTGGGGCTGGGCGGCATCCTCACAGCATTGGCGGCAAAGGCCTCGGTGCCTGTCGCCGTACATCTGGACCACGGGAGCAGCTTTCAGGAGGTGATTCAGGCGGTCCGCGGCGGATTTACCTCGGTGATGATCGACTGCTCCTCTCTGCCCTATGCGGAAAATACGGCGAGGGTGCGGGAGGTGGTGGAAGCCGTCCGGCCCCTGGGGATCTCCGTGGAAGCGGAGCTGGGCCATGTGGGCCAGGGCGCATCCTACGACGGGCAGAGGAGCCTGACGGATCCTGAGGAGGCCCGGCGCTTCATGGAGGAGACCGGAATCTCGGCTCTGGCCGTAGCCATCGGCACCGCCCACGGCACCTATGCAGGAGAACCGAAGCTTGATTTTGACCGTCTTTGCCGCATCAAGGAGCTCACCCGTTTCCCGCTGGTACTCCATGGGAGCTCCGGCACCGGCAAAGACAACATTGCAAAGGCGTGCCGCATGGGCATCAACAAGGTCAATGTCTGCATCGACATTCTGCATTCCGTCTCCAGGGCGCTGCAATCGGCAGATCTCAGCGGCAACAGCGCCTATCAGGTGTGGGAAATCGCCCGCACCGCCGTGCGGACCGCCGCGGCGGAGCAGATGGACCTGACCGGAAGTGCCGGCAAAGCGTGGATCCCCGTGCCGACCGGTCTGACCACAGTCAAAACTTCTATGGAAGAGTGATCGGAAATCCTCCCTCTCTGCATTTCGGGTGCATTCTCCCAGAAGAGAGAATGCGCCTGTTTTCTGGGACGGTCCCTGTTCGTGCACAGTAATGCACCGACAAAATGAAAAACTTTGCCTAACTGCTGCTCGGTAAATAAGATCCCAAACACCGCTCCCAGCAAAATTCCACACACCATAAAAAGACGCGTTGCAGCCGCCATACGATTCCGCCGTCCTGCGCCGAAGCAGCGGCAGCCGGCAGCACTGTCACGCCCCCTTGCAAACGCCTCCAGAATACCGTAAACTAAAAAAGGATCCGGGCAGATGTCCGGATTTTGGGGAACGCAAACGCTTGCAAAATCGAGAAGAGCACCTGCTGCCTGCCACCCATCGAATAAACCAGGGCGTATTGGCAAGTGCTCTTTCACAGGGACGGCTATTGGGGGCAGAAAGCAAGGTGGATCCATGTATCAATATAAGAATTTGGAAGAATGTTCTTTTTATGAAATTTCTGAGTGCCTGAACTGCGCCTTTTCCGACTATGCGCTTCCGATTCACTTGAGCGAGCCGGAGCTCTCCGCCCTCTTTTCCGCAAGCGGAATCGATAGGAGGCTGTCCTTCGGTGCTTTCTTCCGCGGAGCGCTGGTGGGATTCCTATTGAATTCCTGCGGCCTGTATCAGGGGCATCGGACTGCATTTGATGTGGCAACCGGCGTAATTCCAGCTCACCGTGGAAAGCAGGTATTCACCAATCTTTTTGCTCTTGCACAGCAGACATTGCGGCAGGGCCGAATAGAGCGGTATTGCCTGGAGGTGCTCCAGCAAAATGAGCGGGCAATTGCGCTTTATAAACGGCTGGGCTTTTTCATTTCGAGGGAGTTTTTTGTTTTAAGCGGCAGTGCATTCAAAAGCAGCCGGCAGCCAGAGAGCGTGCAATATGCCAGCCTTGCAGCATTTGATTTTCAGCAGGCAGCAGATATCAACCGAAACAGGCCATCCTACGAGCATTCCGATCATATTCTGGCGCTGCATCCGGATCTTTACAATGTGGCATACATCAAGGACCGTCCTCTCACCGCTTGGTGTGTTTTCTCCAATGCGACCGGGCAGATTTTTCAGTTTGGTTGGAGCAGCATACAGGATCTGAGAGAAGTCGTACAGTCTCTCCTTGGCCGGTATCCCCATGTTACGGTAAAAAATATTGAATCGAGCCAGCAGCAGATTTTAAAAATGCTGGAATCGCTTCAATTAAAAAACTACATCGCCCGGCTCTGTGCCGGCAGCACGATCATTCGTATGTACCGATTTTTAGGGGGATTGGGGTCT
>CALXDB010000128.1 GCA_944386955.1 uncultured Oscillospiraceae bacterium
GAAGAAGCCTCTGGTCTTCAAGATCAACTCCTCGGAGAGCCTGCACAAGACCGACGCCGGCGGCGTCAAGCTGAACATTCACACCGCGGAAGAGGGCCTGGCAGCTTACCGCGAGATCCTGGCCAATGTCAAGCGCACCATGCCCAACGCCGCCACCGACGGCGTGCTGGTCCAGGAGATGGCTCCTGCCGGCGTGGAGATCATCATCGGCGTCACCAACGACAAGCAGTTTGGTCCCATGCTGCTGGTGGGCATGGGCGGTGTGTTCGTGGAGATCTTCCGCGATGCGGCGCTGTACCCCGTCCCCCTGAACCACTGGGAGGCCAAGGAGATGCTGAAGAAGCTGAAGAGCTACAAGATGCTCACCGGCTACCGCGGCTCCAAGCCCTGCGACATCGACGCTCTGGCGGACATGATGGTGAAGATCGCCGACTACGCCTACCAGAACCGGGATACCGTCAAGGAGATGGATCTGAACCCCGTATTTGTGTACCCTGAGGGAGAAGGCGTGTGCGCTGTGGACGCCCTCATCGTCAAATACACCGATTAAGGAGGAGAGCACCCCATGAAAGTCACTACCATGACCGCTTCCCATGCCTTTGGCAAGGGCAAGCCGGACCCCAGTTTCAGCTCCGCCGGCAACGCCGGAACCGCCATCGCCAAGTATGGCCGTGAGAACGTGGTGGACGCCACCCTGGGCGTTTTGAAGGACGACGATGGAAACTTCCTCTCCCTGCCCACGGTGGAGAAGGTCTACCGCGCTCTGCCTGCCGATGATCTTATGGACTACGCCCCCATTGAGGGCCTTCACGACTTCATGGTAGGGGCTACCGAGTTCATCTTCCAGGGCCACCAGCCCAAGGGGACCTATACCTCCGGCGTGGCCACCATGGGCGGCAGCGGCGGCATCCGCCACATGATCTACAACTATGTGGACGAGGGCCAGACCTTCCTGATCCCCACCTGGCACTGGGGCCCCTACCGGGAGATGGCCACCGAGTACCACCGCAAGTGGGAGATGTATGAGATGTTCGACAAGGACGATCATTTCAACATCGCCGGCATGAAGGAAAAGGCCCTGGAGATCCTGCAGCGGCAGGACAGCCTCATGGCCATCTTCAACACCCCCGCCAACAACCCCTCCGGCTACACCATGTCCGACGATGACTGGAAGGAGGTCACCGACTTCTTCCGCCAGTGCGCCAAGGACGAGAGCAAGCGCATCATCATCCTGTGGGATATGGCCTACATCGACTACGCCGGTGACCCCGATGAGACCCGCAGCTTCCTGAAGTTCTTTGAGGATATGCCGGAGAACATCCTCACCGCCATCGCCTTCAGCATGTCCAAGGCCTTCTCCGTCTACGGCATGCGGGGCGGCGCTCTGGTGTGCCTCACCACCTCCAAGGAAGTGGCGGACGAGTTTGAGCAGGTCAACACCTACTCCAACCGCACCACCTGGTCCAACGGCACCCGGGGCACCCAGCAGATGCTCATCAACATCATGGCCGATCCCGCCATCCGCGCCCAGATCGACAAGGAGCGCAATGCCGCCCGGCTGATGCTGGCCAAGCGGGCCGAGGTCTTCCTGAAGGAGGCCAAGGAGGTGGGGCTCCATCATCTGCCCTACCAGGCCGGCTTCTTCATCACCGTGCCCGCCAAGGACTCCGCAGGTCTGGCTGCCAAGCTGGCGGAGCGGAACATCTTCGTCATCCCTCTGGCTCGGGCCATCCGCTTTGCCCTCAGCGCCGTGCCCATGCGGCAGGTTCCCGGTCTTGCCACAGCGGCCAAGGAGCTGTTCTCCGGCCATGAGCCCGACTGATCCCGTCTGATCGGCGGCATCGCTTTATACATGTGATCCTCAGGCTACAACCGTTCCCCTGTTCCATTCCATGATCGCCCGCCGGAGCGCCATCCGGCGGGCCAAGTGAGAGAAAAGGAGAAAAGACTATGGATCCCAGAGTATTCATTGCCATCGTTGCGATCATTTACCTCGGCAGTCTTCTCGGTATCGGCTTCTGGGCCCAGAAGCGGGCCAGCAAGGCCAGCGACTTCCTGGTGGCCGGACGGAAGCTGGGTACGCTCTTGTGCGCCTGCACCATCGCCGCCGTTCAGATCGGCGCCGGTGTGGTAGTGGGCGGCGCCACCAACGGCGCCATTTACAACGGCGTTTGGCCCGGTATGTACTACTCCCTGGGCTGCGGCCTGGGCTGCATCCTGGCCGGTATTTTCATTGCCCCCAAGATGCGCGACGTAGAGGCCGTAGTCCCCATGGACTACTTTGAGGCCCGCTACGGCGGCCACAAGGTGATCCGCGGCTGGGCCTGGCTGAGCAACGTGCCCAGCCTGCTGGGTATCTTCGTGGCCCAGCTGCTGGCCTGCGGCAGCATCCTGGCGGCCTTCGGCATCCCCTTCTGGATCGGCGTGGTGGTCTGCGCCGTCATTATCCTCATCTACGCCTCCATGGGCGGCATGTGGTCCGTGGTGGTGGGCGACACCGTCAACATTGCCGTGATTATGATCGGCATTCCCGTGGCGGCCATCGTCGCTCTGGTGAAGCTGGCCGGTACCGGCATCGATCCCATTTCCACCGTGTTCCTCACCCCCATCATTCCGGAGGGCCTCCTCTCCAAGTGCATCTACGCCGTAGCACCCATGCTGGTGTCCATCGGCGTGTCCTATGACGCCTTCCTGCGCTATCAGTCCGCCAAGAACGTCCAGGCGGCCCGGTGGGGCTGCATCTGGGGCGGTATCATCACCATGTTCATCGGCACCATGGCCTCCGCCATCGGCGTGGCCGGCAAGATGCTCAACCCCGGCGCCGACACCGGCAGCATCTTCGCCACCACCGTCTCCGCCACCATGTCCCCCATCCTGGCGGGCGTCGTGGTCACCGCCGTGCTGGCTGCTGCCATGTCCAGCGGCAACGGCCTGCTCATCTGCATGGGCGCCTCCTTCTCCCGGGATCTCTACAACAAGATCCTCCACCCGGAGAAATCCATCGACGATCTGCCCAACGCCAAGCGGGTGGCCCAGCTGACCATCGTAGTGGCCTGCCTTGTGGGTATCTTCTTCGCCTTCAAGATGGATAACGTGCTGGACGCCATCATCCTCTTCAACTATCCGTACATGGGCAGCATGCTGGTGCCCCTCTACGGTGCGCTGCTGTATAAGAACGGCACGGTGAAGGGCTGCTTCGCCGGCATGATCTGCGGCGCCATTGTGGGCACCGTCTGCTTCCTGGCGGGCATTCCCAGCCCCATCCAGGGCCTCTTCAGCCCCGATATGGGCCTCTTCGCCGCCTACGCCGTCTCCCTCATTGCCATGGTGATCGTCAGTTCCATGGATAAGAACAAGTGCCCCATGGTGCGGATGCAGCAGGCAGCCAAGAACAAATGACCCCACGGACCGCGCTGCTGACGCCGCCTGGTCCGACCCTCCTCTCTACGGAACGGCCGGCCGGTGTGAAGCCATTCACACCGGCCGCCCTTCCGATTTTTTCCTTTGAGGATGTCGCTTATGAAACAAAACAAATTTTTTTATGGATGGCTGCTCTGCCTCACCGGCACGCTGATGCTGGTGGGCGGGTCCGGCATCGTCGTCAACTGCGCCGGGCAATTCCTGGTGCCCGTCACCGAGGCTCTCCAGGTCTCCCGCAGTCAATTTTCCCTGTACACCTCCATGGTCTCTGTGGCCTCCATGGTCTTCTGCCCCCTCATCGGCAAGGTCTATGAGAAGATCCCGCCCCGGCTGGCTACCATCGGCGGAGGCCTTTTCATGGCGGCCTGCTGGACGGGACTGTCCTTCGCCACGGATATCCGCCAGTTCTATGTGCTGGGCTTTCTCATCGGCACCGGCTCCTCCCTGTGCGGCATGGTGTCGGTGAATATTCTGATGAACAACTGGTTCCACAGCAAAAAGGGCACCGCTATGGGCATCGCCCTCACCGGCACCGGCATCGGCAGCATGGTTTTCAATCCAGTGGCCCAGGCCTTCATCGAGCGCTTCGGCTATCAGAGCGCCTACCGGTTTTTGACGGTGTGCATGCTGCTGTGCATGCTGCCCCTGTTTCTGCTCTACCGCTATACCCCCTCCGAGAAGGGCCTGGTCCCCCTGGGCTACACCGGCCAGGCGCCCCGGGGCCGCAGCTACGGCGACGGCATGCTCCGCCGGGAGGCCATGGCCACCCCGGCCTTCTGGGCCTCCTGCTTTGTGGTCTTCGGTCTCAGCGCCAGCTCCATGGGCCTGTTCAACCACATGCAGGCCCACTTCCAGGACATTGGCTACGCCTCAGAGACGGCGGCGCTGTTCCTCAGCATCCTCAGCCTCGGTATGACCTTCGGCAAGCTGTTTTTCGGTTGGCTCAATGACCGCATCGGCACCAAGCGCAACTTTCTCCTGATGTCGCTGCTGGCCCTGGCGGGGATTCTGCTGCTGCTGACCTCCCGCAATTTGCCCCTCACGGTGCTGGGGGTCCTCCTTTTCGGCATCGGCGTGGCGTCTCCCTTTGTGCTTACCCCCCAGCTGACCATCTATTTCTTCGGCACCCGGGATTTTGCCAACATCTACGGTTCCATCAACGTCTTCCAGTTTCTGGGGCCCGCCGTGGCGCCGCCGGTCACCGGACTGATCTACGACCGCTTCGGCAGCTACACTGTGGCGTTTCTTCTCTATGCCCTGCTGCTGGGGGCTGCCATCGTGGTGGGGGGCCTGCTGCTGAGAAAGAAGAGCTATCAGCAGGCGGCAGTCTGAGCCGCTCTTTTCGTTGGAGAGAAAAATTTTCCCTTGCACAGCCTGGCTTTTTCGCAGTATAATGACAAACACATGGGCATCCGCGGGATCGGCCGAGGGCCCTGCGCAGGGCGCCATCGGGGCTTTTGAGGCCGCCGGTGCCGGACCTGGACATTTCCAAAAGATCTGCGCTCGGCGCTGTGTGCCTCTCGTCGGAGGGGTTGCTGCGGCGTCCTGAGCGGCGAAGGCGAGGGACGTTATGACACAGCTGACGGAACGGATGCGGCAGGCGAATCTCACCGCCAAGGAGCAGGCGGTCATGGAGCGGATCCTGGGGGATATCGGAAAGACGGTGTTTCTCCGCAACTCCCAGATGGCGGAGCTGTGCGGTGTGTCCGCCACTTATATCACTCGTCTGGTCCATAAGCTGGGGTATGAAAAGTTTTCCGACTTTAAGGAGGATCTCAGCCAGCGCTATCGGATGGCTACCTCTCCTTACAATATGTTTAAGAATTTTTCCAGCACCACCGGGATGTCGAACGTGGTGAAGACCTCCATTGTCCAGGACCTGGCCAACCTCTCCGCCATGGAGAAGCTGCTGGATCTGAAGGTGCTGGATCAGGTGGTGGAGCGGGTCAACCGCAGCCGGAAGGTGTACGGCGTGGCTATGTTTGCCAGCGAGGTAGCGGTCCAGATCACGGGCCATTACCTGTGGCGGCTGGGGAAGGACTACGAGGGTATTACCGGGCTGGGGCTGTCCAAGAAGGTGGAATTCAGCGATATCGGGGAGGGGGATGTGCTGCTTGCCTTCAGCAGTCAGCGCGTTCTGAAGGAAGTGCGGGATGCGGCCATTCTTGCCCGCCGCCGCGGCGCGGTGGTGGTAGCGATCACCGATAATGCGGCCAATCCGCTGGCCTGTGTCAGCGACTTTGTGCTGCTGGTGCCGGTCACCGGCCTGTCTGTGGACTACTCCCATGTAGCCACCCTGGCGATGATCAATCTGATTATCAACAGTTTGGCGCAGAAGAATCCGGATGCGGTGCAGCAGCGGCTGAATGACGAGACCGACTACTGCAACAAGAAGGATCTCTTCTGCCTGTAAAAAACAGCCCCGCCCGAACCGGCCGCCGTGCCGGGTTCAGGCAGGGCTGTCGGCTTTTGTACCTTGAACTGTGTTGGTCTATATATCGCAAAAAGGACCCTGGACGGTTATCTCCGTCCAGGGTCCTTTTTGCAGGGCGGCGCCAAGAAGAGGAAAATTACACTATTTTGTGTAGGGCTGCGGCGGCTTCGTATATCCCATGCGGCGGGACAGTTCGATGGAGGCGTCGTGCATTTTCTGAAAGATGACGGACTCCGGATAGTGGTCAAACAGGGAGTGGGCGGAGATGCTCATGGCAGCCATCACTTTTCGCGTGTAATCAAAGATCGGCACGGCAAGACAGCTGCTGCCGATGGTATGCTCCTCCCGGTCCACTGCATAGCCGCGGGAGCGAACGAGCCGGACCTCCTTTTGGAAATCCTCATAATTGGTGATGCTGTGGGCGGTATAGGGCTCGTAGGACAACTGTCTCGCAATGTGTTCAAATTCCAGATCGGGGAGAAAGGCCATCAGAACCTTGCCCAAAGCGGTGCAGTAAATAGGCTCCCGTTTTCCGATTTGAGTGTAAAGCCGCAGGCTGTTGAACTGCTCTGCACGCTCCAGGTACATGACCTCATTATTTTCCAAAACCCCCAGATAGGAGATGGCGTTGAAGGTGGTAGCCAGCTCGTGCATGATAGGCGCTGCTTCTGTTTTCAGCACGATCTTATTCAGATATAAGCTGGCAATTTCCACAAACTTGTGCCCCAAATGGTAGATGCTGGTCTCCGCATCTTTTTCAATGTAGTGGCGGTCTGCATAGGTTGAGAGGATTCGGTGTACTGTGCTTTTCGGCAGTCCTGTTGCCGCAGAAAGATCGGCAATGCTCAGTCCATTTTCTGAGGTTGCCAGTAACTCGATTAGATCCAGCGCCCGGTCCAAAACTTGTACTCGCGAAGCCTGATTCGTCATAAACACACTCTCCGGTAATGAAATCACGAAAACACTAAACAGAACAAAACGAGGGCAGATACCTGCTGTCTGCCGGGGTACTGCGGAAAATCTAGCAGAGGCTTACAAAGGCGTCAAAAAGCAGGAATTATTTTCCTTGGTAAAATGCATTATAATATAAATTTTTATAAAATACAATGTATTTTCGTTCACCACAAAAAATAGGAGAAAAATCGGGAAAAAATAGAGCTGTACGAAAGACATAAAATCTATGCGCACAAAATGACATTTCATCCAAAAAAATCCAAAATTAAGAAAGAGCTATTGACAGTTTTTATAATAAGATGCTACAATCGTTTCAGGATAAGATATGTCATTCTA
>CALXDB010000129.1 GCA_944386955.1 uncultured Oscillospiraceae bacterium
TTGGAAGGCTTATTTGCTTTGGGGCCTGACAAAAAGCCGGTACACCTCTCATGGTGTACCGGCTTTCGGTTGCACGGAGGCGTACAACACTTTTTTCTCGTTTTTTGGGATGCGCTGCATAACGGCGGTATTTCCTTCATCCGGCGCTTTGTGCCGCCTCTCCCCACAGGAAAAGGCTTTTTCAGGTGCATCAGCTTCTACAACCGCCTGGAGAATGCGCTTAAAAACGCGGAAGGAGGGGGACTCCGGCCCTCTTGTACCGGTCAGCCGCACGAAGTGCCGATAAAAACGGCACAGATTGCCCATAACAGATCAAAGGAGTTCTTAAAATCTTGGTTTCCAGCCAATTTTTGGTGACTTTTTTTACCAAATAAAAGTCACCCGCCGGAGTCACAAACACCTGCAGAAATTCCGGCGGCCACCGGCAAGAGCATAGGCCTCTCGTCAGCAGTCATCCCATCAAAAAATTCTTCCTTAAGTTTTCTTAACGAATTCTTTACACGCAGGGCATATTTGTATATAATGTATACATTCCTCTTGTTGTGCGTTGGAGAACCCCAAACAGAAAAGAAGGGAGAATTGTATGAAATTTAATCTCACGGTAACCATCATTGTCGCTGTCTATCTGCTGATCATGCTTTTCATCGGTTGGTATTCCTCCAAAAAGATTTCCTCCAACACCGATTTCATGGTGGCAGGACGCCGTCTGGGCCCCTTTCTGATGGCGGGCACTCTGGCGGCCACGGAGATCGGCGGCGGCAGTTCCCTGGGCGTGGTGCAAAACGGCATGTCCGGCTACGGTATCAGCGCCGCCTGGTACATCATCACCATGGGGCTGGCCTTCGTGGTCCTCACCTTCCTGGCCCCTAAGTTCCGGGCCGCTACTGTCAAGACCGTGCCGGAGTATTTCCGCCGCCGCTACGGCAAGAGCGCCGGTCTCATCACTGCGATCATCATGCTTCTGCCTCTGGTGGGGCTTACCGCCGGGCAGTTTATCGCCTCTGCTGTCATCCTCTCCACCATGCTGGGTATCAACTATCAGGCCGCGGTCATCGTGGTGGCGGTTGTGGTGACCATCTACTCCGTCATGGGCGGTCTGTGGAGCGTCACCCTCACCGACTTTGTCCAGGTCTTTCTCATCATTATCGGTATGATTATCGCTATCCCCTTCGCCATTCAGCTGGCCGGGGGCTGGAGCGCCGTCACCGCCAACGTCCCCGCCGAGACCTTTGACCTCTTCTCCGGCTACAGCTTCAGCGGTATCCTCTCCCTGACCGTCATGTACATTGCCACCTTCACCGTAGGCCAGGAGGCGGTGTCCCGCTACTACGCCGCCAGGGACGGCAAGGCTGCCCGCCAGGGCTCTGTGCTGGCCGCTCTGCTGAACTTTACTTACGCCTTTGTTCCCGCCGTGCTGGGCGTTATCGTGCTGGCCCTCATCAACATGGGCCGCTTCAGCGCCGCCGACTTCGAGAGTGTGGGCGCCCGCTATGCTCTGCCGGTACTGGCTATGGAGGCCATGCCTGCGGTGATCTGCGGCCTTCTCTTCGCCGGGATCATCTCCGCCACCATGTCCTCCTCCGACTCCGACCTGCTGGGAGCCGGCTCCATCTTTGCCAACGATATTTATCATGCTATCTTGAAGCCCGACGCCACCAGCGCTCAGGTCATGCGGATGACCAAGCTGGTTATGGGACTGGTGGGCATTGCCTCCATGTTCATCGCGCTGTTCAACACCTCCAGCATTGTCACCCTGCTGATGTTCTGCTTTACCCTTCGGGCCGCCGGCGCCTTCTTCCCCTATGTGCTGGGCCACTACTGGAAGGGCGCCTCTCTGGCGGGCACCATTGCTTCCCTGATCTCCGGCTCCATCGTAGTGGTATATCTGGAGAAGATTTCCGGCGGCGTGCTGTTCGGCATGAAGCTGAGCCAGCCCATTATCCCGGGCCTGATTGTGGGACTGGTGTTTTTTCTGCTGTTCTCCAAGCTTTTCCCGCCCAAGGTTCAGACTACGGAGCTTTCTCCTGAGGAGGACTGATTGCCTCCTCCCTCTATCTCCCCCCTCTTCTGGAGCGGCCGGCAGCAGCCGGCCGCTCCGCTTTTTTTACGTCGTGGGGCCGGACGATCCTCACTGTCTTTCCCTGTATACCCGCACCCTCAAAGCGGCAAAATAAGGAAACCGCCCTTCTGAGGAAGCGGCAAAATTTTTCTTAATGGCAATTTCATGCAAAAATTATCGTAAGAATTTTAAAAAATTGCCAAATTTGCAATTTTTCGTTACTCTTATCCTTATCCTACGCAACATTCGGGTAAGAAAGGAAGAATCACACTATGGCAAGAAAGACTGTGGCGCCCAACATCTCCTATGACGACGTAAAAAAACGGTACTATGTCACCATCAGCTGCGGCATGGACCGGGCAGGCAACCGCCTGCGCCAGTCCCGCTGCTTCCCCACGCTGGAACAGGCCCTTATCATGCGGGACTCGTTCCTGCGGGAGAAGAGCCTCCGGGGCCAGATCCTGCCTGCCGGCACCACGGTGGGCAGCTGGCTCCACTACTGGCTGGAGCATGTGATCCGCCCCAACCGAGCTGTCACCACCACCTACGGCTATGAGAAAATCATTGAAAACCATCTCACGCCCGCCCTGGGAGAGATTCCGCTGTGCGAGTTCACCGCTGTGCAGCTCCAGCAGTACCTGTCCCAGAAACAAGGGGAGGGGCTCAGCAGCAACACCATTCGCAAGCATCACACGCTTCTGAACTCCGCTCTGGCGCTGGCAGTGAAGCAGGAGATGCTGGCCCGCAACGTAGCCCAGGCAGTAACGCCGCCGCCGAAAACGTCCCCGCATCACTGCTTCTATACCCCTGAGCAGCTCCAGACTCTTTTCACCCTGGCGGAGGGCACCTCTCTGGAGCCGGTGGTAAAGCTGGCCGGGTATCTGGGCATGCGCCGCAGCGAGATCTGCGGCCTTAAATGGGACAATGTGGACTTTGATCAGGATGTGCTGTATATCTGTGAAGCCCGCACCGCCGCCAACGGCCAGGCTGTGGACAAGGGGCCAAAAAGTATTTCCTCGGTGCGTCGGCTTGCCTTTGCAGGGAATGAGGATCTGAGAAGTATGCTGCGGCGGATGGACGCCGCCAACCGCTCCCGACGGGACCGGCTGGGGGAGAACTACAACCCATGCGGCTTCGTAGTTACCCACGGCCGGGGGCTGCCCTATGCTCCGGACTATCTTTCCAGTCATTTCACCAAGTTCGTCCGCCAGTGTCAGCTGCCCCCCTGTACGCTCCACGGCCTGCGCCACAGCTTTGCCAGCATCGCCAACCAGCAGAAGGTACCTATGTTCAGTATCTGCAAGGCGTTGGGCCACAGCAACACCGCCATCACCAGTCAGATCTATATGCACCTTTTCGACGACACCCATCAAGAGGTGGTGGATCTGGTGGGACAGGCCATCCGCCCGGTCCTGCCGAGCCGTTGACTTTTCTCTGGGAAAGGTTTACAACGCCGCAGTGCCGTGGTACAATGCCTGAGGAGAAAAAGGAGGCGGAGCTATGAGTAAGGACAAGGTCTACGGGCTGCTGCGCCAGAGCGGCGGCGCTCATCTCTCAGGTGAGGAGATCAGCCGCCGTCTGGGTATCTCCCGGGCGGCGGTGTGGAAGGCAGTGGACGCCCTGCGGAAGGCGGGGTATACCATTGACGCCCGCAGCGGCCTGGGCTATGCCCTGGTGGAAGCGCCCGATGCCCTGACGGAGCGGGAGGTGCGGCGGTGCATGGAGGAGCGGGGGATCGCCTGCACCCAGCTTCAGTGTCTGGACGAGGTGGACTCCACCAATTCCTTCCTCAAGCGTATTGCCCTGGAGGGGGCGCCCCACGGCGCCATCGCCGTAGCCAACTGCCAGACCGGGGGCCGGGGGCGGATGTCCCGGACTTTTCAGTCCCCCCCGGATCTTGGAGTGTATCTGTCCGTCCTGCTGCGGCCGGCTCTGCCGCCGGCGGCGCTGATGCCGGTGACGGCCATGACTGCGGTGGCCATGTGCGACGCTGTGGAGGCCGCCTGCGGTCTCAGGCCCCAGATCAAATGGACCAATGACCTTGTGGTGGGAAACCGGAAGCTGGGCGGCATTTTAACGGAGATGGCCCTGGAGGGGGAAACGGGTCTGGTGCAGTATCTCATCAGCGGCACAGGCATCAATGTGCTCCACTCCTCGGAGGACTTCACTGCGGAGGTAGCGGCTATGGCCACGTCACTGCGTCAGGAGTTGGGGCGGGCTGTGTCCCGGCCGCTGCTGGCGGCAGAGATGATTCGGGCCTTTAACCGGCTGGGAGAGGATATCGGCGGCGACCACAGCCGGTATCTGACGGCCTACCGCCGGGACTGTGTCACTCTGGGCAAGCAGGTCCAGCTTCTCTGGCAGGAGGACCGCCGGGAGGTGGTAGAGGCTTTGGATGTGGACGACCAATTCGGGCTGGTGGTCCGGCACGCCGATGGCCGCACTGAGGTGATCCGTTCCGGTGAGGTGTCGGTGCGGGGCATGTACGGGTATATCGAGTAGAAAAAGGAGAGAGAATCGAACATGATGAAACTGTTGCTGCAGCTGTTCGTCACCTTTGCCAAGGTAGGGGTGATGACCTTCGGGGGCGGCTACGCTATGCTGCCCATCCTCCAGCGGGAAGTGGTGGAGAACCGGGGGTGGTGTACGGAGGAGGACCTGACCGACTACTTTGCCATCGGCCAGTGTACCCCGGGCATCATTGCCGTAAATACGGCCACCTTTGTGGGCCAGAAGCAGGCGGGGACGGTGGGCGGCGTCATCGCCACCCTGGGGATCGTCTTCCCCTCCCTGGTGATCATCACCGCCCTGGCCAGCGTCATTGAGCGGATCAGCCACCTGGCGGTGGTGCAGAACGCCTTCGCGGGGATCAACGTGTGCGTGGGCATTCTGATCCTCAATTCAGTGGTGAAGCTCTTCAAGAAGGCGGTGGTCGGCAAGGGCACCCTGGTGATTTTCCTTGTGGTGACCCTGGGGGCCCTCACCGCCAACACCTTGCCTGATGTGAACGTGTCGCCAGTGGTGTTCGTGCTGGTGGCCGCCCTGGCGGGAATTTTGCTGAAGAACTGGGGGGCGAAGAAGGCATGATCTACTTACAGCTGTTCTATGAATTTTTCAAGACGGGGCTGTTCGCCATCGGCGGCGGTCTGGCCACCCTGCCCTTCCTCTACAACCTCTCGGATAAGACGGGCTGGTTTACCCACACGGACCTCACCAACATGATCGCCGTCAGCGAGTCCACCCCGGGTCCCATCGGCATCAACACGGCCACCTATGTGGGCTTCACTGTGAAGGGGCTGCCGGGGGCCATCGTAGCCACCCTGGGTCTGGTAGCGCCGTCCATCATCATCATCCTCATCATCGCCTGCTTCCTGAAGGCCTTCCGGAACAGCCGCCTGGTAGACGCCGCCTTCTACGGCCTGCGGCCCGCCTCCACGGGGCTCATCGCCGCAGCGGGCATCCCGGTACTTATCACCTCCATTTTGTCGGTGGACAGCCTTTACGCCCTTATCAGCGGCGGCATGACGGCCTCCATGATCAAATGGCCGGCAGTGGTGCTGGCGGTGGTGATCTACATTCTCACCAACCATGTGAAAAAAACCAAGGGGCTCCACCCCATTTTGTTCATCGCCTTCGCGGCGGTAGTAGGCGTGGTATTCCGCCTGGGCGGGGTGTGAGTTTTTTTGAGAGGGGGAGATTCCCCCTCTCCCACCCCCGCGGTTTTCGCGTTGCGGCGGTCTCCGAAGTAACCGGAGCCCGCCGTGTTTTTTGCTTCTTCTGACGGGAATTTTGGAGCGTTTTGTCGGTACCAGACGGTTTTTCCTACCTTCTTTGCCTCCGGCGGCCTACTTTTGTCGCTGAACAAAAGTAGGCAAAAATCAGCTTAGAACCAAGGTTCTAAGAACTCCTTTTGTTCCTATTTGGGAAAATCTGTCCCGTTTGTGTCGGCGGTTTGGTACGGCTGACCGGTGCAAAGGGGTCGGAGTTCCCCTCTCCCCGCGCTTCAGCGCGCTCCCCCGGTGGTTGTAAGAGCTTCTGCGGCTTTAAACCTTCCACTGGGGGAAGGTGCCCCCGAAGGGGGCGGATGAGGGAAACGCCGCCGCTTTGCAGGGCGCCTTCAAATTATGAGAAAAAAGTGTTGCACATCTCCGTGCAACCGAAAGCCGGTACACCTCTCATGGTGTACCGGCTTTTTGTCAGGCCCCGAAAAAATAAAAGCCTTCCCCCTTGGGGGGAAGGTGCCCCAGTGCGCACACTGGGGCAGATGAGGGGGAGCGCCTGCAAAGCCGAAAATCCAAAACAAAAAGGAGAGAAACTGTTGAATTATACGGAAAATTATCAGCTGCCCCAGTGGGTAGAGAGCGACCGGGTCCTGATGGAGGACTTCAACGACGCCATGGAGAAAGTAGATCAAGGGCTCGGCGCATTGGAGACCCAAAGCCCCTATGTCCTGCTGAAGGATTATACCGTGGAGGAGGAATATGTTTTCGGCATGAGTCTGGATATCTCCGACATCGACTGGAACCAGTGGCAAACGGTTTGCGCGGATATCTGGACCTTCAATTCTCAGGGCGGTACGGCAAATGTTAAGATCAACGGGGGCGGTCGTCATGTGAGTATGAGCGGGTCTCGTGACGAGCCTTTTGCGGAGGGAACCATCTCTCCCGTGGAAAGCGAGACGTATAACGCCCGGCCAATACGGATCTACTTCTTTCCTATGAAGGATAAACGCAACCTGGTTCGGGCGATTTCAATGAACGACAGCACGATGTTCTTCAGTTATTTGGAGACACCTTTTTCTGATGCCGCCACATTGGGGGTGAGCACCTCCGGCAGTGCCTTCCGGACCGGTTCCCGGATCGCTGTCTGGGGCTTACGGTAAAGAAAGGCAAAAAACCTCCCCGGGCAAATGCCCGGGGAGGTTTTTGACCTTATTCCGTTCTAATTGCGATGGTCAGCAATTAGGCAACGTCAACCAGGTACAGGTTGGTGACATAGCCGTCGTCGTCCAGGACCACGACAACATAGTCGCCAGCAGCCAGGGTGATGTCCTCAGA
>CALXDB010000130.1 GCA_944386955.1 uncultured Oscillospiraceae bacterium
GCATGGCATCACCCCCTCGCTTGGAGGGGGCAAGAAGTCCCCCTCCGGGATGGACGGGGCCAACCGCCTGCCGTTTGCCAGCAGCGCCAAGGGGATTATAGCAAGTATTTGTCGAAATTTCAACGTCCACTTCCCACGCTGCCGCGTTTCGATTCTAAAATCAGCAGTTTTTATCATCGAAATATCTGTGTGCGCATTACACCGATCCTATTGACCTGTTTTGCTATACAATACCCCCACCAAATCCGCAAGCGCCTGCGGATTTGGCCGTGTCCGAGTCGGACACCTGAATAGACAAAAGCCACCGCCCCAGTGCGGGATTATTAAAAGGGGAAAAGAATATGGGAAATTGGAGTGACTGGAATCGATTAAAATCTGAAGCTCTTTTATCCTTGAGCACATTTTTGGATTCACTCGACCCAAAACGGGCTGCAGTAATGTCTTATTGGATCAAAGACTATGTGCGCTTTCTGAAGAAAGAAGAAGACTTTGATCCTACGAAACTAATAAAATATAAACGAGGTTCTATCGTAAAGGTTCACTTGGGGTATCGCATCGGAAGCGAGGAGGGGGGCCTTCATTATGCGGTAGTAATTGATAAAGATAATGCAAAGCGCTCCCCCGTTGCCACAGTCATTCCACTTACATCTGTCAAGCCGAGTACAAATTTAGAAAAATTGCACCCTTCAAAGTTGTATCTTGGAGATGAAATATATCAGCTTTTGCAAGCAAAACTATCCCAAACCGTGGAAGAAATTTCTCTCACAACGGAAAAATTGCTACAACGGTTAATCGCCATTGAGCAAGAGCAAATACCAACAGATCTCGATCCGGCAAAAGAACGTGCGCGCTTTGTAGAACGGAAAGTAGCTGTTGAAGCGTTAAAGAGAGAGGTTGAAGCATGGAAGCAAAAAAGAGTCAATATGGCAAAAATGGAAGAAGAAATTGGCCGGATGAAGCGAGGAAGTATTGCTTTAGTTGGCCAGATTACAACCGTCAGTAAAATCCGAATTTATGATCCGCTGTATCCGGGAGATGTTTTAACAAGGATTCGATTGTCAGATAAATCACTGAATAGAATTGATGAAAAGGTAATTTCGTTTTTTACAGGCTCTGAAACTACTGAAGCAGCCGAGCTATAAATTATTTAGTGTTGTACATTTCCGTGCAATTTATTGTTGCACATTTCCATGCAACTTTCATTGACAGTGGGCATAATATGTGTTAGGATGATTGTGTAAACAGAGTCGCTTGCCGACGCTGGAAAAGACATTGCCGCTCGCCGGCGCTTGAAAAATCATCCGGAAATGCCCGCCAGTTTGGTGGGCATTTTCAATTTTTACAATAAAAGCAGAAAATATGAAAGCCACCGCCCCAGTGCGGGGCGGTGTTTTTTTCCACTTGCTTTATTAGAACAATTGTTTTGCTGTAGTCCAAAGAGGGGAGGGGACGTCATGGAATGCCGGAAGTGCAGCCGAGATCTGCCGGCGGACGCCGTCTACTGCTGCTACTGCGGCCGCAGGCTGTCGGGAGGCCCCCGGAAGGCCGCCAAGCGGCCCAACGGAGCCGGCAGCGTGTACAAGCTCTCCGGCCGCAGGGCGCGTCCCTGGGCGGCCTCCAGGAAAGGGGTATGGCTGGGCACCTACGAGACCAAGGCGGCCGCCCTGGAGGCCCTGGAGCGCTCCGCACGCCGTCCCATCAGCGACGCCATCAACCTGACCTTAGAGGAGATCTGGGAGCGTTGGAAGACGGAGAAGTTCCCGGGCCTGGCGGAGAAGTCGCAGGAGGTATACCTCACCACCTGGCCCATCTTCGCCGGCCTGACGGGAGAGAAGATGCGGATACTCCGGACAGAGGATGTCCAGCGTCTGGTGGACGAGCAAGTCCAAAAGGGCCGCAGCCGCTCTCAATGCGAGAAGATCCGGAACCTCTACAGCCAGCTGTGCAAGTGGGCCATGCGGGAGGACATCATCGACCGCAACTACGCCGAGTTCCTCCGGCTCCCCCGGGGGAAGAAGCCCCAGCGGGATACATTCACCGCCAAGGAGCTGGCGCTCCTCCAGAAGGACGCAGAGACCTGCGACACCTCTAAGCTGATCCTCATGCTGATCTTCACCGGCTTCCGGCTCAATGAGCTGCTGCTCCTGCCCATAAGCGGCGTGGATCTGGAGGCGGACACCCTGACCGGCGGGGAGAAGACGGAGGCGGGCCGGGACCGCATGGTCCCGATCCATCCGGTCATCCGGCCCTATGTGGCGTATTTTGCGGGGAAGGCGAAGGGCGATCTGCTGATCAGCGGATACGAAGGAAACCGGGACCAGAAGAATTTCCGGAGCCGGGACTACTATCCCACGCTGCGGCGCCTGGGGATCAGCACGGCGGAACGGCCCATGAAGCCCCACAGCTGCCGGTATACCTTTGCCACCATGGCCGTCAGCGCGGAGCTGCAGCCGGAAGCGCTGCAGAAGATCATGGGCCATGCCCAATACTCTACGACGGCAAATATCTACGATCAAGGGGATCTTCAGCGGATTCAGAAAGAGATGGAAAAGCTGCCAGGGATTGATAGAAATTTGTTAGAAACTGGTGCAGAATGAAGGTATCTGAGCAGGTGGTTTCTATCACAAAGGCCTTGAAAAATCAGCGTCAGCCACCGCCAGATATGGCAAGAAATATTTGACGTGCAGGGGGTCAGCGGTTCAAGTCCGTTAGCGTCCACCAGAGAAAAGACCACACCGTTTGGTGTGGTCTTTTTTTGCCCTCAAACGGGAAGGGGGTTTTTACTCTCTGACGAGGGGCTTAGGCTTTTTTTGTCGGTGCCCGACGGGCGTTGTTTGGTGTTTTGCCTCCGGCGGCCTACTTTTGTCGCTGAACAAAAGTAGGCAAAAATCAGCTTAAAACCCCGCAGGGGGCGGATGAGGGACCGCAAGATATGAAGAATCGGTAGAAGGAAGTCTCTGCCCTTGGGTTCCCCTCATCCGGCGCTTCGCGCCACCTTCCCCCAAGGGGGGAAGGCTTTGGTGCGGTGTAATTGCAGAGACCTCAACGACCACCAGGGGAGCGCGCTGAAGCGCGGGGAGAGGGGAACTCCAACCCCCTTGCATCTGTCAGCCAGAAAAGCCTCCGAAAAAACGGTACAGACTGCCCATAATAGGCCCAAAGGAGTCCTTAGAACCTTGGTTCTAAGCGGACTTTTGCCTACTTTTCTTCCGCGAGAAAAGTAGGCCGCCGGAGGCAAGACCGGGTATCGAAATACCGTCGGCCACCGACAAAAAAGGAAAACCAACGTCAGCGGTCTGCCCGCCGGCAGCATAGAAAAGAAGCGCCCGGCCTGTGGATGGCCGGGCGCTCCCTTTTTCATTTCAACTCCTGCACGGCACTGAACGCGATCTTTACCGCCTGCTCCCGGGTCATAGTGCCCTTGGGGGCAAACCGTCCGTCCCCCATGCCGTTGATGACCCCGCTGCCCACAAAGAATCCTACATAGTCCCGGGCATACCCGGCAATGGAACTGCTGTCGGTGAACCCGCTGAGATCCGCCGCTTGGAGATCGGAGCCGTCGCCTACCTCACCGGTGTCCGCCAGCTCCCATACACGGCCCAGCATGACCGTCGCCTGCTCCCGGGTGAGGGTGCTGTCCGGCGCAAACCGCCCCTCCCCTACGCCGCTGACCACTCCCAGGCCGTAGGCCCGCAGCACATCAGGATCATTTGTATCCGTAAAGGGATTCTCCCCTGTCCAGGCCGGCGCCGTCTTGTTCGTCAGCAGCTCATAGAAATTCACCGCCACCGCTGCAAACTCCGCCCGGCTGATTCCGGCGGTGAGATCCGTGCCGGAGAGGCTGCCGGGGATCAGCCCCGCCTCCCCCGCCTGCTCCATGGTCTCCCTGGCCCAGTCGGAGCACCGGCCCCAGGGGCCCGCGGCCTCCGCCGCAGCCTGAACGTAGCTCTCCTGAATGGAGGCCGCGTTGGCAAACAGCCAGTCGGAATAGGTGTCGTCCCAGGCGTGGCGCTTCTGCCACTCGGACTTGCTGGTCTTCATAAAATAGGTGTAGGAGATGGACCCGGTGCTCTCATAATAGGCGTGGTCCATCCGCACGTCCAGCCAGTAGTACTGCCCGTCTACCAGCACGCAGTTCCACTTGTGCTCCACCCGGCTGCCGTCGCCATTGATGAACTCCCCGGCGATCATCCGGCAGTCAAAGCCAAGATGACCCAGCAGCAGCGTCAGCAACGACGCAAAATGCTGACAGGTGCCTGTGCGGGCCAGTATCATGTCGTAAGCACAAGAGGCCGTCGTGTAACTGTCATCGTAGCCGTATATGATAAATCCCATGTTCGGATCGTAGCTGGTTTTTTGTTCCAGCTCCTGCCGCAGTACGATCTGCCCGGCGTCCAGCATCTCCTGCATCCGCTCCATCTCTTCCTGAGCCTTCAGCGCCACTGCATTCCGGTCGAAGTGCTCCGTGCCGTCCCAGTCGTACCGCTCAAAATTGCGGATGATGTAGTCATACACCGCCCGGATCTGCTCCGTAGCACTTTTCCCCGCCGTGGGGATCTCCTTGAGCAGTTCCTCCGCCAGATAGTCTACATCCGCATATCCCAGATAGATGGGCGTGCGCCCCCCGGCGGCCCTTACCCCTACTGGCAGCAGGCTCACACACAGCACCAGCGCCAGCAATAATGTTACCGCTCGTTTCTTCACATTGGTCCCTCCTCATTTTGATTTTTTTCAGTATATTAGTTCCCTCATTTTCTGTAAAGTGAAACTGAAAATTCTTTTTTTCTTCTTTTCTGCTGCGCAAAATTTTTTCTATAATTTAAAAATACTTCAAAAATTTTTTTGAAGCTGGGAATTTCTTGTTGAAATGTCAGTCGTTCTTGGATAAAATAAAAATAATATCTCATTTCGCCGATTCATGGATAAAATGAGCGGTGATGACCGGTCATTTTGACCGTACGCTCGATAGGAGAACGTGCGCCTATGTTAGATCGTTCCATCTATTTTTCCCGGGACCCCTCCTGCAAGACCCCCTTTGGGGCGGTAACACTGGGGACCGAGGTCACCTTTACTCTTCGGCCGCAGAGCTGGGAGGGCTTTACCACCTGCACGCTGATCACCTACGGGGAATTTGGTGATCTCCATCAGGAGACAGATCTGCCCCGGGTAGCCTTCAGCGGCGACCGGGCTATTTTTACCGGTGTTTTCACGGCCCCGGAACATCCGGAGCTGATCTGGTACACCTTCCGTTTTCGCCGTCAGGACGGCAGCTTCATCTACGCGGGGAAAAATGGTCTGTGCAGCGAGCACGAGGCCCAGGCGTGGCAGCTTACTGTCTACGACGACGCCATTCCCACCCCCTCTTGGTTTGGCGAGGGGGTCACTTACCAGATCTTCCCCGACCGCTTCCACCGCACCTCCATTCCCGATCCCACCGGCATGGTAGGAGACCGAGTAGTCCATCAGAACTGGGAGGAACTGATGGAGTATCTGCCCGACGAGCACGGAGAGATTCGCAATCGGGACTTTTTCGGCGGCAGCCTGAAGGGCGTCATAGAGAAACTGGACTATCTTCAGGATCTGGGAGTCCGGACCCTCTACTTCTGCCCTATTTTCGAGGCGGACAGCAATCACCGGTACAACACTGCTGATTACAGCCGCATTGATCCCATGCTGGGCACCACCGCCGATTTCCGCCGTCTCTGCATGGAGGCCCACCGCCGGGGCATGAGGATCATGCTGGACGGGGTATTCAACCACACCGGCAACAACAGTCTCTACTTCAACGCCAAGGGCTTTTACCCTACCCTGGGCGCGGCCCAGAGCAAGGACTCCCCTTACTACGAGTGGTACAGCTTCCACCGCTGGCCTGACCAGTACGACTCCTGGTGGGGCATTCACACCCTGCCCGCGGTGAATGAGTCCTGTCCCTCCTATGTGGATTACATTATTAAAAACGAGCACTCTATCGTCCGCCGGTGGCTGCGGCTGGGGGCTGATGCCTGGCGGCTGGACGTAGCTGACGAGCTGCCGGACTGGTTTATTGAGCAGATTCGGTCTGTGATGATGGAGGAAAAGCCGGATTCCTTCCTTCTGGGAGAGGTGTGGGAGGACGGCAGCAACAAGATTGCCTACTCTCAGCGCCGCCGGTATCTTCTGGGCCATGAGACACACGGACTGATGAACTACCCCTTCCGCACGGCGGCGCTGGAATTCCTCCGGGGCGGCCGGGCCCACGATTTTGTGGAGAGTATGGAGACCATTCGGGAGAACTACCCCAAGGCGGCCTTCTACTCCGCCATGAACATGCTGGGGACCCACGACAATCCCCGGATCTTGACCATGCTGGGGGCCAATCCCTCCTCTCCCCTGGAAACCCGGACCCAGCGGGCCTACTACCGGATGTCTCCGGCGGAGTACGAGCGGGGCAGCCGCCGGCTGATGACGGGGGCAATCCTTCTCTACACCTTCCCCGGCTCCCCCACCATTTTTTACGGGGATGAGGCGGGCATGGAGGGATTTGAGGACCCCTTCAACCGGGGTACCTTCCCCTGGGGGAAGGAGGACCAGACGCTGCTGGGTCTGTTTCGAAAGCTGGGCCGTCTCCGCAGCAGGCGTCCCTCTCTGCAGAAGGGGGACATCACCTATGTGCTGGCAAAGAACCACTGTCTGGCCTACACCCGGGTGTGGGAGGACGAGACCACGCTGGTGGTGCTGAACACCGGCGAGGAGCCGGTGGATCTGGAGTTCCCCTGGGCGGCGCCCTACGCCAAGGATGTGGTGCTGGGGCAGCAGTTCAACACGCCCTTCGGGCAGCTGCAGATCACGGTGCCGCCCCTGGACGGCATGGTGCTGATTTGAGTTTCACCACGGCGGAGCCGCCGGGGCCTTCCGCCCTGCGGCTCCGTTTTTTTATTGCCCTTTGGCCGGGCGGGCCGTTTTGCCCTCTGACGAAGGCTGGTGTCGTTTTTGTCGGTGGCCGACGGTGTTTCGATACCTTGTTTAGCCTCCGGCGGCCTACTTTTGTGGCTGAACAAAAGTAGGCATCTCCGCGCTAAGAG
>CALXDB010000131.1 GCA_944386955.1 uncultured Oscillospiraceae bacterium
TGCGAAGCGCCAAAAAAGCCAGGAAAAACAGCGAAGCGCCTTTTTCCGGATGGGCCGCACGCAGCCAAACGCTTCCGATCCTGTGGAGCCTGCCCTTTTTCGACACGCTGACCGGAGGGCCGCCCCCAGGCGGCCCTCCGGTTTTTCATACTTCCACGGGGAGCTCCTGCTCCTCCTTTTCCCGGGCGTGCTCCCGGGCGTTGGCCAGCATCAGCTTGATGCGGTTCTCCTGGTTGACCCGGGTGGCGCCGGCGTCGTAGTCGATGGCCACGATGTTGATGTTGGGATTGCGGGCCTTGATGGGCTTCATCATGCCCTTGCCGCAGATATGGTTGGGCAGGCACCCAAAGGGCTGGGTGCACACGATGTTCTCCACGCCCTTGTCCGCCAGCTCCAGCATCTCCGCCGTAAGGAGCCAGCCCTCCCCCATCTTCACGCCCATGCCGATGTAGCCCTGGACCAGGTCGATGGTATGGGTGAAGAGGGTGGGGGGCATGAAGCGGCCGTCCTCCTTCATCACCCGGATCATGTCCTCCTCCTTGTCCAGGAGGTAGTTGTAGGCGATGGTGTAGAGGAACTTGGTGGTCTTCTGCATGCCGTAGAGCTTGTAGTCGAGAAGGTTGTTGTAGACGCAGTAGAGGCAGAAGTCCAGAAGGCCGGGGATCACCACCTCGGCGTCCTCGTCCACCAGGAACTGCTCTAAGTTGTTGTTGCCTAAGGGGGAGTATTTTACATAGATCTCCCCCACCACGCCTACCTTCACCTTGGGGCGCTTCTCCACGGGAAGCTCCGCAAAATCGTCCAGGATCCGCCGGTAGTTGGCCCGGACCATTTTATAGTTGTGCTTGCCCTGGCCCATCTCCTCGGCCAGGCGGATGGTCCACCGGTCCGCCAGGTCCTGGGCAGAACCCTTCTCCGCCTCGTAGGACTTGGTCTGGTTCACAAGGCTCATGAGGAGATCGCCGTACAGAACGCCGTACATCATCTTCTTCACCAGGGGCACCGACAGCTTGAAGCCGGGGTGGTGCTCCAGGCCCGTGAGGCTCAGGGAGATGACGGGCACATGGCCCATGTCCGCCTTCTGGAGGGCCTTGCGGAGAAGGTGGATGTAGTTGCTGGCCCGGCAGCCGCCGCCGGTCTGAAACAGCACCAGGGCCACCTTGTCCGGGTCGTACTTCCCGCTCTGGAGGGCGTCCAGGAACTGGCCGATCACCAGGATGGCGGGGTAGCAGGTGTCGTTGTGGACATACTTGAGGCCCGTCTCCGCAATGTGGGGACCGTAGGTCTCCAGCAGCTCCACGGTGTAGCCCTCCTTCTCCATCACCCGGGCGATGATCTTGAAGTGCATGGGCAGCATGTTGGGGACCAGAATGGTGTGGGTCTTCTTCATCTCCTCGGTGAAGACCACATATTCGGGCTTCTTATTTTTTTTCACTGTCCTGCACCTCCTGTTCCTTTTCCTCCAGGGCGCCCATGAGGCTCCGCAGCCGGATGCGGACGGCGCCCAGGTTGGTGATCTCGTCGATCTTGATCTGGGTATAGAGCTTGTTGTCCCGCTCCAGGATGGAGCGGACCTCGTCGGTGGTGATGGCGTCCACGCCGCAGCCGAAGCTCACCAGCTGCACCAGCTGGGTGTCCTCGTGCTCACAGGCGTACCGGGCGGCCCGGTAGAGCCGGGCGTGGTAGGTCCACTGGTTGAGAACGTGGACGCTCACCGGCTCCGCCAGGTGGCACACGCTGTCCTCGCTGACCACCACGAAGCCCAGGGAGGCGGCCAGCTTGTCGATGCCGTGGCCGATCTCCGGGTCCACATGGTAGGGCCGGCCCGCCAGGATCATGATCCGGCGGCCGTGGTCCCGGGCCCACTGCACCGCCCGCTGGCCCTCCCGGCGCACGGCGTCCATGTGGGCCTCATAGGCCGCGAAGGCCGTATCCACCGCCTTGCGCACCTCCCGGCGGGTGATGCCGGGGAACACCGGGGTCAGGCAGGCTGTCAGTTCCTTGGCGAGCTCGGTGCGGTTGTTGATGTTCAGGAAGGGGTAGAGGAAGTTTGTCTTGCTGAGGTCGTCCATGTTCCCCTTCAGAAGCTCGGAGTAGTAGGCCACCACCGGGCAGTTGTAGTGGTTGTCGCTCTCGTGCTCGTCCACATTGTAGGTGAGGCAGGGGTAGAAGATGGCGTCCACCCCCCGCTCCAGCAGCTCCTCCATGTGGCCGTGCATGATCTTGGCGGGGTAGCAGGCGGTGTCGGAGGGGATGGAGAACTGTCCCTTCTCATAGGTCCGGCGGGTGGAGAGGCCGGAGACCTCCACCTTGAACCCCAGGGCCTGGAAGAAGGCGTGCCACAGCGGCAGCAGCTCGTACATGCCGAGGGCCAGGGGAAGTCCCACGGTGCCTCTCGTCCCGTCGCCGGGAGTAAGGGCCTGGATGGCCTCCCGCTTCCAGGCGTAGAGGTTGGGCAGCTCCTCCACCACCTTGAGCCCCAGGCCCTTCTGGCACTGGTTGCCGGAGATAAACTTCTTCCCGTCGCCGAAGGTGTTCACCGTCAGGCGGCAGTGGTTGGCGCAGCCCTGGCACACAGCGGCCTTGGCGGTATGGACGAAGGTCTTCAGTCCCTCGGCGGTGATGATGGTGGACTTCTTCAAATCCATGGCGTAGAGCGCCGCGCCGTAGGCTCCCATGAGGCCGGCGATGGCGGGGCGGATCACGTCCTTCCCCAGCTCCCGCTCAAAGGCACGGAGGACGGCGTCGTTGTAGAAGGTGCCGCCCTGGACCACCACATGCTCTCCCAGCTCGTCGGCGCTGCCGGCCCGGATCACCTTGTAGATGGCGTTTTTCACCACGCTCACCGAGAGGCCCGCGGAGATGTCCTCCACGGTGGCGCCGTCCTTCTGGGACTGCTTCACCGAGGAGTTCATAAACACGGTGCACCGGCTGCCCAGATTCACCGGGGCGGCGGCGTGGAGGCCCTTCTCGGCAAAGGCGGCGATGTCATAGCCCATGCTCTTGGCAAAGGTCTCAATGAAGGAGCCGCAGCCGGAGGAGCAGGCCTCGTTGAGCATGATGGAGTCGATGGCCCCGTCCTTGATTTTGAAGCACTTGATATCCTGGCCGCCGATGTCCAGAATGAAGTCCACCGGGGGGCAGAAGTGCTTGGCGGCGGTGTAGTGGGCGATGGTCTCCACCACGCCCTTGTCCACACCGAAGGCGTTCAAAATCAGCTCCTCGCCGTAGCCGGTGACGGCGCTGCCCCGGATGGCGATGCGGTCCCCGCACTGCTCGTAGATCCGGGTCAGCTGGTCCCGGACCAGCTCCACCGGGTTGCCCCGGTTGGAGTCATAGTATGTATAAAGAAGCTCCTTGTCTGCCGACAGCAGCACCAGCTTGGTGGTGGTGCTGCCGCAGTCGATGCCCAGCCACGCGTCGCCGCTGTAGGAGGCGATATCCCGGCTGGGGACGTCGGCCCCGGCGTGGCGGGCCCGGAATTCCCGGTATTCCTCCTCGTTTTCAAAAAGGGGAGGCAGGCGGTTGGCCACGGTGCGGCGGCTGAGGCTGTCCCGAATGGCGGCGTCCAGCTCTGCCACCGTGGTGGTGTGGCCGGTGCGCCCGGCGTACACCGCCGCCCCCAGGGCCACGGCGAAGCGGCCGTAGGGCGGGAAGATGGCCTGCTCGTCGGTGAGCTTCAGGGTCTCCTGGAAGCGCTGGCGCAGGCCCTTGCAGTAGTGAAGGGGACCGCCCAGAAACAGCACCTTTCCGGCGATCTTCCGCCCCTGGGCCAGACCGGCAATGGTCTGGTTTACCACCGCCTGGTAGATGCTGGCGGCCACGTCCTCCTTGTTGGCTCCCTGGTTGAGGAGGGGCTGGATGTCGGTCTTGGCAAAAACGCCGCAGCGGCTGGCGATGGGGTAGAGCCGCTTGTGGCGCAGGGCCAGCTGGTCCATCTCGTCCACCGTCACGTCCAGCAGGGTGGCCATCTGGTCGATAAAGGCGCCGGTGCCGCCGGCGCAGGAGCCGTTCATCCGCTCGTCCACGCCGCCGTCAAAGAAGATGATCTTGGCGTCTTCGCCCCCCAGCTCAATAACAGCGCTGGTGTCGGGCTCCAGGCGGCGGACCACCTCGCCGGTGGCGAAGACCTCCTGGACGAAGGGCATGTGGATGGATTCCGACAGCCCGAGCCCGGCACTGCCGGACAGAGCGACGGCAAAGTGGCGGTCCCCGATCAAAGGGGCCGCCTGATGAAGCAGTTCCAATGTTTTTTGTCTCACCTGGGACAGGTGGCGCTGGTACTCCTGGTACAGGACCTTGTCGCCTTCCAACAGCACCACCTTTACTGTGGTGCTGCCCACGTCGATCCCAAGAGACAGGGCGCTTAGTCTATTCTCTCTCATGGCAATTCTCCGTAGTTCAATGAAGCCGGTTCCTCCGGCAGTCACGTTTCGTGACCATATGATTCGATTCCGCTCAATTTTGTATTATAACATAAAGGTGCCGGGATGTTCTCATCCAGTTGTTAACAAATCGTTAAGAATTCTGCCTTTGGTGCAGGAAACTTCCGGCAAAATAAGAAAAAGCTGCCAAAGATGCCGAATGCTGAAAAAATTCAGGGAAAATCTTGCCTCTATCTCCGGCCCGTGGTATAATCAGCCCGCCGCCGGAAGACGGCGGAGGAAAAAATTGGGAGGATTTTTGTAATGAAGCGCAGCATACCGCTTTGTATCATTCTATACCTGTTCACCTGCGGCATCTATCCCATTTACTGGATGATCGTCCTCAACGACGAGATCAACGCCGCCTCTCGTCAGAGCGGCCCCAGCGGCGGCATGGTGTTCCTCTACTCCCTCATTACCTGCGGCATCTACAGCCTGTACTGGATGTACAAGATGGGGGAGCGGGTGGAGATCATCCAGGGCACCTATTCCGGCAACACGGGGCTGCTGTACCTGGTGATGAGCTTTTTCGGGCTGGGCTGCGTGGCCATGGCGCTGATGCAGGACGCTCTGAACCGCCTCTACCCCTGACCGGGAAAAGGCCGGACGGTTGGAAGCCGTCCGGCCTTCTTTTTTCGCTCAGTGGAGCACCTTGCTGAGAAATTCCTGGAGACGGGGGTTCTGGGGCCGGGAGAAGATGTCCTCCGGCTTTCCCTCCTCCATCACATGGCCTTCGTCCATGAACAGAACCCGGCTGCCCACCTCTCGGGCGAAGCCCATCTCGTGGGTGACCACCACCATGGTCATGCCGCCTACGGCCAGCTCCTTCATGACCTCCAGCACCTCGCCCACCATCTCGGGGTCCAGGGCGCTGGTGGGCTCGTCAAAGAGCATCAGCTTTGGCTTCATGGCCAGGGCCCGCACGATGGCGATGCGCTGCTTCTGGCCGCCGGAGAGCTGGGCGGGATAAGCGTCCGCCTTCTCCGTCAGCCCCACCCGCTTGAGCAGGGTGGTGGCGGTGTCGTCGGCCTCCGCCTGGCTCATCAGCTTGGTCTGTACCGGAGCCAGCGTGATGTTCTTCCGGATGGTCATGTTGGGGAAGAGATTGAAATGTTGGAACACCATGCCCATCTGCTGGCGGATCTTGTCGATGTCCGCCTTGGGGTCGGTGACCTCTACGCCGTCAAAGGTGATGGTGCCCGCCGTGGGGATCTCCAGCAGGTTGAGGCAGCGCAGGAAGGTGGATTTGCCGGAGCCGGAGGGCCCGATGACCACCACCTTCTCGCCGGGATAGATGTGCTGGTCGATGTGGTCCAGCACCAGGTTGTCCCCGAAGGACTTGGAGAGGTTTTTAACGTCGATCACTTTGCCGCAGCCTCCTTTCCAGCTTGCCCTGGAGCCAGGTGAAGATCAGCACCAGCACCAGATAGATGCACGCCGAGCCCACCAGGGGGAACATGGCGTCAAAGGTCCGGTTGAGGATGTTCCGGGCAAAATAGATCAGCTCCTGACCGCCGATGACGGAAATCATAGAGGTGTCCTTCAGAAGGATGATGAACTCGTTGCCCAGAGCCGGGAGAATGGCCTTGAAGGCCTGGGGGATGACGATGAAGCGCATGGTGTCCAGGTAGTTGAGGCCCAGAGACCGTCCCGCCTCCATCTGACCGGGGTCCAGGGACATAAGGCCGCCCCGGATGATCTCCGCCACATAGGCGCCGGAGTTGATGCCCAGAGTGAGGGTACCGACCATGGTGAAATTCCGGCTGCTGGCAAAGATCACCAGACCCATAATGAGGATCTGTACCATCATGGGGGTGCCCCGGATGACGGTGACATATACCTTGCAGATGAAGTTGATTACGCCCAGCAGGAAGTTCCGCTGGCCGGGCCGCTGCTGATCGTGAGCGGTGCGGACCATTGCCACCACTACGCCCAAGACCACACCTAAGATCAGCGCCATCGCCGTCACCAGCAGGGTGGTGCCGACGCCCTCCAGATATTGCTGCCAGCGGTTATTTTCCAGAAACGCCTGGTAGAAGCGGACGAAAAACTCCTGCCACCAGGAGGCGTCTCCCTGGAGCATCAGCTCCCGCCATAGTTCATACGTTTGGGCAAGTCCCATGGTCCCTCTCCCTTCTCTGTCTCTCGATACAAATGCCGCAAAAGGAGCGGCGCGGGGCCGCTCCTCCTGCAAGACGGGCTTGTCTTGTTACCGCTTACTCCGCGGTGATGTACTTGTCCATGATCTGCTGCACGGTGCCGTCGTCGATCAGCTCGTTGAGAGCGGTGTTGATGGCCTCCAGCAGAGCGGTGTTGCCCTCGTCCACAGCGGCGCAGTACTGCTCAGTCACATAGCTGGCCTCCAGGATCTCCAGGCCGGGGGTGGAAGCCACATACTCCTGAGCGGGACCGTTGTCGATGACCACGCAGTCCACCTGGCCGTTGAGCAGGTTCTGCACGGCCACGGAGCCGTTGTCCAGGCTGGTCACATGGTCCACGCCGTGGGCGTCCTGGCAGTAGATCTCGCCGGTGGTGCCCCGCTGCACGCCGATCTGGATGTCCTCCAG
>CALXDB010000132.1 GCA_944386955.1 uncultured Oscillospiraceae bacterium
GGTTGCAGACAAAGGTCTCCTCCCGGGTGCAGTCGATCTTCACCAGCCGGCCCCCCAGCTGGGTGGTAAGCCAGGCGCACAGGGGCTCATAGAGGGCGTCCTGCTTGTTGCCGAAGCCGCCGCCGATGTAGGGCTTGATGAGCCGCACCTTGCCCCAGGGAATGCCCAGAGCCTGCCCGCACACCCGGCGGACGATGTGGGGGATCTGAGTGGAGCTGGTGACCACCACCCGACCCGCCTCCATATAGGCAGTGCAGACGTGGTTTTCAATGTGGCAGTGCTGGACAGTGGGAGTATCGTACCAGCCCTCTACCTTGATAAGGCCCGGCTCCTGAATGGCCTTCTGGTAGTCGCCCCGGCGGATCTCCGTGTGGCCCAGGATGTTGCCGGGGAACTCCTCGTGGATCTGGGGGGCGTCCGGCTCCATGGCCTTCTGTACGTCCAGCACGAAGGGGTACTCCTCGTAGGTCACCTTCACCAGCCTTGCCGCCCGTGCGGCGGCCACCTCGTCCTCCGCCACAACCACGGCTACGTCGTCGCCGTAGTAGCGGACGTGCCGGTTCAGCAGCAGCCGGTCGGCGATATCCTGGTGAGCGGGGTCGGTGGACCAGGGGTGCCCGGCGGTGGGGAAGGGAATGTCCGGCACATCAAAGCAGGTGAAGATCTTCACCACGCCGGGGACCTTACCCGCCTCCTCCGTGTCTACGGCGGTCACCATGCCGTGGGCTATTGTGGAGCGGACCATGTGGGTGACCAGGGCCTCCCGGCCGCAGAGATCATCGGTATATTTGGCCCGTCCGGTGGCCTTGTCGAAGGCGTCTACCCGGATCTTGCTCTGGCCGACTTGCTTGCTCATCGCGACTCCTCCTTTTCGCAGTGTATCTGAGGGGTTGTGGGGATTGGCAATAATTCCTGCCTATCCTGTCTGATTGTTGTTATTATATCACAAAAAAATTTAGGTGTACAGAAGAACTGTGTGGGACGTGGTACTATTTTTAGAATACCGGAGACGGAGCCGTTGTCAAGGCGGGAGAGATTGGGTATACTACAGAAAAAGAGAGGGGCGATGACATGGCGCGGAAGGAGCTGCGGATTGGCTGCGTGGTGATGGCGGCGGGACGGTCGCTGCGGTTTGGCGGGGACAAGCTGGGGGCGCTGCTGGAGGGGGAGACTCTTCTGGAGCGGGCCCTGGACGCGGTGCCGGAGTCGGAATTCTGCCGGGTGGTGGTAGTCGGCCGAGGAGCTGTGCTGGAGCGGGCGGCGGAGCGTGGCTTTGAGACTGTGGAAAACGACCGGCCGGAGGAGGGCCTCAGCCGCACGGTGCGGCTGGGACTGGAGCGGCTTCTCGACTGTGACGGGGTCCTCTTCCAGGTGGCGGACCAGCCCCGGCTGCGGCGGGAGACGGTGGCAGCTCTGGCGGCCTTGTGGCGGGAGCACCCGGATAAGATCGTGGGGCTCAGCTGCCGGGGCATCCGGGGGAATCCCTGTCTCTTCCCGCGGCGGCTGTTCCGGGAGCTATTGCAGCTGGAGGGGGACACCGGAGGGGGGAAGGTGATCCGGGCCCACACGGAGGAGCTTCTCACCCTGGAGGCTCCGGCAGAGGAGCTTCTGGATGTGGATGACAGGGAGACTCTGGCGCGCCTGGAGAGGGAGTGATCTCCCGGGAGGGAGAATGGTCTGTGTCCTCCGGCCGGGGCCGGCCGGAGAGAAAAAAGCAGCGCGCCCGGGATCTGTTCCCGGGCGCGCTTGTTCCTGTGAGCGGATCAGGAGAAGGGACCAAAGTAGCGGTCGTAGAGAGCGTCGGCTTCCTGCCGCAGGGCGGCGCAGTAGCCGTCATAGGCCTCCAGCAGGGCCCGGCCCTCCTCCGTCAGCACCGCGCCGCCGCCGTGGCGGCCGCCGGTGGTGGAGTCCAGCAGCTTAAAGCCCAGCTCCCGCTCCGCATTTTTCACGATGGTCCAGGCCTTGGAGTAGGCCATGCTCATGTCCATGGCCGCCGAGCGCAGGGAGTGGAGCTGATCCACCCGGTGGAGAAGGGCGGCCACGCCGGGCCCAAAGCACTTCTCGTCGGTGAACAGCCGCACAGACAACACGATCTTCAGCCTTCGGTCCATGAGGTCTCCTTTCTGGTGGGGGGTTACTTCTTCAGGGTATCTACCCAGGCGCCGTACTTGGCCAGATTCTCGTCCCGCTGGGCCATATCCTCGCCCTTGGTGAGGACGTATACCTTCACCTTGGGCTCGGTGCCGGAGGGACGGACGATGAGGGAGGTGCCGTCGGCCATCTCAAAGCGCAGCACGTTGGAGCCGCTGAGCTCCATGGCGCTCTTCTCGCCGGTGGCGCAGTCCACCACGGTGCCGTCGCTGTAGTCCTTGAACTGGGCCACCTTCACCCCGGCGATCTCTGTCGGCGGGGTCTCCCGCAGGCCCTTCATCAGCTTGGCCATGTCGGCAAGACCCTCCAGACCGGGCATCACCAGGTTGAAGGTCTTCTCGCCGTAGCAGCCGTACTTCTCATAGAGCTTCTTCAAGGCGTCCAGCACGGTCATGCCCCGGGCGGCGTAGTAGGCGGCCATCTCTGCCAGCAGCAGGGAGGCGGTGACGGCGTCCTTGTCCCGGACGTAGTCGCCCACCATGTAGCCGTAGCTCTCCTCGAAGGAGAAGACCACCTTGCCCTCGCCGGTCTCCTCCAGCTGGTTCTTCTTCTCCGCCAGGAACTTAAAGCCGGTAAAGGTGTCGTAGCACTTGGCGCCGTAGCTCTCCGCCACGGCCTTGGCCATGTTGGTGGAGACGATGGACTTCAAAGCCACCGCGTTCTTCGGCAGCTTGCCGGTGCGCTGCATGGCGCCCAGCAGGTAGTCCAGCAGCAGCACGCCGGTCTGGTTGCCGGTGACCACCTGGTACTCGCCCTGGGGATCCCGGACCATGATGCCCACCCGGTCGCTGTCCGGGTCGGTGCCCACAATGAAGCTGACGTCGTTGCGCTTGGCCAGCTCCACCGCCAGGTAGAAGCCCTCCGGGTTCTCCGGATTGGGGGAGACCACGGTGGGGAAGTTGCCGTCGATGACCATCTGCTCGGGGACGCAGAGGATGTGCTTCATGCCCGCCCGCTTCAGGGCCTCGGGCACCAGCTTGTGGCCGCAGCCGTGGAAGGGGGTGTACACCAGCTTGAAGCTGTCGGCCACGGCGGGGATAGCGTCGGGGTCGGTGACCATGGCCATGACCTCCTTGAGGAAGGCCTCGTCGGTCTCCTCGCCGATGACCTCGATGAGGCCCTGGGCCACGGCGTCCTCATAGGACATGGTGCGGATATCCTTGAAAATGTCGATCTTCTCCAGCTCCGCGGCGATGGCGGCGGCGTGGTGGGGGGGCAGCTGGGCGCCGTCCTCCCAGTAGACCTTGTAGCCGTTGTACTCCTTGGGGTTGTGGCTGGCGGTGACGTTGATGCCCGCCTGGCAGCCGTAGTAGCGGACGGCAAAGCTCAGCTCGGGGGTGGGGCGCAGGGCGTCAAAGATCCGCACATGGATGCCGTTGGCGGCGCAGACCTCAGCAGCGGCCTTGGAGAAGGCCTCGCCGTTGAGGCGGCAGTCCATGGCGATGGCCACGCCCCGGCGCTTGGCCTCTTCGCCCTCGGCGCAGATCACGTTGGCGAAGGCCTGGGTGGCATGGCGCACCACATAGATGTTCATGTGGTGAAGGCCCATCTTCATGGTGCCCCGCAGTCCTGCGGTGCCGAACTCCAGAGGGCCGTAGAACCGGCTCTCGATCTCCTTGGGATCATCGGCGATGGCCTTCAGCTCCTGGAGCTCCGCCTCGGTAAGGGCGCCGCTGTCAAGCCACTTTTGGTACTCCTTCATGTAATCCATATCCAAAAACTCCTCCTTCAAATTGTGGGGAATGTACGCGCTGGATTAAAAAACAGCCTGGACCAGCAGCATGTACACGGCGGTGCTGCCGGCGATGCTGAGAAGAGTGCTGCGCCGCCAGATGTGGAGCCCTACGCAGACGGCCACGGCAATGGCCTCAGGGGCCCCGAAGGGGGCGGCGGTGAGATCGATGCTGCGCAGACAATAGATCACCAGCATCCCCATGACGGCGCAGGGGAGAGCTCGTCCCAGCTCCAGAATCAGCCGGGGCGGCTCCCGCTTCCCGCCGAAGAGCAGGAAGGGCAGCAGCCGGGTCAGGAGGGTGACGGCGGTGATGACGGCCACCAGGGCCAGAGAGTGGAGCGTGTTCATGCCTTGGCCTCCTCTTCTCCCAGCCGCTTCCGGAACACCGTCAGCAGCAGGGCGATGCCCGCCATGGCGGGGATGAGGAAGCGGTCAGGCCCGAAGGCGAGAAGACTCAGGAGGGATACCCCCACGCCGATGAGGGCGCTGAGGTGGTTTTTCCGGGTGAGCCACTGCTCGGTGAAGATCACCACGAACAGGGCGGTCATGGCAAAATCGATGCCGGTGGTGTCGAAGGGGATCACCTGGCCCAGAAGGCCGCCGATGACGCTGCCTGCCAGCCAGTAGCACTGGTCCAGAAGGGAGATCCAGAAATAAAAGGCGGCGGGAGACACCCCCTCGGGGGGCTTGGCGGAGCAGACCAGGGAGTAGGTCTCGTCGGTGAGACCGTGGATAAGGTAGGCCTTCCGAAGGCCGCGGATGGGGCGGTACTCCTCCAGCATGGACAGGCCGTAGAAAAGGTGGCGGGCGTTGAGGATCAGGGTCATAAGGGCGGCGGAGAGGAGGGAGGCCCCGGCGCTGAGGAGATCCACAGCCACATACTGCATGGACCCGGCGTAGATGGTGAGGCTCATGAGCCCCGCCCACCAGAAGCCGAAGCCCTTGCTCTCCAGCAAAATGCCAAAGCCCATCCCCAGTACCACATAGCCCGCCATGACCGGCACCGTCAAAGGAAAGGCTGCACGGATAGCGTTTCTGTTCACTTGCGAATGGTTCTCTTTCTGTTGGGATCACGGAACGGCAAAGGAATTACTTCGATGGATGTCGTCCTGATACTATATTGTACCAAGTCTTTGCCTGGGGTTCAAGAGGAAAAGACAAAAAGGCGGCGGAAAGTGGGACACCTTCCGCCGCGGGATTTATTTGTGGTACCGGCTGCCTTCCAGAATCTGGTAGGCCCGGTAGATCTGTTCCAGCAGCATCACCCGGGCCAGGTGGTGGGGGAAGGTCATGGGGGACATGCTCAGCCGCAATGCCGCCTGCTCCTTCAGGGAGGGGTGGAGCCCCACGCTGCCGCCGATGAGAAACACCAGGTGGCTGACGCCGCTGCCGGCCCACCGCCCAATCTGATTTGCCAGGGCCTCGCTGGACATGGTTTTCCCCTCGATGCACAGGGCCACCAGCGCCGCCCCAGCGGGGAGCTTGCCCCGAATGGCATCCGCCTCCCGGCGGAGGGCCTGCTCGATCTGGGCGGGGGAGGGGTCCTCCGGCAGCCGCTGCTCAGGCAGCTCCAAAATTTCCAGCTTGCAGTGGCGCTGCAGCCGCTTCTGGTACTCCGCCGCCGCCTCCGTGTAGAACCGCTCCTTCAGCTTCCCTACGCATATAATGGTTATCCTCTGCATGCCGCCGCCTCCCTGCTCCGGTGGACTGGACTGAGGCCTGCCCGGGGGGCTACCGACAGAAGTCCGTGGTAGTCCGCCCCCCGGAGAGCCGCCTCCACGGTGTTGAGAGCCATCTGGGGGGTGTTGTTCTCCTGACTCAGGTGCGCCAGGATGATGTCGCCGGTGCCCTGGAGGGCAGCCTCCCGGGCAAAGCTGGCGGCGGCGTCGTTGCTGAGGTGGCCATACGCCCCCAGCACTCGGTCCTTTAAGTAGTAGGGGTAGGGGCCGGACCGGAGGGTCTCCACGTCGTGGTTGGCCTCCAGAAAGAGGATGTCCGTTCCTAAGAGACAGTCCGCCTGGGGCGGGATCACACCGGTATCGGTGAGATACCCCAGGGAGCAGCCGTCCCAGTCAAAGCGGAAGCCGGTGGAGCCGGGGACGTCGTGGCTGGTGGGCACAGAGGTGAGGAGGCAGCCCGCCACCTCCGTCTGTCCCCCCAGGGGGAAGGACCGCAGCCGGCCCTCCAGCCCCGCCATGCGGTAGCACAGCTGCCGCGCCGTCTCCTCCGAGCAGAGGATGGGCGCCTCGCACCGCTTGAGGAGGGTGGCGAGGCCGGCGGTGTGGTCGTTGTGGGCGTGGGTGATGACCACGGCGGTGAGGTCTGTCAGGGAGACCCCCACCTCCTCCAGCCCTTTTCGGAGCCGCAGGCAGCTGATGCCGGCGTCGATGAGAAAACGGGCCTCGCCGCAGGTGAGCAGGGCGGCGTTGCCGGCGGAGGAGCTGGCCAAAGTCTGAAAGCGCATAAGGGGACCTCGCATTCATAAAAATAGCCGGGCAGGATCTGTCCGACAAGGGGGAAAAGGGCGCGGAAAACCACGCCCCCTTCCCGGAAAGGGGCGCGGCTGAAGGCAATAGGAGCGGAGCGGCTCAGCCGGCGCTGAGGACCTCCTCCTCGTCGGGCACCTCCACGGAGATGATGTTGCCGCCCAGTTTGCGGAATTTCTCGATGACGCTCTCATAACCCCGTTCGATGTACTGCACACCGGTGATCTCACTGGTGCCGTAGGCGGCCAGGGCGGCAATAATCATGGCGGCACCGGCCCGCAGGTCGCAGGCCTCGATCTGGGCTCCGGAGAGGTGGTCCACCCCCTCGATGATGGCCAGATTTCCGTCTACCTGGATCTGGGCGCCCATGCGCTTGAACTCGTCGGTATAGCGGAAGCGGCTGCTCCACACGCTCTCGGTAATGATGCTGGTGCCGTGGGCCAGGCACAGCGCCGCGGCCAGCTGGGGCTGCATATCGGTGGGGAAACCGGGGTAGGGCATGGTCTTGATGTTGGTCTTGGTGAGGGGGCCGATGCGGCGGACCAGGAGGCTGTCCTCGATCTCCTCCACCTCCACCCCCATCTCCAGGAGCTTGGCGGT
>CALXDB010000133.1 GCA_944386955.1 uncultured Oscillospiraceae bacterium
CAGGATACCGTTTCGCCCCGGGATTTGCGGGACAAGCCGCTGATCCTCTCCCGCCAGACGGACAACAAGAGCGGCTTGTACCGCTGGCTGGGGAAGGACCCCGAGCAGCTTCACACCGTTGCCACCTATAACCTTATCTATAACGCCTCGCTGATGGTGGATGAGGGGATGGGCTATGCCTTCACGCTGGACAAGCTGGTGAATACGACCGGCAGTAACCTCTGTTTTCGTCCGCTGGAGCCGAAGCTGGAGCTGGGCATGTATCTGGTTTGGAAGAAGTCCCAGATCTTCTCCAAGGCAGCTGCGGTGTTTCTGGATTGCCTGCAAGGGGGGCTGCACCTGCTCCAGAAAGATTAGAGACAGAGCAGCTGAAAGAAACGCAGAGGCAAAATAGGCCCATCAGGAACAAATTCCCTGGAGGGCCGGTTTTCGCTGTCTATGGGCAAACATGTGGTCAAGCGGTGCACAGAATGCGCCAGCAATCCAAAAGCGAGACATAAACAGCGCTGTTTGCGGAATATTTGAACGCTTTGAAGAAGGTTAATCAAGTAAAAAATGCGGCGTCTATTGGTTGGACCGGGAGAGACAAAGAATACCGCCCGTTGACATCTGCGGATGTTCAGCGGGCGGTCGTGCTTTTGTCAGGGGTCTTATTCCGGATACTTTCCGTATGCGTTTTTCCAGTGCTTCGCCGCTTTCAGGAAGACGGAGCAGCCGTGGGCATGGATATCTCGTCATGGCCAAAGAAAACAAGGGAGTAAATCTGAAGATCTTCCGGTGACAAAATAGTCTCCGGCCGCTGATCTTTGCCTCAAATCAGGAACCAACGGATGCTCTGATGGGGAGATCACAGCATTGGGGCAGCGGTGCCCACTACGATGTGGCCGCAGTTGCGGCACTCCCATACCTTTACCTCGCTCTTTTCAAAGACCTGGGCAGTCTCCACATTGTGCAGCAGGGCTCGGTAGCGCTCCTCGTGGCGCTTCTCGATGGCGGCTACCAGACGGAACTTGGCGGCCAGCTCGGGGAAGCCTTCCTCCTCGGCGGTTTTGGCAAAGCCGTCGTACATATCCGTCCACTCGTAGTTTTCACCCTCGGCGGCGTGGAGCAGGTTCTCAGCGGTGCTCCCCACGCCATGCAGCTCCTCAAACCACAGCTTTGCATGGGCCTTCTCGTTTTCGGCGGTCTTCAGGAACAGCTCTGCGATCTGCTCATAGCCCTCGCTCTGCGCCACGGAGGAGAAGTAGGTGTACTTGTTTCGGGCCTGGGACTCTCCGGCAAAGGCAGCTTCCAGGTTCTTCTCTGCCTGGGTATAGGGGAGGTCTGTTATCTCACGAGGTCTTGCAATTTCTCCTTGTCCAAAATGGTCACCAGGCCCCGGGACAGCTTCACAATCCCCGAATTCTGGAAATCCCGCAGTATGCGGGTGATCACCTCCCGGTGGGAACCCAGGAGATAACGTCCCGCTCCGGCGGGCATCCCCGACTTCGGCACAGTAAGATCTTTGCCATGCGCCGGATCCGGAATTTTCCCGGATCCGGCGCTCTTTCTCTCAGGCGGCCGCCGGACATTGACCAGCCTTTTCCCCGGGAGTACAATAGAGAGGAAAAGGAGGCGAATCGGGATGCGTCAATCGTCAGGACCGTCCTACTACACCGAAGAGACCCTCCGGGCAGCTGCCCGCTACTGGGAGGAGAAGAACGAGACCGCTGTCAAGCTGGAGCGCGGGCGGCTGTGGGAGGCTGTGGAGGACTACCTCAAGGCCAACAACACCTGCGCCCTGGCCACCGGCACCGGCAGCTATGTCCGCTGCACCCCCATTGAGTACAGTTGGCATGACGGCTGCTTCTGGATGTTCTCCGAGGGAGGCCGGAAATTCATTGGCCTTGCGGAGAACCTGCAGGTGTGTCTTGCCGTCTATGACAAGTACGAGGGCTTCGGCAAGCTCAGCGGAGTGCAGGTCATGGGCCGTGCGGAGCTAGTGGAGCCCTTCTCGGAGCCCTATCTGGCCCATGCGGCCTATCGGAAGATCTCTGTGGACTTTCTCCGAAAGCTGAAAAGTCCCATGCACCTGCTCCGGGTCCGTCCCACCCGGATCAACTGCCTGTTCTCCTCCTTCAAGGAGCTGGGCTGCGATCCCCGGCAGACGCTGGTGCTGGAGGAGGAATCGGAGTAGAGGAGCGTTCTCAGCCAAAACCTTACAAAATCCCCCGCGCCGCGGACAGCGGAAAGCCGGGAGGGCCGCAGCGGCCCTCCCGGCTCTTTTTCTTATATTTAATAGTACTCCCCCGCGCTGTAGGAGACCAGGGCGCTGAGGAACTGGTTCAGCTGGACCTTGCCGTGGGAGGCCCCCTTGCCGCTGATGCAGTTCATCTCCTTGCGGACCTGCTCAAAGCGGTAGAGAGTACTGGCGTACTCCGTGAAGATCTCGTTGTTATAGTCCTCCAGGCCAAGGCTGGCCAGATTCACCAGCCCGGTGAAGGCAGCCCGGCGGATCCGCTGCTCCACGGTTTTGGCGTTCCCCACCCTGCCGCACAGCGCACTGACAGACAGCGCCTTCGCCTCGGGATGCTCCGCCATGTAGCAGACCAGCTCGATGATGTCCCGGCTGCCCGCAGCACCCAGGATCCCGATGCACCGCAGCAGATTCTCCGCCCGCTGTCGCACGCCGGAGGCGGCGTCGTTCCCCGCGGCCGGCTGAGGCGGCGGAGCGGAGACCGCAGACGGTGCTGCCGGCCGGGGCACCTGCTGCATCAGGCTGTGGACCTGGGAGAGGGTCTTGCGCATGGAGACAGCCTGGCAGACCCGGCGGATCACGCTTTCCACCTCGATGCTGTTGACCGGCTTGTGGAGGAAAAACTCAATGCCGCTGCTGTAGGCATCGGCCACCATGTCCTTGGACGTCACCTGAGAGAGCATGATGTACGCCGCCTCGGGCACAATTTCCCTGGCCCTCTTCACGAAGGTGATCCCGTCCATCTCCGGCATCAGCAGATCCACCACCACAACGTCCGGCCGCAGCACCGGCAGGTCTTCCAGGGCGTCCACCGCGCTCTCCGCGCTGCCGCAGACCTGCCCCAGCTCCCGCTCATGGATGATGATCTTGAGAATATTGATGATATTGGGGCTGTCGTCGATCAGATAGAATCGCATGGGGACACCTCCAGAGATGTGGTGGGGATGGAGATGCGAAAGGAGGTCCTGTCGTCGCAGGCGTCCACCCGGATGGCGCCGTGCAGCTCCTGCTCCGTCAAATCCCGCACCAGACAGAGGCCGATCCCCCGCCCCACCTGGCCGGTGGTGTAGTCCACCTTGGTGGAAAAGCCCGGGTCGAAGATGCAGGGCAGGCACTCCGTAGGGATGGGCTTGCCCCAGTTGGTGACGGTAAAGACCTCCTGCCCGTCCTGATGCCGGGCGGAGAAGGCGATGCGGATGCGGCCGTCCACCGCCGCCTCGATGGCGTTGTCGATGAGGTTGCGCAGGACGGAGAGGAGCTGGAACTGCTTGTTGGTCTGGAAATCGGTCTCAATCTCCACCTCCCACTCCACCTGGACGCCGGCGTGGCGGGCGTTGGCCTGCTCGGCCTCAAAGAGGATCTGCCACAGGCCCCGGAAGTCCGCGGCCCCCTCGTCCACATCCTCCTCCATGGCCTCGGAGAGCCCCCGGATCACCAGCTGGTATTCCTTCTTGATCTCGTGGATGTCCTTACTGATGGAGAGGGCCTGGACGCAGTCGGGGACCCCCTGGGCCTGCAGGCGGGTGTAGAGCTTGTAGGCTGTGTTCATGGTCTCCTCCATCATGGCCGAAGTCTTCTGCATCCAGATGACCTCCCCCTTCAGCCGGGAGATCAGCAAAACCAGATGGCGATACCGCTCTGCGTGCTCCTGCCGGAGTAGGGAGAGGCTCTGGGACCGCAGTACCAGCCAGAAGCCCAGGACCAGGGCCGTGCGCAAAACGGCCACCGCCAGCAGCCCCAGGTGCATCTGCGGGGACTGCAGCCCCTCCCCCCGGCAGATCAGCTCCGCCAGATTGGAGAGGTAGTCGATCCCCACCAGCTGCACGAGCTGCTGCCACCGGGTAATAGACCACTCCGCCCGCCGGCAGCAGCCGTAGAAGAGCAGGCCGTAGGCGGCGTAGAAGATCATCTCCTGCCACAGGCCGCTGCCGTCGATCTCGCCGGTGCTCAGCCAGTTCACCGTGGTCCGGAGGAGAAAGTTCCCCACCCCCGCCAGAAGCACCGCCGGCAGCACCGGGTACTTCCCCCAGATCATCAGGAAAAAGGGGGGCAGGACGATGGCGACGGAGATGAGAAATGCGCTGTTGAACAGGTTGAGGCTGAGCTGGGCGGCCACGACCATCAAAATGGCGCTGAGCGCCACCCGCCGGACGGACTCCCTGTTCATCGGCCCTCCCCCTTTCCGCCGCACTGGCGGCGCTCTTTTTCCTTTAGTATAACGAATCTTTCCGCCCTTGGCAAATTTTTTTGTTCAGCGCAGCTTCATGGGAGTGAGGGCCAGGTAGTCCTCCAGGGTGCCGTCGTTGAGACAGCACTCGATGATTTTCCGGCCCAGGGGATCCAGGTCCTCGGTGAGGAACTGAGGCAGCTCCTCCTTGAAGAAGTCCGTGAGGATCTTGGCTCCGGTGTCGTAGCCCTCGATGCCCAGCTTGGACTGGGTCTCCGGCCGCAGGAAGGTCTGGCGGATGTACTGGTTATCCAGCTTCATATCCAGAAGAGCGTAGCCGAAGAGGGGGCACCGGGCGGGGGTCAGATGTTTGGCCTTGATATTGCCGTCGTGGCGGGCCAGGTACTCCCGGCTGATCCACTCGGACATAAAGCCGATGTTGTAGGCGCCGATGTGCTGGTTGGGGATCAGCACATTGAGGGTATTGGGGCAGGCGAGGATCTGCCGCAGCAGGAGGTTGGCCTGGACCACCTTCCTGCCGGTGGCGAAGGGCCAGTAGCTGCCCACTCCCTCGCTCTTCATCTTGTTCCCGCCGTCCACCACGCTGGGGTTCTTGAACCCACGGGGAGACACCAGCCGCCACAGCCAGGCCAGGGAGGGCGGGATGATGTGGAGCATCCCCATGACGCCGTAGTTGGGCTCGGCGGCGGTGGAGGGCGGCATCCGGACGCCGAAGCTCCGCACGCTCACCTCCTGGGGCTCCGGGGGTACGATGTGTTCGATCATGTCCCGTGGGATGATGACCCGAGGGTTGGAGCAGGGCTGGCCGGTGGAGTCCATCACATGCTCCCAGATGAGGCAGGTGGAGCCGGGGACGCTGTCCATGTTGAAGAAGAGCAGGGGTCTTGGCGGGTGGATGGATACCTTTTCATAAATGGGGTTGTTGCCGTAGGCATGCATGCTGTCCATCCGGAGGAACCACCCGGCCTCTGCGTCCACGATCATCAGCTTGCCCCCCTCCGGGTCCTGGTAGGCGGCGTGACAGAGGGCCATGTCGTCGGCGATGGGGTGGATGGTGCAGCTCTCGTTGAGGTTCAGGAAATACTGCTCGCCGGTGAGGATGTGGGTGCCCAGCAGCAGCCGGTCGTCGTCCTCCCGGTGGAAGTCCTCCAGCATCTCGCTCTTCCCGCCGCCGCTGGCCCCCTCGTGCATAAATACCGTCTCGTTCTCATAGGGAGTTTCCAGCAGCGCCGCGCTGGCGTGGCAGCAGACCCACCCCTCCTGCTCGCCGATGTCCAGCAGCACGGAGTAGACGCCCTTCTTGGCGGAGGGGCCGGGATAGAGGTTGTAGGCGAAGACCTCGTGGAGGGTCTCGCTGCGGTTGTGGACCACCACCTGCTTGCCGCCGAAGTGGGTGTGGCGGAAGGGCGGCGCCACATAGATGATGGCCCGGGGAGTGTAGCCGTGAGGGATGTCGCTGACGCTGACGAAGCCCTGGATGTTGGCGATGGCCAGGGCGAAAAAGGCGGCGTTTACCGGGCAGACCACCAGACTGTCGTAACCATAGGGCTCGGGACCTGCCCGGAAGGGCAGAAGCAGCAGCCGCTGGTGGGACAGCCAGTCCAGGGTCTCCTGGCGGAGCTGAGAGAAGGGATAGCCGAAGCGCTCGGGGAAACGGGGCTTGTCGCTGGGCAGGTCGTCCCCGATGACCATGGAGTTGGGGTCCCGGCGGCGCATGTAGTCCTCCATGAAGTTGACCACCGCTCCGTTCTTGCAGCGGATCACCTCCGCCTCCTTCACCGCTCCCTGCCCCTCAATGTTGTACACCACGTCGTACCGGGAGGTGTGGGCCGGGCCGAAGACCAGCTCGTCCAGCTCCTCCTGGGTCTCCATGTAGGCAATGGCGCGGCACTTGCGCAGGGCAGCGTCCACTTCCGGCGGCAAAATGAAATGATCGTAGTAATTGTCATAAAACATGGTGCATCCTCCCTGTTCGTTTTCAGCGCCCTCTGATCGATTCACTTCCCCCACAATGTAGCGGAGGCGTTTCAAATTCCCATCAAATTCCTACATCATGCTACAAAACTCTCCGACCTATTTTAAGAAATTTGTGCAGTTTTCCCCACTTCTTCTCCCTTTTTCTGTTGCCGCACCCTCCGAGGACCGGCCTCTCTTTCTATTTTATTGACAAATCTCCGCCGGCGCAGCTTGTGAAAGCGCCGATTTTTCCACAAACTTTTCTTCAATTTGTAGCAATTTGAATCAATCCGAAGGGGGCACCTCATAGTAATCTTGTAAATTGCCACAACAAAAAAACGAAAAGGAGTGACCGTTACAATGATGGAACTGTTTACTGGACTGGGTCTTTTGCTCGTGGTTTTGCTGGTGTTCTCTCTGTTCAGCTTGAAAATGCCCAAGGGCCAGCTGGCCATGTCCGGCATGGCGGATGCGGCCATTGCCAGCTTCCTGGTGGAGGCGAT
>CALXDB010000134.1 GCA_944386955.1 uncultured Oscillospiraceae bacterium
ACCTCCACCTCGCCGTCGCTCTTGATGTCGCCGGCGGTCACCTCGCAGGGGCCCACCGCCTCGATGAACACGGTCTTGACCCCTTCGCTGTGCAGCTTGGTAATCAGGCCCTTGATGTTCAGCACGATCTCCGTCACGTCCTCCTTCACACCGGGAATGGTAGTGAATTCATGCTGGACGCCGGCGATCTTGATGCTGGTGGCGGCGGTGCCGGGCAGAGAGGAGAGCATGATACGGCGCAGGGCGTTGCCCAGGGTGGTGCCGTAGCCGCGCTCCAGGGGCTCGATCACATACTTGCCGTAGGAGTCATCACCGGGGGTCTCGATACACTCGATCTGGGGCTTTTCAATTTCAATCATGCAGTTACCCTCCTTCTTCCGGTAAGCAAAACGCTTACTCTACTTTCCATCGCTCTTCGCAGTGAGGGCATTGTGACCCTATTACTTGGAGTACAGCTCAACGATGAGGTGCTCCTCGATGGGCAGGTCGATATCCTCGCGGGCGGGAACTGCAACGACTTTGGCGACCTTGTTGGCCTGATCGAACTCGAGCCACTTGGGCACCACGCGGGAGGCGTTGGCCTCCAGGGAACCCTTGAACTTGTCCATGCTGCGGGAGGTCTCCTTCAGCTCGATGACGTCGCCGGTCTTCACCTGGTAGGAGGGGATATCCACCTTCTTGCCGTTGACGGTGAAGTGGCCGTGACGGACCAGCTGACGGGCCTCGGCCCGGCTCATGGCGAAGCCCAGACGATAGGCCACGTTGTCCATGCGGGACTCCAGAATGGCCAGCAGGTTCTCACCGGCCTGGCCCTGGCGCTTCTCGGCCAGCTCGAAGTAGTGGGAGAACTGCTTCTCAGACACGCCGTAGTAACGACGGGCCTTCTGCTTCTCACGCAGCTGGACGCCGTACTCGGACAGCTTCTTGTTGCGGGCGTTGCCGTGCATGCCGGGGGCATAGCTCCGGTGCTCCAGCGCGCACTTATCCGTATAGCAGCGATCGCCCTTCAAAAAGAGCTTCTGGCCCTCTCTGCGGCACAGGCGGCAAACTGCTCCGGTATATCTTGCCATAATGCTTCTACCTCCTCAATTATTAGACGCGACGACGCTTCGGGGGACGGCAGCCGTTGTGGGGAATGGGGGTGACGTCCTTGATCATGGTCACCTCCAGGCCCACGGCCTGCAGCGCGCGGATAGCGGCCTCACGGCCCTGGCCGGGGCCCTTCACGAAGACCTCAACAGTCTTCAGGCCGTGCTCCATGGCAGCCCGGGCAGCCACCTCAGCGGCGGTCTGAGCGGCGAAGGGGGTGGACTTCTTGCTTCCGCGGAATCCCTGGCCGCCGGAGGAGGCCCAGGAGATGGCGTTGCCCTGGGTGTCGGTCACGGTAACCATGGTGTTGTTGAAGGAAGAACGGATATGGACCTGGCCCTTTTCGATGTTCTTCTTTTCACGCCGGCGGCGGATAACCTTCTTGCCAGTCTTAGGTGCAGCCATTTTCTATTCTCCCTCCTTACTTCTTCTTGTTGGCAATGGTCTTCTTGGGACCCTTGCGGGTGCGGGCGTTGGTCTTGCTGCGCTGGCCGCGGACAGGCAGGCCGCGGCGGTGACGGATGCCCCGATAGCAGCCGATCTCAGTCAGGCGCTTGATGTCCAGGGCCACGGAGCGGCGCAGATCGCCCTCCACCATGTAGCCGTGGTCGATGGCCTCGCGCAGCTTGGCCTCGTCGTCCTCGGTCAGATCCTTCACCCGGGTGTCGGGGTTGATACCAGTCTTCGCCAGGATATCCTTGGCGCTCTTTCTGCCAATACCGTAAATGTAAGTCAAACCGATCTCGATTCGCTTATCCTTGGGCAGGTCAATACCGGCAATTCTTGCCATAGCTTATACCTCCTGTTTCCACTTAGCCCTGTCTCTGCTTGTGCTTGGGGTTCTCGCAGATGACCATTACGCGGCCCTTGCGGCGAATGATCTTGCACTTTTCACACATGGGCTTGACGGACGGTCTTACTTTCATGATGTGATTCCTCCTACTTACTACGCCAGGTAATCCGGCCACGGGTCAGGTCATAGGGACTCATTTCAACCGTAACTTTATCACCGGGCAGAATTCTGATAAAATTCATCCTTAACTTTCCGGAAATATGGGCCAGAATGGTGTGGCCATTTCCAATATCCACCTGGAATGTGGTGTTGGGCAGCGCTTCAAGAACGACGCCCTCGACTTCGATCATATCGGATTTCGCCAAGTGCTTATCCCTCCTGGTCTGGATTACCCTCCCCGCTCAGCTGAGCGAGGGCCCTTCGAACCTCACTGTTCGTAATCTTTTCACCGCTTCGGATCTTGGCGGCCACCCGGGTGTCCGCCTCCATGGCGAAAACCGCGTGCTTGCGCTTTTTCCGCTTGGGGGCCTCCACCTTCCGGGATTTGCCGTCCGCCAGCAGGAGGAACTCTCCCTCCGCTTCCAGGACGAAGAAGAGCTTTCCCTTGTCCCTGCCGGCGATGGATCGCACGATGGATGACTTCACAATGTCCATGCAGCTCACTCCGGCAATCCGCTGGGGTCCGTCAGAAGCTCCGGCTCCCCGTCGGTGATGAGGATGCTGTTCTCATAGTGGGCGGAGAGGCTGCCGTCGGCGGTCTTCACCGTCCAGCCGTCCTTAAGCACCTGGATACCCGCCTTACCGGCGTTCACCATGGGCTCCACCGCCAGGGTCATGCCCCGCAGAAGACGGGGCCGGCCGCAGCGCTCCTCCACATAGTTGGGCACCTCCGGCGCCTCGTGCATCTTCCGTCCCACGCCGTGACCCACATACTCCCGGACAACGGAGAACCCGCTCTGCTCCACATAGGCCTGGATGGCCCGGGAGATGTCCGGCACCCGGTAGCCCTCGCGGGCGAACTTGAGCCCCTCGAAGAAGCTCTGCCGGGTCACCTGGATCAGCCGCTTCGCCTCCTCGGAGATCTCCCCGCAGGCGAAGGTGGCGGCGCAGTCGCCGTGAAAGCCGTCCTTGAAGGCCCCCACGTCGATGGAGACGATGTCCCCCTCCCGGAGCACCCGCTTGCCGGGAATGCCGTGGATCACCTCGTCATTCACCGACACGCAGACGCTGGCGGGATATCCCTGATAGTTCAGGAAGGAGGGCTCGGCGCCCTGAGATTTGATAAAATGGTACACTGCTTGGTCGATTTCTTGGGTTGTTACGCCGGGGGTCACCATTTCCCCTGCCAAAGCACGGGCTGCCGCGGTAATTTTTCCGGCCCGGCGCATCAGTTCAATCTCCTGCTTGGATTTCAGGGTGATCATGACTCAAAGCCCCAATACCTGCAGGATGGCGGCGTTGGTGGCTTCCTTGCTGCCAACCACGCTCACCCGCTTGAGAAGGCCCCGCTCGGCGTAGAAGTCCGCCAGAGGCGCCGTCTCTTTATGATAGACCTTGAGCCGCTCACGAACGGTCTCCGGCGTATCATCCTTCCGCTGGATCAGTTTGCCGCCGCAGCTGTCGCAGATGCCCTCCACCTTGGGGGGGATGGCCTGCATATGATAGCTGGCGCCGCAGGCCTCGCAGACCCGGCGGCCGCTCATGCGGCGGAGGATCTCCTCCTCGGAGATCTCGATGGCTACCACAGCGTCGATCTTGATCCCGGCCTTTTCCATGGCTTCGGCCTGGCCGATGGTGCGGGGCACCCCGTCCAGAATATAGCCCTTGGCGCAGTCAGACTGTGCCAGACGCTCGCCGATGATGCCGATGATCACTTCATCGGGCACCAACTGGCCGGCGTCCATAAAGGACTTGGCCTTCAGACCGGTGGGAGTGCCGTCCTTAATGGCGGCACGCAGAATGTTACCGGTGGAGATGCTGGGGATGCCCAGCTTCTTGCACAGGATCTCCGCCTGGGTGCCTTTACCGGCACCGGGGGCGCCCAACAAAATCAGATTCATGTGTTCCTCCTTATTCAAGGAAGCCCTTGTACTGACGCATCAGCATCTGAGTCTCCAGGGCCTTCACGGTCTCCAGCGCAACACCCACGACGATGATGACGGAGGTGCCGCCGATGGCCAGGTTCTGAAGGGCGCCGAAATGCTCAAGAATCTTGCCGGCGATCAGGGGGCAGATGGCGACGATACCGAGGTAGACCGCACCAAACAGCGTGATCTTAGAGAGCACCTTCGCAATGAAGTCGCTGGTGGGCTTGCCCGGACGGAAGCCGGGGATAAAGCCGCCGTTCTTCTTCAGATTGTTGGAGATCTCGATGGGATTGAACTGGATGGTTGCGTAGAAATAGCTGAAGCCAATGATCATCAGGAAGTAAGCCACCATATAGGGGATGGAGGCCGTATCAATGGCACTGTAGATGGAATAGGCAACGGTGCCCTTCTCGGGGATGCCGATGAAGGTCCAGACCGTCACAGGCAGAGTGGCGATGGACTGGGCGAAGATGATGGGCAGCACACCGCTCATGCTCACCTTCATGGGCAGATTGGTGGACTGGCCGCCGTACATTCTGCGGCCCACCTGGCGCTTGGCATACTGCACGGGGATGCGGCGCTCAGCATCGCTGACGAACACCACCAGCACCACCAGCAGGAGGATGCCGAGGACCAGGAAAATGGTCCAGGCCCAGTGCATGCTGCCGGAGACGATGCTGCTGTACACAGTGCTGACACCCTGGGGGAACCGGGAGACGATGCCGGCGAAGAGGATGATGGAAATGCCGTTGCCCACGCCGAACTCGTTGACCTGCTCGCCCATCCACATCAGGAAGGAGGAGCCGGCCACGAAGGACACGATGATCACCAGAGCGGCCCAGATCCCCTCCTTGGTGAGGATGCCGTAGCTGTGGATCATGGTGTAGTAGCCCCAGGCCTGCAGCAGCGCGATGGCCACGGTGGCGTACCGGGTGATGGCCTGGATCTTCTTCTTGCCCTCCTCACCGCCGTCCCGGGCCAGCCGCTCCAGAGCGGGGATGGCCACGGTCAGCAGCTGGATGATGATGGAGCTGTTGATATAGGGCTGGATACCCAGGGCAAACACCGTCGCCATGGCGAAGGCGCCGCCGCTCATCACATTGAGCAGCGTCAGGTAGGACGTGCCGGCGCTGGAGATGTAGGACTCCAGCGTGGCGGTGTCCACATAGGGAACAGCGATGGCGTTGCCAATGCGGAAGATGAGGAGAATGAGAAGAGTAAAGATGATCTTTTTCCGCAGCTCGGGGATGGCCCACGCCTTGCGTACTGTTTGGATCATATTACTTCACCTCGGCCTTTCCTCCGGCAGCTTCGATGGCCTCCTTGGCGGACTGGGAGAAGGCGCTGGCCTCCACGTTCACCTTCTTGGTGAGCTTGCCGTTGCCCAGGACCTTGTAGCCGTAGGGGCACTTCTTCAGGATGCCCTTGCTGAGCAGAGCCTCAGCGGTGACGGTCTCGCCGTCCTCAAACTTGTTCAGGGCGCTCAGGTTCACGATCTCCAGGGGCTTGGCGAAAATGTTGTTGAAGCCGCGCTTGGGGACCCGGCGGGCCAGAGGCATCTGGCCGCCTTCAAAGCCGATGCGCACGCCGCCGCCGCTGCGGGCCTTCTGGCCCTTGTGACCGCGGCCGGCAGTCTTGCCGTTGCCGGTACCGGCACCACGGCCCTTACGCTTACCGACATGAGTGGAGCCGGCAGCGGGAGACAGTTCATGCAGATTCATTTTCCGGTACCTCCTTACTTGGACTCTTCCACGCTCAGCAGATAGCCGATCTTGGCGATCTTGCCGCGGGTCTGAGCATTGTCGGGCTGCACGGTGGTGTCACCGATCTTCCGCAGGCCCAGGGAGTTGGCAGTGGCGATGTGCTTTTCCAATCTGCCGTTGAGGCTCTTGACGAGCTTGATGTTCAGATTTGCCATGTCACACGCCCTCCTTAACCAACGATCTCTTCCACGTTCTTGCCGCGGATGCGGGCCACCTCTTCAGGGCCACGCAGGCTCTTCAGGCCCTCAAAGGTGGCGGAGACCACGTTCTGGGGGTTGTTGGAGCGCAGGCACTTAGCGCGGATGTCCTTGACACCGGTGGCCTCCATCACAGCACGGACGGGACCGCCGGCAATGATACCGGTACCGGGAGCGGCGGGCTTCATGATCACGCGGCCGGCGCCGAACTCACCGATGACTTCGTGGGGAATGGTGGTGCCGCTGAGGGTCACGTTCACCATGTTCTTCTTGGCGTCCTCAATGCCCTTGCGGATGGCCTCGGGCACCTCGGCGGCCTTGCCCAGGCCGAAGCCCACGCGGCCCTTGCCGTCGCCCACCACCATGAGGGCGGCGAACTTGAAGATGCGGCCGCCCTTGACGGTCTTGGAGACGCGGTTCAGGGAAACCAGCTTTTCGATGAACTCACTGGGCTCTCTTTCAAATCTTGCCATAATCGTTTCCTCCTCCCGATCAGAATTTCAGGCCGCCCTCGCGGGCACCCTCAGCCAGCTCGGCCACACGGCCGTGGTACAGGTAACCGCCGCGGTCGAACACGACCACTTCGATCCCCTTTGCCTTGGCCTTCTCAGCCACCAGCTTGCCGACGGCGCGGGCAGCGGTCTTGTTGCCGCCGTTGCCCTCAATGGCCTTGTCGAGAGAAGAAGCGGAGCACAGGGTAACGCCGTTGACATCGTCGATGATCTGGGCGTAAATATTCTTCTCACTGCGGAACACGTTCAGACGGGGGCACTCGGGAGTGCCGGAAATCTTGGCCCGGACTCTCTTGTGACGCTTCAGCCGCTGCGCGTTGGTGTTGGGTCTCTTAATCATTTCAGCACGCCTCCTTACTTCTTGGCACCGGTCTTACCAACCTTGCGGCGGATGACCTCGTCCACATACTTGATGCCCTTGCCCTTATAAGGCTCGGG
>CALXDB010000135.1 GCA_944386955.1 uncultured Oscillospiraceae bacterium
TTGCCGATGCTCTGGCCCTTCAAAATGGCGGCGGCCTCCACGATGTTCTCATACATGCCGCCGGAGCAGCCCACGATGACCCCCTGGTCGCAGGTGACCTTGCCGTCCACGATGTTGTGGGTCAGGTCCATGGTCACCTTGCCGCCCAGCTGCTTGTTGCAGGCCTCCTCCACCTTGGAGAGGATGCCCTCCGGGTCCGCCTGGAGCTCGTGGATGGTGTAGGCAATGGAGGGGTGGAAGGGCAGGGCGATCATGCACTCCATCTTGCTGAGGTCGATGGTGACCACGCTGTCATAATACGCGCCATTCTGGGGCTTCAGCTCCTTGAACTCCTCGGGCCGCCCGATGTTCTCGTAATAGGCCCGAATGGTGTCGTCGGTCTCCCACACGGAGCTGAGGCAGCTGGTCTCGGTGGTCATCACGTCGATGCCGATGCGGAAGTCGGCGGAGAGCTCCTTCACGCCGGGACCGGCGAACTCCAGGATCTTGTTTTTCACCGCGCCGCCGGGGAAGGTCTTCCCCACCAGGGCGATGGCCACATCCTGGGGGCCCACGCCCTTGGGGGGCTTGCCGGTGAGGTAGACCAGCACCACCTCGGGGGCGGCCACGTCGTAGGTATTTTCCAACAGCTGCTTGACCAGCTCGCCGCCGCCCTCGCCCACGCCCATGCAGCCGTAAGCGCCGTAGCGGGTGTGGGAGTCGGAGCCCAGGATCATCTTGCCGCAGCCCGCCAGACGCTCCCGGGCGTACTGGTGGATGACGGCCTGGTTGGCGGGGACGTAGATGCCGCCATACTTCTTGGCGGCGGAGAGGCCGAAGGCGTGGTCGTCCTCGTTGATGGTGCCGCCCACGGCGCACAGGCTGTTGTGGCAGTTGGTCATGGCGTAGGGGATGGGGAACTTCGTAAGGCCGGAGGCCTTGGCGGTCTGGATGATGCCCACGAAGGTGATGTCGTGGGAGATGAGGGCGTCAAACTTCAGACGCATTTTGTCTCCGCCGCCGCTCTTGTCGTGGGCGCGGAGGATGGTGTAGGCCATGGTCTTCTCCCGGGCGGCCTTGGGATCCTCCATCCCCGCCGCCTGGTCGGCCCAGACGATCTGCCCATCCTGAAGATAGGCGCCTTTTTGGATCAATTCTACCATATTTGCTTCCTCCTTATGGAAATGGCTCAGCCATGGATCTCTTCCTGGTTTTAGTGTACCATCCTTTTGGGAAGATGCAAGAAATTTTCTGCTTGTCCGGTCAATTTTGTACGATTCACGAAGGCCTCTCCGCCCCGGAGCCCGATCTGACAGCGGAGGGCGGAGGGCCTGCAAAAACCAAAAAAATTGCAGGAATACCTGCATTTCTGCCCGGCGCTTCTGCAGGCTTCCGGCAATTATGCTGCAAAAAAATTGCACAAAATTGAAAAACGGCGGCCTGCTTCGCCTTTTTCAGCGGCTTGAGGGAGGTACAATGGGCACCTGAGATCGTCTGCCCAACCAGAGGCGGACGGGGAGAGGAGGACCGTCTGATGCGTATTTTCTCCATTTGTCTGCTGCTGTGCCTCCTGCTGGGAGGCTGTGCAGCCGGGGAGGCCGTGCCCGCCGAGGCGCTGCCGGAGAGCTGCCGCATCCGCTTTCGGCTGGAGGCGTGGGAGGGGGAGACCCTCCTCTCCCGGCGGGATTTTCTCCTGCTCCAGGGAGAGGAGGGGTTTTACTTCTCCGCCGGGGCGCGGGAGGAGTACCTCTTTTTGAAGGAGGAGGGGGGCTATGGCAGCTATAACAGGGAGGCCCCCGGCGGGGCCTTCCTCCGCAACGATATCCCGCCCCTGTCCCGGGAGGCGGTGGAGCAATTCCAGCGGGAATTTCTGCCCCTTGGGCTGCTGCTCCAGGACTGCGGGCCGCTTACGGCCGTCCGGCAGGACACGCTGCTGGAGCGAAGGGGCACAGTGTACGAGGGGGAGCAGGCGGGAGATGAGGTGAGCTGTCTTGTGGACAGAGAGACAGGGCTGGCGCTGATCTTTGTGCGGACCTGCCGGCAGGAGGAGGGGCCGGCGGTGCGGTATATCCTCACCTGTCAAGCGCTGGATCTGGGGAACTTTCCGCTTCCGCAGGGGAGCGCCGCCGTATAAGCGCAAAAGGGACGCCGCGAAAGACAGCTCTTTCGCGGCGTCCCTTTTGTTTGAGACAGTCAGGTGTCCAGCTCACAGAAATAGAAGACGGCGGCATCCGCGTCGTAGACTGCAAGGGTGCAGTTGAAGGACCCGCGGGCCAGCAGCCCTTTGTCGCCGGGCTTCCCGGCGTCGCTGTGGCGGTCGATCAGGCGGTAGTACCCGTTTTCGATGGGGGGTACCAGGCAGGCGCCCTCCCCGTCGGTAAAATAGGGCCCGGCGGAGAACATGGTGGTCTCCGTCTCCTCCGTCACCCCGTAGAGCAGGGTCTCAGCCGTCTCATCCAGGGGGAAGGCGCTCCAGCCGTCGGCCTGGGAGACCTGTTGGAGACAGCTGTCGTCGGAGAAGGTGTAGGCATAGCAGGAGATCCCGTCGCCGTGGAAGCCGCCGTGGGTGTCGTACTGGGACAGCTCTGTGCCGCCGGAGACGTCGATCCCCGTTTGCTGCTTGATCTGGTCCATCTGGTCCGGCACGCCGCCTCCCAGGCAGCCGCTGAGGAGGCAGAGGCTCAGGGCCAGAAAAATGGCCGGAATGGTTCGTTTCATAGCGGGCTCCTTTCGAAGGGACAGGGGAGGGTTACTCCAGGTTCAGCTTGTTTTTCAGGATATAGGTGGTGCCGAAGAAGAAGATGACGGCCAAAACGGCGCTGGACAGGATGGCAAACCATATGATGCCGTGGAGGAGGAGAACGGGGTCCCTGTTCCACAGCTCCTGATAGTAGGCCGCGGAGATTGAGAGGAGGGTAGTGGCTACGGTGTACAGGATGTTCAGCGCCATGCTGATGCCCACATAGGAGACGATGCTGCCGATGAGGCGGTTCTTTCCGAAGAGATTGCCCAGAGCCATGGAAAAGTACAGCTGAGTAATGGAGGCCACCGTGCCCACCAGGGAACACAGCACCAGCTCCGCCACCAGCAGGAGAAAGCTGGGAAACACCTCCATGAGCCGATCCCACAGTACGGCGAAATCCACCTGCAGGATGTCCTGGAGGGAGATGGGGATCATGAGGAACACCGACAGCCCAGCCACCGCCGTGCTCACCAGCAGCAGCACCATGGCGCAGATCAGCTTGGAGGTCACCAGCTGCCAGGGCTTTACCGGCAGAGTGTTCATAAGATACCCCTCACTGCCCAGAATGCCCTTGTAAAAGCGCTGGATGATGAACAGCAGGGTGATGATAAACATGGCTACCAGCACCGCTACATAGGTAAATACGGTGAGGACGTTGGTGATGTTGGCCAGCAGGTCGTTGGTCACGTTGTCCAGCCGGGAGAAAATGGTGAAGCGCATCACCAGGGCGATTACCAGGCAGGCCGGCCACAGCAGCATGTACTCCCGGCTCACCGAGCGGAAGTCGTATTTGAGAAGCTTTCCCAGCATCAGAATCTGCCTCCTTCCATGGGCATAGCCCGGAACATCTCCCGGAACAGGGCGTCCACGCTTTTGCCCTCCTGCTCCCGGATGTTGTCCACGCTGTTGTGGAGGATCACCCGGCCGCTCTGGAGGAACACCACCTCATCCAGCACCCGCTCGATGTCGCTGATGAGGTGGGTGGAGATCAGCACGGTGCCTGCCTCGTTGTAGTTGGTGAGAATGGTGTTCATAATGAAGTCCCGGGCCGCCGGGTCCACTCCGGCGATGGGTTCGTCCAGAAGATACAGCTGGGCCTTCCGTGCCATCACCAGCACCAGCTGCACCTTCTCCTTGGTACCCTTGGACATGGTTTTGATCTGGTCCCCGGGGTCCACCCCCAGACTGCGGCACATGTCCATGGCCTTCTGCCGGTCAAAGTCTTCATAGAAATCGGCAAAAAGATCAAAAAGATCTGTGGCCTTCATCCAGGCGGCAAAGTACATCCGATCCGGCAGGTAGCTGACGATGGACTTGGTATAGGGGCCGGGGGCCTGCCCGTCCACCGTTACGACCCCCTGCGTGGGCCGCAGCAGCCCGCAGAGAATCTTGATGAGGGTGGTCTTGCCGCTGCCGTTGGGCCCCAGCAGTCCCACGATCCGGCCCCGGCCCAGATCCAGGTCCACCCCCTGCAGAGCCATACGCTGGCCGTAGGCCTTGCTCAGGCCCCTGCAGCAGATGAGAGAATCAGCCATGTGTGTCTTCCTCCTCCTTCAGTAGAGCCAGCGCATCCTCGCGGGTGTAACCCAGGTCTGCGATGGCTGACAAAAATTCCTTCGTGATCCGCCGGGCCATGGTCCGGCGTACCGATTCAATGGCGGCGGCGTCCTCTGTCACCGCCCGCCCGGCGGTGCGGTTGGACACCGCCAGCCCATCGCTCTCCAGCTGGGCCAGAGCCCGCTGCATGGTGTTGGGGTTGACGCCGGCGTCCGCCGCCAGCTCCCGCACCGGCGGCAGCTTTGAACCGGGCGGGTACTGCCCTGCCACGATCCGGCGGGCCATTTGCTCGCTCAGCTGCATCCAGATGGGACGGTCATCCGTCAGCTTCCATTCCATCGGCATCCTCCTTTTGTGTTATTGTATTAGGCACTTAGTACAATAATACATTTGCCGCAGCTTGTCAAGGGGGAACGGGAAAAAAAGTGAAAAAGGGGAGGGCATGGAAGGGGGCGGGCCGTCATAAGGTAAAGGGAGAAGGGGGGATAGAATGGAGCGAAGCATGGAAGCGTTGGGGCGCAGGGCGGCGGATCTCTTTGATCTGCCGGCGGATGTGATCTCCTCCCTGCCCGCTGTGGAGCTGATCGGGGATTGTCAGATGCTGATGGACAGCCATCAGGGCATTTTATCCTACAGCCGGGAGGCTATCGACATCAACGGCGGCAGCCTGGTGGTGCGGGTGACGGGAGAGGAACTGGAGCTGATGGCGATGACCGGCTGTGAGCTGCGGATCCGGGGGAAGATCAAAAAGGTGGAGCTGATCCGGTGAGGAGGGAGTTGCCATGCTGCAGCGGGCGGTGAATTTCTGCATGGGCGCGGTGACGGTGGAGGTGGAGAGCGCCTTTCCTGAGCGAATACTGAACCTCTGCGGGGCTCACGGCATTCCCTTCTGGGATCTCACCTGGCGCTCGCCGGTGTGCTTCACCGTCACCATGACCCGGAAGAGCTGGCGGCGGCTGCGGCAGCAGGCGGAGCGGCTGGACGCCAGGCTGACGGTGGAGGGGCGGGAGGGGCTGCCCTATCTGGCCCTGCGCCTGCGGCGGCGGACAGTGCTGCTGGCGGGACTGGCGGCCTGTATCCTCCTCTTTTTTTACAGCACCTTTTTTATCTGGGACTTTGCCATTGAGGGGAATGTCACCGTCAGTGATGAGGAGATCCTGCGCTCCCTGCGGAAAAATGGGGTGACTCTGGGGACCTTCGCCTACTCCTTCCGGTCCGACGATCTCCGCAACCATGTGCTGCTGGACATCCCGGAGCTGAGCTACATCGCCGTCAATGTCAGCGGCTGCCGGGCCAACGTTCAGGTACGGGAACGGACGGCAGTACCGGAGGATGTGGACAAGAGAAAACCGGGGAATACAGTGGCGGTACGGGACGGCCTGGTAACAGATATCCGGCCCTACGACGGGGAAAAGCTGGTGCTGCCGGGAACCACGGTCCAGGAGGGGCAGCTCCTCATCTCCGGGGTGGTGGACGACGTCCAGGCGGGGACCCGGTTCCTTATGGGCCGGGGAAAGGTATATGCCCGGACTTGGTATCAGCTGCGGTGCAAGGTTCCGGGAGAGAAGGAGGCGAAGGCCTATACCGGGGAGGAGAAGACGGTGTTCGCCCTGTGCTGGGGGACAAAACGGGTAAATCTTTATAATAGTAGTAGCATTGACCGGGAGGATTGTGATAAAATAACGGTGCGGACTCAGCTGACGCTGCCCGGCGGCATTGTCCTGCCCGTTACTGTGGTGAAGGAGACCTACCGCTACTATGAAACGGAGACGGTGGAGAGGACCCAGGAGGAGGCAGAGGAACTGGCCTCCCAGGTGCTGAAAAAGACCCTGCTGTCCGGTATGGACGAGGGCCTGGTAGAGGAGGAACGGTACAGCAGCGTAGTCTGGGAAGGCGGCTATTTGGTGGAGCTGGCCGCCGAGTGCCATGAGCAGATCGGCCGGTTTGTTGAAATTCCTACAGAGGAACAAGAATAGAGGTTACAAAGGATATGGAACAGCGCATCAGTATTGAGCGGATGGAGCAGGCGGTGAACATCTTCGGCTCCTTTGATGAGAATATCCGGCTGATCGAGTCGGAATTCCATGTGGCGGTGACCAACCGGGAGGGGGAGCTGCGGGTGAACGGCGAGGCCGAGGACACCATGCTGGCGGTGAAGGCCATCCAGGCCCTGCTGACCCTCTCCGCCAAGGGGGAGCCCCTGGGGGAGCAGCAGGTGCGGTATGTCATCGGTCTGGCACGGTCCGGCCAGGAGGGCAGGATCGGGGAGCTGACGGGGGACGTCATCTGCATCACCGCCAAGGGGCGGCCCGTGAAGCCCAAGACCATCGGCCAGAAGCGCTACTGCGACAGCGTACAGAAGAACACGGTGACCATCGGGGTGGGCCCCGCCGGCACCGGCAAGACCTATCTGGCGGTGGCGGAGGCGGTGGCCGCCTTCCGGGCCAAGGAGATCAACCGCATCGTCCTCACCCGGCCCGCCGTGGAGGCAGGGGAGCGGCTGGGCTTCCTCCCCGGCGACCTCCAGAGCAAGGTGGACCCCTACCTGCGGCCCCTGTACGACGCCC
>CALXDB010000136.1 GCA_944386955.1 uncultured Oscillospiraceae bacterium
GCCGCCCACTGGGACACCGTGGCCCAGCCCCTCCGCAGCCGGGGGCTGCTGGAGGACGCCGTAGGGGCGATGGCCGGGGCCCTGGGCACCGCCGACGTCCGCATCGAGAAGCGGGCGGTGGTGGCCATGTGCGCCGACAACGGCGTGGTGGCCGAGGGGGTCACCCAGTCCGGCCAGGAGGTCACCGCCATCGTGGCGGAGAACATGTCCCGGGGCACCTCCAGCGTCTGCTGCATGGCCAGGACCGCCAACGTCCGGGTGGTGCCGGTGGACATCGGCATGGCCTCCGACGTCACCGGCCACAACATCCTCCAGAAGAGCGTCCGCCGGGGCACCGCCAACCTGGCGGTGGGCCCTGCCATGAGCCGGGAGGAGTGTGAGACCGCCATCCTCCACGGGGTGGACGTGGTCCGGGCCCTCCACCGGGAGGGCTACGACCTCATTGCCACCGGCGAGATGGGCATCGGCAACACCACCACCTCCGCCGCCCTGGTGTCCGTGCTGCTGGGCCAGGACCCCGAGGCCGTCACCGGCCGGGGGGCGGGCCTCTCCAGCGAGGGCCTTCGGAAGAAGGTGGACGCCATCCGCCGGGGTATCGCCGTGAACCAGCCAAATCCCCAGGACCCCATCGACGTCATTTCCAAGGTGGGCGGTCTCGACATCGCCGGTCTGGTGGGCGTGTTCCTGGGCGGGGCTCTCTACCACGTCCCCATCCTCATCGACGGCCTCATCTCCTCGGTGGCGGCCCTCTGCGCCGTCCGGCTGTGTCCCCCTGTGAAGGGCTACATGGTGGCAAGCCATGTGTCCAATGAGCCCGCAGGCCGTCTGGTGATGGAGACTCTCGGCCTGGAGGCTCCCATTCACGCCAGGATGGCCCTGGGGGAGGGCACCGGGGCCGTGGCCCTGATCCCCCTTCTGGACATGGCCCTGAACCTCTACCACAGCATGTGCTCCTTTGAGGAGTATCAGATCGACGCCTACGTCCCCCTCAGCTGACATGCTCCTTTTCATCACCGGCGGCTCCGGCAGCGGCAAGTCCGCCTACGCCGAGGACCGCGTCACCGCCTCCGGCCTGACGGACCGGGTCTACATCGCCACCATGGAGCCCTTCGGGGCGGAGGCGGCGGCCCGGATCGCCCGGCACCGGGCCATGCGGGCGGGGAAGGGGTTTAAGACCTTCGAGTGCCCCCGGAACCTGGAGGCCCTGCCGGTCCCCCCGGGCTGTGCCGCTTTGCTGGAGGACCTCACCAACCTCTTCGCCAACGAGTGGTTCGGCGTGTCCCCCGAGGGGGCGGCGGAGCGGGTGCTCCGGGGCCTGGAGGCCCTCCGAACCAGAGCCGCCCTCACCGTGGTGGTGGGCAACGACCTCTTTGCCGACGGCCTCCCCTACGACGCCGACACCCTCCGCTACCTCCGCGCCCTGGCCCACCTCCACCAAAAGGTTGCCGCCATGGCCGACGGGGTCTACGAGGTGGTCTGCGGCATCCCCATCTGTCACCGAAAGGAGGCGGAGCTGTGAAGTCCCTCATCATCGCCTTCGCCATGTACTCCAAGATCCCCGTGCCCCAGGTGGAGTGGGACAAGAAGTCCCTCAGCTGGGCCTTGTGCTGGTTTCCCCTGGTGGGAGTGGTCATCGGGGCCGTGCTGGCTCTGTGGCTGATGGTGTCCCGGTACCTGGGCTTCGCCGCCCTCCGGGCCGCCGGGGCCGTGGCCATCCCCCTGGCCCTCTCCGGGGCCATCCACCTGGACGGCTTCTGCGATACCTGCGACGCACTCTCCAGCCACCAGAGCCGGGAGCGGAAGCTGGAAATCCTGAAGGACAGCCACACCGGCGCCTTCGCCATCATCTGCTGCTGCCTCTACCTCCTCCTTTTCTACGCCGCCTGGCGGGAGGTGGAGGCGGAGGGCATCGACCTCATTCTGCTCTGCCTCTCCCCGGCCCTCTCCCGGTGCTTCTCGGGCCTGGCCGCCGTGTCCTGGCCCAACGCCCGGGGCAGCGGCCTTCTGGCTACCTTCACACAGCCCATGGACGCCAAAAAGGCCCGGGTGGTGCTGATCTCGGCCATTGTGGTCCTGATGGGAGCCATGGTGTTCCTGGCGGCGGACGCCGGGGCCTGGTATGCCCTGGCCCTGCCGGGAGCGGCCCTCCTCACCTTCCTCTACTACCGCCTGATGGCCATGGGCCAGTTCGGCGGCATCACTGGGGACACGGAGGGCTTTTTCGTCCAGGTGTGCGAGTGCGTCATGATGCTGGCCCTGGTGCTGGGCCAGCGGATCTGGGAGGTGTTGGTATGACCCTTGTGATCGGCGGCGCGGGCCAGGGAAAGCTGGCCCTGACTCTCCGGGTTCTGGGGCTGGACCCCTCCCAGGCGGGCAGCGCCCCGGAGGAAAATCCCCCCGTTCTCAACCATTTGGAAACCTGGCTGAAAACGGAACGCGATCCCCTGCCCGCCCTGGAGGCCTATCTCGCCCGGCGGTCCGACGCGGTGATCCTCTGCGACGAGGTGGGCTGCGGCGTGGTGCCCATGGATCGGTCCGACCGGGACTGGCGGGAGCGGGTGGGCCGCACCTGCTGCACTCTCGCGGCCCGGGCGGAATTGGTGGTCCGGGTCTACTGCGGCATTCCCACCGTATTAAAAGGAGATGGAACCCATTGGAACTGATTTTGATTCGCCACGGCACCACCCAGGGCAACCTGGAGCGCCGTTTCATCGGTCTCACCGACATCCCCGTCCTGCCGGATGGGGAGGAACTGGCCCGGGAGGTGTCCAAGACCCTCCCGCCGGTGGACCATGTGTACCACAGTCCCCTCATCCGCTGCGTCCAGACCGCCCGGCTCCTCTGGCCGGGGGTGGAGATGACGGCGGTGGAGGACCTCCAGGAGACGGACTTCGGCCCCTTTGAGGGGAAGCGCCACGAGGAGCTGAAGGACGACCCCCTGTATCAGAAGTGGCTGGCCACCAACGGCTTTGGGGAGATCCCCGGGGTGGAGTCGGTGGAGACGGCGGCCCGGCGGATGGCCCGGGGCATCCGGTGGATTCTGGCGGACGCCGCCGCCCGTGGGTTTTCCCGGGTGGGTGTGGCCAGCCACGGGGGCAGCCTCATGGTGCTCATGGCCGCCGTGGGCGCGCCGGCGCGGCCCAACGCCAACGACTGGCTCTGCGGCAACTGCGGCGGCTGGCGGGTGGAGGCGGAGGCGGAGCCCCTGCGCCTCACCGTACTGGAGGAACTGGAGGGACGGAAATGACGGCCCATCTCACCGCCCTGGCCCTGGGCTTCTGCCTGGACCTGCTGCTGGGGGATCCCCACTGGGCCCCCCACCCGGTACGGCTCATCGGCCATCTGATCTCCGCTCTGGAAAAGCTCCTCCGGAAGATCTTTCCCGACACGAAGAAGGGTCTCCTCGCCGCCGGATTCGTTCTGGTGGTGCTGGTGCTGGGGCTGTCCTTCGGCATGACGGTCCTGCTGCTGCGGGCCTGCGGTCTGGTGAGCTCCTGGCTGGCCTTCGCCGTGGAGACGGTGCTCTGCTATCAGCTGCTGGCGGCCCGGTCCCTCCGGGATGAGAGCATGAAGGTCTGCCGCTGTCTGGAGGCCGGGGACCTGCCCGGCGGGCGGCATGCGGTGAGCATGATCGTGGGCCGGGACACGGACCGTCTCGATGAGACGGGTGTTGCCAAGGCGGCGGTGGAGACGGTGGCGGAGAACGCCAGCGACGGCGTCATCGCGCCCCTGCTCTTCCTCGCCATCGGCGGCGCGCCGCTTGGGATGCTCTACAAGGCGGCCAACACCATGGACTCCATGGTGGGCTACAAAAATGACCGGTACCTCTGGTTTGGCCGGTGTGCCGCCCGGCTGGACGACGTGCTGAATTTCATCCCCGCGCGGCTTGCGGGGGCACTGATGTGCCTGGCCGCCCCCTTCGCGGGACTGGACGAGAAGGACGCCTGGCGGATCTTCCGTCGAGACCGGAAGAACCACAAGTCCCCCAACTCCGCCCACACCGAGGCGGCGGCGGCGGGGGCCCTCCACGTCCAGCTGGCGGGCTCCAACTACTACTTTGGAAAACTGGTGGAGAAGCCCACCATCGGAGACGACGACCGGCCGGTGGAGCCCACGGACATCCGCCGGGTCAACCGGCTGATGCTGGCGGCCTCCGCCCTGGGGGCGGTGCTCTTCTGCGCGGTGCCCCTGGCGGCGATGCTCTTGCTGTGAGCGACGGCGGGCGCTGGCTTTTTTCCTTCTGACGAAGGGGCGTTTGTTCTGTCTTGCAGACGCTGTACTGCTTGGTGTTTAGCCTCCGGCGGGTGACTTTTTGGACGAGCAAAAAGTCACCAAAAACTCGCTTAGAACCAAGGTTCTAAGAACTCCTTTGGTTGTTACCAAGACCGGATGGTCAGAGAGGCTTTTTGTGGTCGGCTTGGTACGAGTGACGCCTGTTTGGGTCATCTTCTGCTTTACGCGCCGCGCTCCGCGCTGATGCGGTGGGTTGACGATAGTTCCAAGCCTTCCCCCGCTGGGGGAAATAGTGAAAACTTGTCGGCAAAACTGGACTACTGAACTGCGGTCTCCTCGCGGCGTAGCCGATCTTCGCGCTAAGAGCCTCGCTTTGCTCGGTTGCGCTCCGAAATGCGCCTGCGGGCGCGATGTGGCCTACGCTAAAAACATGCCACCGGCATGTTTTCTTAACGCTGCGGGGTGCCCCAGTGCGCACACTGGGGCGGATGAGGGACCGCGCGGTGTGAGGATCGGTAGAGGGAAGTCTCTGCCCTTGGGTTCCCCTCATCCGGCGCTTCGCGCCACCTTCCCCCAAGGGGGAAGGCTTGGTGGGGTGCAATTGCAGAAGCCCCTACAACCACCAGGGGAGCGCGCTTCAAGCGCGGAAATAGGGGGACTCGGTCACCCCCTTGCAGGGTCAGCCGCACAATTTAAGAGGAATAACGGTACAGATTACCCATAATAGGAACAAAAGGAGTCCTTAGAACCTTGGTTCTAAGCGGACTTTTGCCGACTTTTCTTCCGCGAGAAAAGTCGGCCGCCGGAGGCAAAACACCTGCCGACGTGCGTCGGCCACCGGCAAAAAAGACCAGGCCCCTCGTCAGAGGGCAAAAAACAAGCCCGTTCCGGCGCTTGAGGAACAAAAAAGGAGCCAACCCTATGCCAACTTACTCCCATGGCGGGGACGTGTGGGCCTACCCCCACCCCGTGCTGGATTTTTCCGCCAACCTCCACCCCCTGGGGATGCCCCCGGCAGTGGCGGAGGCCGCCCGGGCCGCCGTGCCCCTGGCCATCCACTATCCCGACCCCCTGTGCCGGGAGCTCCGGCGCGCCATCGCCGCTCGGGACGGCGTCAGCGAGGACCAGATCCTCTGCGGCGCCGGGGCCGCGGACCTCATCGTCCGCCTGTGCCTCGCCCTCCGGCCCAGGAAGGCCCTAGTCACCGCCCCCACCTTCTCGGAGTATGAGCAGGCCCTCTCTCTGGTGGGCTGCGCTGTGGGCCACCACCTCCTCCGTCCGGAGGACCAGTTCGACCTCACCGACGCCATTCTGCCGGAGATCACCCGGGGCACCGACCTGGTGTTCCTCTGCACCCCCAACAATCCTACCGGCCGCCTGATCCCCCAGACCTTTCTCCGGAAGGTCCTCCTCCGCTGCGAGGACGCCGGGGCCCTGCTGGTGGTGGACGAGTGCTTCCTGGAGCTGGCTGGAGATGAGGCCATGACCCCCTTCCTCCGCAACCACCCCTCCCTCATTCTGCTGCGGGCCTTCACCAAGACCTACGCCATGCCGGGCCTGCGGCTGGGGTACCTCCTCACTGCCAACATGTCCCTGCTGGAGGCGGTGGCCGCCGCGGGGCAGCCCTGGAGCGTGTCCACCGTGGCCCAGTCCGCCGGTATGGCCGCCTGCCGCTGCGCCGACTGGCCACGGAGGGGCAGGGAGATTCTGGAGAAAGAGCGCCCCGTCCTGCTGGCGGGCCTCCGGGCCATGGGCTTCACCGTGTGGGAGGGCAGTGCCAACTATCTCCTCTTTCGCGCCGCCGGGGACAAGACCCTGAAGGAGCGGCTGGAGGGGCAGAATATCCTCATCCGCTCCTGCGCCAACTATCCGGGCCTGGGGCCCGACTACTACCGGACCGCGGTCCGGACCGCACCGGACAACGAACGGTTGCTCCGGGCTTTGAAGGAGGTTTTGTGATATGGCAAGATCCATCATGATCCAGGGCACCGCCTCCAATGCGGGGAAGAGCCTTCTCTGCGCAGGCCTGTGCCGCATCTTTGCCCAGGACGGGTACAAGGTGGCCCCCTTCAAGTCCCAGAACATGGCCCTCAACTCTGCCATCACCAAGGAGGGGCTGGAGATGGGCCGGGCCCAGGTGGTCCAGGCCCAGGCCGCCGGAGTGGAGCCTACGGCGGACATGAACCCCATCCTTCTCAAACCCACCAGCAACGTGGGCTCCCAGGTCATCGTCCGGGGCGTCCCCCGGGGCACCATGGGGGCGGTGGATTACTACAAGTACAAAAGTCAGCTGATCCCCGACATCATGGAGTCCTACCGCCGCCTGGACGAGGCCTATGACATCATCGTCATCGAGGGAGCCGGGTCTCCGGCGGAGATCAACCTGAAGGCGGACGACTTCGTGAACATGGGCATGGCCAAGCTGGCGGACGCCCCGGTGCTCCTCTGCGGTGACATCGACCGGGGCGGCGTGTTCGCCTCCCTCTACGGCACGGTAAAGCTCCTGGAGGAGGACGAGCAGGCGAGGATCAAGGGCCTCCTCATCAACAAATTCCGGGGAGATGTGGAGATCCTCCGCCCGGG
>CALXDB010000137.1 GCA_944386955.1 uncultured Oscillospiraceae bacterium
CTGAGGACCCGGGCGGTATCCTGCACCGGCTCGCCCCGGCCGATCTGGCTGACGGCGTTGGAGAGGAACAGGGCGTGACCGCCCAGCTGGAACATGCCCACCTCAAAGCTCACCCGGGTACGGGTGGAGTTCTTAGAGAAGATCATGGCCAGGGTCTTGCCCTTGAGCACCTCGTGGGCAATGCCGTGCTTCTGGTCGTATTTCAGCTGGTCCGCCAGATCCAGGATCTCGTAGATCTCCTCCCGGCTCAGATCCAGCAGCTTCAAAAGATGTTTCTGCATGGTTTGAATCTCCTTTCTCCGGCGTTACGCCATAACTTCCTTCATGATGGCAAGGCCCTTGTCCATCTCCTCCTTGGTGATGACCAGAGGAGGCAGGAGGCGGAGGGTATCCTTGCCGGCGGTGAGGGTCAGGAGGCCCGCCGCCATGAGCTTATCCTTCAGCTCCTTGTGGGTCATGCCCTGGACGCCCACACCGATCATGAGACCCATGCCCCGGATGCCGGAGACGTAGGGGCTGTTCAGCGCGGCAATGCCGTCCCGCAGATACTGGCCCTTCTCCGCCACCTCCTTGAGGAAATCGGGGGTGAGGGTGTCCATGACCACATTGGCGGCGGCGGCGGCCATGGGGTTGCCGCCGAAGGTGGAGCCGTGGTTCCCGGCAGTGAGCACACCCTTGCACTTCTCATTGGCCAGGAAGCCGCCGAAGGGCAGACCGCCGGCGATGCCCTTGGCAAAGGTGACCACATCGGGCTGAACGTCAAACTGCTGGAAAGCGAAGAGGGTGCCGGTGCGGCCCATGCCGGTCTGGACCTCATCGATGAGAAGGAGCCAATCCTTCTCCGCGCAGAGCTTGGCCACGGCCTTCACATAGTCCTTGTTCAGAGGATTGACGCCGCCCTCGCCCTGGATGGGCTCCATCATGACGGCGCAGACGTCGTCCCCGGCCACGGAGAGGAGGCTGTCCATGTCGTTGGCGTCGGCGTAGCGGAAGCCCTCGGTGAAGGGGAAGAAGAACTCGTGGAAGTGGTCCTGGCCGGTGGCCTTCAGGGTGGTGATGGTGCGGCCGTGGAAGGAGTTCTTCAGGGTGATGACGGTGGCGCGGCCTTCCCCGTACTTGTCATAGGAATACTTCCGGGCCAGCTTGATCATGCCCTCGTTGGCCTCGGCGCCGGAGTTGCCGAAGAACACCCCGGCCATACCGGCGGCGGGCACCAGCTTGGAGGCCAGAACGGCATAGGGCTCGGTATAGAAGAGGTTGGAGATGTGGCCCAGCTTCATGGCCTGGTCATAGATGGCCTTAGCCCACTTCTCGTTGGCGTAGCCCAGGGAACACACACCGATACCGGAGGTGAAATCCACATATTCCTTGCCCTCGGTGTCCCACAGGGTAGCGCCCTTGCCGTGATCGATGGCCAGCTGGTTGCGGCCATAGGTCTGGAGAACGTACTGGGAATCCAGGGCCTTGATGTCAGCAAAATTCATAGTCTCGCTCCTTTCAAGCGTCGGTGGCCGGTCCTTACCAGATCATGGTGCCGATGCCCGCGTGGGACAGGACCTCGATCAGGATGGAATGGGGAATGCGGCCGTCTAAGATATGGGTGCGGTGAACGCCGTTGCGGACAGCCTCCACACAGCAGTCGATCTTGGGGATCATGCCTCCGGCAATGACGCCCTCCTTCACCAGAGGGGGCACATCGGAGGGGTGGATGCGGGAGATGAGGGTGGACTCGTCGCTGCGGTCCCGGAGGAGGCCCCGGATATCCGTCAGCAGAATGAGCTTCTCCGCCCCGATGGCGATGGCGATCTTGGCAGCGGCGGTGTCGGCATTGACGTTGTAGCTGGTCTCGGCATCCACGCCCTGGGCCACGGTGGAGATGACGGGGATGAACCCGTCGGCGATGGCGTCCTGGATGGGCTTGGGATTCACCTCGGTGATCTCGCCCACAAGGCCATAATCCACGCCGTCCTCCATTTTTCGGACGGCCTTGAGCATACCGCCATCCAGCCCGCACAGGCCGATAGCGCTGCCGCCGGAGCGGTTGAGGGTAGACACCAGATTCTTGTTGACCTTGCCGCACAGGACCATCTGGACCACATCCATGGTCTCCTCATCGGTATAGCGCAGGCCATTGACAAACTTGCTCTCCTTGCCGGTCTTTTTAAGCATCTCGTTGATCTCCGGCCCACCGCCGTGGACCACCACCACATTGATGCCAACCAGCTTGAGCAAAATGATATCGCTGATGACGGCCTTACGCAGGTCGTCGGAGATCATGGCATTGCCGCCGTACTTGACCACCACGGTCTTCTTGTTGTACTCCTGAATATAGGGCAAGGCCTCCACCAGCACCTGTGCCCGATCGGAATGGGAAAGCTCCACAGTCACTCACCTCGTTTTTCAGTAGAAGGCCCCTCTCCGGGGGCCAGGGGCCGCAGCCCCGGTTCTTTTGCCCAGGGGCAAAAGAAGAAAATGCAATCATTTTTGTCAGGACATGCGCCTGACAAAAATTCCTTGACCCGCGCGCCGGGGGCGCGCACACCAGTCCGCAGACTGGTGAGGGGGGAGGTCGAGGGGGGACGAAGTCCCCCTTCGAGGACCTTTAGGTCCTATAGTCCCCGTTGATCTTGATATAGTCGTAGGTGATGTCGCAGCCCCAGCAGGTGCAGACGCCGTCACCCTCGGCCATCTGGATGTTGATCTCCACCTCGCTCTCTGTGAGGATCTTCTTGGCAAGATCCTCATCAAAGGGAAGGCCTCTCCCCTGCTCGCACACGGCAATGTCCCCGGCGGCGGAGGCAAAGTGGACGTCCACCTTCTCCGGGTCAAACTGCTCCCCGGAGTAGCCCATGGCGCAGAGCACCCGGCCCCAGTTGGCGTCGCAGCCGAAGATGGCCGCCTTGGTGAGGGTGGAGGAGATGACGCTCTTGGCGATGACCTCCGCCTGTGCCTCGTCCCTGGCCCCGGCCACATTGCAGGTGATGAGGTGCTTGGCCCCCTCGCCGTCCTTGGCCATGGCACGGGCCAGATCCACGCAGAGGGCCTTCAATGCCTCCAGAAAGGCGGCGTAGTCGTCGTTCTTCTCGGTGATCTCCGCATTGCCCGCCATGCCGTTGGCCAGCACCAGGCAGGTGTCGTTGGTGGAGGTGTCGCCGTCCACGCTGATGCGGTTGAAGCTGACCTTGGCGGTCTCCAGCAAGGCCTCCCGGATCATGGCAGGGGAGATAGCACAGTCGGTGGTGAGGAAGCAGAGCATGGTGCCCATGTTGGGGTGGATCATGCCGCTGCCCTTGGCGATGCCGCCCATGCGGACCGTCTTGCCGCCCACGGTGGTCTCCACGGCCACCTCCTTCTTCACCAGATCGGTGGTCATGATGGCGTGGGCCGCCGCGTCGCTGGCAGCCTCGCTGGCCTTCAGGAGGCTGTAGAGCTTGGGCATGCCCTCCTCGATGACGTTCACCTTCAAGGTTTGGCCGATGACGCCGGTGGATGCCACCAGCACGTCCTCCTGCTTGCAGCCGATAGCCTTAGCGGCGGCGGCGCACATCTTCTCGGCGTTCTCCTCACCCTGGGGGGCGCAGGCGTTGGCGTTGCCGCTGTTGCACACCACCGCCCGGGCCTTGCCGTCGGCCAGGTGGGCCTTGGTGACGTGGATGGGCGCAGCCTTCACCACGTTGGTGGTGAACACGGCGGCGGCGGAGCAGTCCACATCGGAGACAATGAGGGCCACGTCCTTTTTATTGACATTGTGGGTCTTCACGCCCACATGGAGTCCGGCAGCCCGGAACCCCTTGGCGGCGCACACACCGCCTGCGATTTTCTTCAACATACTCTCTCCTTATTCCAAGAGGAAAAAACTCTTCTGTCTCAAATAAGCCCTTCGGTCTCCTCAAAGCCCAGCATCAGATTCATGTTCTGGACAGCGGCGCCGGAAGCGCCCTTGCCCAGGTTGTCAAAGAGGGCTGTCACCGTCAGCTGGCTGTCGTTGCCCGCTACAGAGAGGACCAGATCGTTGTCCCCGGCCTTGGCGCCGCCGTAGAGCTTGCCGTCGGCTCCCTCGGGAGCCACATGGACCAGCTTCTGCCCGGCGTAGTAGTCAGAGAGGGCCTTCCACACATCGTGGAGGGAGCTGACGCCCCGCAGCTGGGACAGATGCAGCGGCACGGTGGTGGCCATGCCCTTATAGTAGTCATCCACAATGGGGCTGAACACCGGGGGACAGCTGAGGCCGCAGCGGATCTGCATCTCCGGCAGGTGCTTGTGGCCCTGGGTGATGCCATAGATGGCGGGACTGCTCAGCAGCGCCTCCCGGCCCTCAGCCTCGTACTGGGCAATCATCTTCTTGCCGCCGCCGGAGTAACCGGTGAGGGAAAAGCAGCTGAGGGGGGTGTCGGCGGGCAGAATGCCCAGTGTCACCAGGGGATAGACGATGGAGATGAACCCGGTGGCGTGGCAGCCGGGATTGGCCACCCGCTTGCTCTCCACGATCATCTTCCGGTGGAGCTGGGACAGCTCCGGGAAGCCATAGGCCCAGCCGGGCTTCACCCGGTGGGCGGTGGAGGCGTCGATGATGCGGGTATTGGGGTTCTCCACCAGGGTCACCGCCTCGATGGCGGCGGCGTCGGGGAGGCAGAGGAACACCAGATCCGCCTGGTTCATGAGCTTGCGCCGCTCCTCGGTGTCCTTGCGTTTTTCTTCGTCAATGAGCAGCAGCTCGATGTCCTGCCGCCCGGCCAGCCGGTCATAGATCTGGAGGCCGGTGGTCCCTTCTTTTCCATCGATATAGACGATCGGTTTCATGCCTGATGCTCCTTCACAAAGGCCTCCAGCTCGTCGATCTGACGGCTGGTCTCGCTGACGGCGGGGCCGCCGTAGCTGCTGCGCTGGCCCATGCAGGTCTCCAGCTTCAGTGCCTCATAGACATCCTCCTCAAAGAGGGGAGAAATCTCCTTCAATTCCGCCAGGCTCAGCTCCTCCAGGAGCTTCTGGTGGGTGGTGCAGTAGTAGACCAGGCTGCCCACGGCGGTGTAGGCATCCCGGAAGGGCATGCCCTTCTTGGTGAGGTAGTCGGCGCAATCGGTGGCGTTGATGAACCCGCCGCCGGCGGCACGGCGCATGTTCTCCGGCAGGACCCGCATAGTCCGCAGCATTCCGGCAAACACGGGCAGGCACATCTTCACAGTGTCCACCGCGTCAAAAACAGGCTCCTTATCCTCCTGCATATCCTTGTTGTAGGCAAGGGGCAGGCCCTTCATGGTGGTGAGCAAACTCATGAGGTCGCCGTACACCCGTCCGGTCTTGCCCCGGACCAGCTCCGCCACGTCGGGGTTCTTCTTCTGGGGCATGATGGAGGAGCCGGTGGAGTAGGCGTCGTCCAGCTCGATAAACTTGAACTCCCAGCTGCACCAGAGGATCATCTCCTCAGAGAAGCGGGAGAGGTGCATCATCAAAACGGACAGGGCGCTCATGAGCTCGATGGCGTAATCCCGGTCGCTGACGCCGTCCAGGCTGTTGGTCATAGGCCGGTCAAAGCCCAGAGCCTTGGCGGTGTTCCAGCGGTCGATGGGGTAGGTGGTGCCCGCCAAAGCGCCGGAGCCGAGGGGGCACTCGTTCATCCGCCGCTCGCAGTCCTCCAGCCGGGTCACATCCCGGCAGAGCATAGCCCCGTAGGCCAGCAGATGCTGGGCAAAGGAGATGGGCTGGGCCCGCTGGAGATGAGTGTAGCCGGGCATGACGGTGTTCTGGTGCTGCTTGGCCTGCTCCAGAATGGCCTTCTGGAGATCCAGGATCTCCGCCTTGATGGCGGCGATCTCGTGGCGGAGGTAGAGCCGCAGGTCCACGGCCACCTGATCGTTGCGGCTGCGGGCAGTGTGGAGACGCTTGCCCGCGTCGCCGATCTTGGCGGTGAGGAGGGTCTCCACATTCATGTGGATGTCCTCGTTGTCGCTGGTGAGCTCCGCCTTGCCGGACTCGATGTCCGCCAGCACCTCCTGGAGCCCGGCGGTGATGGCCGCGGCGTCCTCCCGGGAGATGATGCCCTGCTCCGCCAGCATGGCGGCGTGGGCCAGGGAGCCCATAATGTCCTCCTTGTACATCCGGCCGTCAAACTGGATGGAGGAGTTAAAGTCGTTGACTAAGGTATCGGTCTCCTTCTGAAACCGTCCGCCCCAAAGTTTCATAGCAGTTACTCTCCTGTGGAAGTGGTCTCCCGCCAAAGCAGCAGGAACAGTGGTAGGAATAGAGGAAAGCGGCGGGAGCAAACTCCCGCCGCTTTCGCCGTTGATACAGCGGATCGGACCCCCAACATCAAACCCCATTGGGGGCCAGGGGGCCGCAGCCCCCGGTTCTTTCGCTCAAGCGAAAGAAGAAATTTCAATCATTTTTGTCAGGACATGTGCCTGACAAAAATTCCTTGACCCCAGCCGCCCTGGGCGGCGTCACCAGTCCGCAGACTGGTGAGGGGGGAGGTCGAGGGGGGACGAAGTCCCCCTTCGAAAACTCAGAGCTTCCCCTGGTCCCGCAGAGCCAGGATGGTGTCGGGCAGGCCCCACAGGTTGATGAAGCCGGTGGCGTCGCCCTGGTTGTAGTCGCTCTCCTGGAAGGTGACGATCTTCTCGGAGTACAGGGTGTCGGGAGAGGTGACGCCGGCGGTGATGATGTTGCCCTTGTAGAGCTTCAGCTTCACCTGGCCGGTGACATGCTTCTGGGTCTCCACGGCGAAGGCCTGGAGGGCCTCCCGCAGGGGGGTGAACC
>CALXDB010000138.1 GCA_944386955.1 uncultured Oscillospiraceae bacterium
ACCCTGCACCACGCGGTCCCTCATCCGCCTCCTTCGGAGGCACCTTCCCCCAGCGGGGGAAGGCTTTAGACGAACCACTCCCCGTCACCCCACCGCAGGAGCGCGCTGAAGCGCGGCGCAGGAGCAGAAGACGACCCAAATCAGCGTCACTCGTACCAAGCCAACGACAAAAAGCCCCTCTGACTATCCGGTCTTGGTAATAACCAAAGGGGTTCTTAGGACCTTGGTCCTAAGTCAACTTTTGCCTACTTTTCTTTGATGAGAAAAGTAGGCCGCCGGAGGCAAAACGCCTATCGAAACACTGTCGGGCAGCGACAGAAGAAAAGCCCCCGTCAGCGGACGGCCCGCCCGGCCCGAGGGCAAAAACGCCCCCCTGCCCCCCAAAGAAGGAGCCGTTGCAGGCCGCAACGGCTCCTTTGTTCCTTACTTCTTGGGGTACGCTCCGTAGAAGTGCATCACATTGATGTCCTCCTCCCGGAACTCGCCGTGGTTGCCGTGGCCGTCCCAGTCGGTGTGGACGCCGTGGTCCGTGGCCCACACCACCAGGCTGTCATAGCCGCTCCAGTGCTGCCGCACCGCGTCGGTGAGCTTGGCAAAGGCCGCCACATGCTTCTTCAAAGCCGCCATGGACTCCTCCGACTCCGGCTTGGTGTCGTGGATCATGTCGTCATACTCCTGGTTATACACCACCACCACGTCGTACTGGTCCCCGGCAATGAGCTCCAGGCCCTTCTCCGTGGCCTCCCCGTCGTAGGGCATGGGGAAGTAATCGATCTCCCGGCCCCGGAAAATGAGGTCCATGCTGGAGTTCTCCACCGTCACCAGGGCCACCTTCTTCCCCGCCCGGTGCAGGGCGTCAAAGAGGGAATCAATGGTGATCTGGGGCTTGGTGTAGGACTGGATGCCGTGGACGGCGGGCATGGCGCCGGTGTACATGGTGCCGAAGCACACCGGCGTCACAGAAGGCATCACCGTGGCCACCGGCACCGTCAGCTGGGTGGCCGCCATCACTGGAGCGAAAAGATCCGTGTGCTTCTGGTACATCCACATGGCGATGCAGTCGGGATTGTAGATCAGTACCTTGTCCGCCTTCTTGCCGAAGGCGTTCTCCACCAGAGCCGTCACCTGGCCGATGCCTTTGTCCGCCTCCTTGGGAGGCTCTACGCCGAGGGCTCCGGTGATGCTGGCCGCCAGCTGGGTCATGGAAATGGAATTCATCATAGTCGGGTTCCTCCTTTATGATTCCGCCGCCCTGAGGGGCAGTTGTACACTTGGCGTCACGAATATCGCCGGTCCAGATGGTCCACCACCTCGCCGATGGCCCCCTCCCCGCAGGAGCGGACCACCGTCACCCCGGACCGGAGCACCGCCGGAATGGCGTTGGCGGGGGCAAAGCTCTCCCTCCCGATGCGGAGCATAGGCAGGTCGTTTTCCTGATCCCCGGCGCAGTAAAGATGCTCCGGCGAGGCCCCCAAAAGCTCCATCAGCTTCCGGGTGACCTCCCCCTTGTTGGCCCCCAGGGCCGTCATTTCCATCAAATGCTTGCCGGAGAAGGCCATCTCGTAGCCCGCAAACCAGGGCCGGGAGCGGATATAAGCCTCGATCTCCCGGAGAAAATCGTGCTCCCCTTCAAAGAGGATCTTCATGACCTCCGCGTCCGTCTCCCGGGGATCCTCAATGACCCGATAGGTGTATTTGGCCCCCTCCGCATGGGCTACGGTGAAGCCGATGGGGTGGATCACATCCGCTTTGTGGTCCCCCCGGAACAGCTCGCAGGTGAGGTCTGGAAACCGGGTGATGACCTCCTCCAGATGGCCGATGGCCTCCGGCGGCAGGAAGCGGCGGTAGAGGAACTGCTCCGTGGCGATGTCGATGATCCCCGCCCCGTTGGCCACGGCGCAGGGCCCATTGGTGGGCACACCGCCGATGAAGGGCCGCATGATCTGCCAGGACCGGCCCGTCACCAGACAGAACCGGCCGCCGTTGTCCATAAAATACCGCAGCCGCTCCACAGTATACGCCGGCACCGGGGGCAGACGGCGCTGGGGATCCCGGTAGAGGGAGGAGGTATCCACCATGGTGTCGTCAAAGTCGCTGACCAGCAGCACCCCGTCAAATTTCCCCATTTTGCCGCCTTCCTTCTCCTGTTTATAGATAGTTGTATCATACCACGAAAAAAACTCCGGCGCAACCGTTCTTTTTCCGCCGGACAAGCATAGGCTGAGAACAAAGAAGAAAGGAGGAATCGCCTGTGAAGCACGGCGGAAACGGACCTTTTCGGCGCCGCCTGGGGGCGGGCGTTCTGGCTGCGGGCGTACTGTGGGTGGTGTTCGCCACCGCCGGCAGCGACACCCTGACCGGCGCACTGTCCGCCCTGGAGGCCCGCGGCGCACTGCCCACGGCCCTGCTGCGGCTGCAGCTGGGCGACAGCGGCGGCCAGGGCTGGCTCACCACAGCGGCAGCCCTGGCCATTGCCCAGTCTCCCCTGCTGGAGAGCACCCGTGAGGAGGTGCTGTCCCTCCAGTCTCAGGACGATACCGACGGCCAGGAGGAGACTACCCCCCAACAGCCCATTCGGGAAACCCCCACCCAGCCGGAAACTGCTCTCAGCTTTGAGGACAACGGAGTAGCGGCCCGGACCCTTCAGCCCACCACCACCGAGGGCTATATCGTCAGCGGCCTTGCCTACATCAACAATTACTCCGATAAGTCCTTCGCCGCCGCGGACCTGGAGGGGCCCTTCGCCGCCGCCCTGGGAACGGAGGATCCCCAGGTGCTCATCGTCCACACCCACGGCAGCGAGTCCTACACCATGCCCCCCGGCCAGGAGTATGTGGCCAGCGGGGAGAGCCGCACCACCGACACCAACTATAATGTGGTGCGGGTGGGGGACGAGATCGAGTCCATCCTCACCCAGCACGGCATCTCCGTCATCCACGACCGGAGCATGTACGACTATCCCCAATACAATGGGGCCTACGACCGGTCCCTGGAGGCCATCGAGAGCTACCTCCAACAGTATCCCTCCATCTCCTTCGTGCTGGATATCCATCGGGACGCCATCTCTGACAGCGAGGGAAACCCCTACAAGGTGATCTCCCAGGTACCCGAGGGCACGGCGGCCCAAATGACCTTCGTCATGGGCACCGACGGCGGCGGTCTCAGCCACCCGGACTGGCTGGAGAACCTGAAGCTGGCAACAGCGGTGCAGAACACCCTTTTGGCGGACTATCCCACTCTCATGCGCCCCATCACCGTCCGCAACTCCCGGTATAACCAGCACTGCACCACAGGCAGCATGCTGGTGGAGGTGGGGGCGGCGGGCAACTCCCTGGACGAGGCGCTGCTGGCCGCCCGTCTCTTCGCCCACGGCTTTGCGGAAACTCTTTTGTCCCAGTGACAAAGTCACAGAACCGGAGGCGGCGGAGGCGTATACTGGGAGCATCTGAGCCATAGAGGAGGCGCGTTATGGGAAAGGGAAAGCGGCTGGCCCGGGTGGACCGGGAGCACTGCGTGGCCTGCGGATGCTGCGTGAAGGTGTGCCCCAAGGGGGCCATCCAGGTAGTCCGGGGGGTGTTTGCCCGGGTGGAGGAGAGTCTGTGCGTGGGCTGCGGGAAATGCGCCGGGGCCTGCCCGGCGTCGGTGATCGGAATGGAGGGGGCGGAACGATGAAAAAGCGCTGGTACGACTACCTCTGGATCGCCTCGGCCCTGTATCTGATTTTGGGATTTTTCAACATCCTCTTCGCCTGGCTGGGGCTGCTCTGCTTCTTTCTTCCCCTCATCATCTCCATCGCCACCGGCAGCAAGGCCTACTGCAATCGCTACTGCGGCCGGGGCCAGCTCTTCGGCCTTCTGGGGGGCCGGTTCGGCCTCTCCCGGCGGCACGACGTGCCCCGGTGGATGAAGAGCAAGGGATTCCGGTACGGCTTTCTGCTGTTTTTCCTGGTGATGTTCGGCCAGATGCTGTGGAACACCGCCCTGGTGTTCTCCGGGGCCCGGGATCTGAGGGAGGCGGTGACCCTGCTGTGGACCTTCAGGCTCCCCTGGCACTGGGCCTACCACGGCGGCGCCGCCCCCTGGGTGGCCCAGTTCGCCTTCGGCTTCTACAGCGTCATGCTCACCTCCACGGTGCTGGGCCTTGGGACCATGGTCCTCTTCAAGCCCCGGTCCTGGTGCGTCTACTGCCCCATGGGCACCATGACCCAGCTGATCTGCCGGGCCAAATACCGTCCGGAAAAGGTCGGGAAATAAATCTGCATCAAATCAACAGAAAAGCGGAGGATTCTCTCCGCTTTTCCCTTTTTCCAACTTCTTTTTCCATTTCAAAGATTTTCTTTCCCTCCTCGACAGCTTTCGGCAGGATCATCCCCCCGGTTGGGGTATACTGCAAATGACCAAGGCGATCCGAGATAAAAAAACGAGCACCGCGTTGGCGGTGCTCGTTTCTCTGTTTGGGGAGAGGAATCTCTTACTTGTGGTCCACGCTGTACATGTGCTTGATGAGCTCCAGCACCTTGTTGGAGTAGCCGATCTCGTTGTCGTACCAGCTGACGACCTTCACGAAGGTGTCGGTCAGAGCGATACCGGCGTCGGCGTCGAAGATGGAGGTGCGGGCGTCGCCCAGGAAGTCGCTGGAGACAACGGCCTCGTCGGTGTAGCCCAGAACGCCCTTCAGCTCACCCTCGCTGGCGGCCTTCATGGCGGCGCAGATCTCCTCGTACTTGGCGGGCTTGGCCAGGTTCACGGTCAGGTCGACCACGGACACGTCCAGGGTGGGAACACGCATGGACATACCGGTCAGCTTGCCGTTGAGCTCGGGGATGACCTTGCCCACAGCCTTGGCGGCGCCGGTGGAGGAGGGGATGATGTTGCCGGCAGCGGCACGGCCGCCGCGCCAATCCTTCATGGACACGCCGTCAACGGTCTTCTGGGTGGCGGTGGTGGAGTGCACGGTGGTCATCAGGCCCTCGGTGATGCCCCAGTTGTCGTTCAGGACCTTGGCGATGGGGGCCAGGCAGTTGGTGGTGCAGGAAGCGTTGGAAACAAAGTTCATATCGGGGGTGTACTTGTCCAGGTTCACGCCGCAGACGAACATGGGGGTGTCGTCCTTGGAGGGAGCGGACATGACGACCTTCTTGGCGCCGGCATCCAGGTGACCCTGGGCCTTCTCCTTGGTCAGGAACAGGCCGGTGGACTCCACCACATACTCAGCACCCAGCTTGCCCCAGGGCAGGTCGGCGGGGTTGCGCTCAGCGGAGATGGGGATCTCCTTACCGTTGACGATGATGGCGTTCTCGGTAGCGGAGACAGTGCCCTCGAAGTGGCCGTGCATGGTGTCGTACTTCAGCATGTAGGCCAGGTAATCAGCGGGGCACAGGTCGTTGATGCCAACGATCTCGATCTCGGGATGGTTGATGCTGGCGCGGAAAACCATGCGACCGATGCGGCCAAAGCCATTGATACCAACTTTGATGCTCATAGCGATAATCTCCTCTCAAATTATCCCAAATTGGAATTCTGGAGGTATTATACACCCTGGTTTTGAAATTGAAAAGGTTTTTTTGTGATTCCTTTCACGCACATTGAAAATTCTTGTAATTTCGACAAAAATTTGATATAATCACCATGCCATTCATGTAAAAGGTGCAATTTACCACGAGGACATCCCCTGTTTTGGAGCAGGATACCATAGAGAGGAGGTGTGCAATGTCGCAAAAGGAGATAGATCCTGAGAAGGTAATCGGACAGATCCTGTCTCAGGTAGCCGCGCAGCTGCGCTGTTCACTGGTCAACGTTCACGGCGCGCTCAACCGGCTTGCCCCCCAGGAACGGCGGGAGGAGGACCCCGGTGTGGACCGCAGCGCCGCACTGCTGGAGGAGAGCTACTTCCGCCTGCTGCGTCTGGCGGGAAACCTCACAGAGGCTGCGGCACTGACAGAGGACACGCCTCTGCCACTTCGCAACGAGGATCTGGTAGGGCTGTGCCGCGTTCTCTGCGGCGAGGCGGCCCAGCTGGCGGCGGTGTTGGAGCAGCAGATCGTGTTTCGCTGCGAAGAAGAGGAGCGGCTGGTGGCCATAAATGCGCCGGGCGTGGAGCGGCTGCTGCTGAACCTCCTGTCCAACGCCATGAAATTTACGCCCAAGGGCGGCGTCATTACCGTGGAACTGCGGTTTGCACGGGGGCAAGTGGAGCTGTCGGTCAGTGACACCGGTTCCGGGATTTCCGCCCAGCTGCTGCCCACGCTGTTCGACCGCTACCGCCATGCGGAGCGGATGGATCCGGCGCCCCACGGCCTAGGACTGGGGCTGCCCATCTGCCACCGCATCGCCCAGTGTCACGACGGGGAGCTTACCGCCTCCTCGGTGGAGGGGGTAGGTACCCGGGTGGCCTTTACCTTTCCCGATCGGACAGAGCCGGTAGTCACCGTGCAGGACGTGGGTTTTGATTACGCCGGCGGCTTCGACCACACTCTGGTGGAGCTGTCGGACGCACTGCCTGCGGCGGCGTTTTCCCGCCGGCGGCGGGAGCAACCATAAAAAATAGGCCCCCCTGGGGGGCCTGTTCTTTTGCCCTCGGGCCGGGCGGGGCGTCCGCTGACGGAGTTTTTCCTTTTTTGTCGATACCCGACGGTGTACTGTCTGGTGTTTTGCCTCCGGCGGGTGACTTTTTGAACGA
>CALXDB010000139.1 GCA_944386955.1 uncultured Oscillospiraceae bacterium
CAAGGGCGTGGATACCATTCTCTGTCTGGACGGCAGTGAGGTCATCGGCGCCTTCCTGGCCAGAGAACTCAGCAAGGGCGACCGTTTTGCGGTGAACAGCTCCAAGCGGATCTATGTCATCACGCCGGAGTACGACTCCAATGGTCAGCTGATTTTCCGGGACAACCTGGTGCCCATGGTCCAGGGGAAGGACGTGCTGATTCTCATCTCCACTGTGAACTCCGGTATCAGCGTGCGCCGGGTGCTGGAGTGCGTAGCCTATTACGGCGGCACTGTCCAGGGCGTGGCCACGGTGTTCAGCGTGCTGGACAAGGTGGACAACGTGCCCATCTACAGCCTCTTCACCCCCCAGGACATCCCCGGATACACCACCCAGCGCCCGGAGGAGTGCGCCATGTGCCGCGCCGGCAAGCGGATCGACGCCCTGGCCAACAGCTACGGAATTTCCAAACTGTAACAACCCAGCCTATACCACCGCCGCAGAGGAGTACCTCCGCGGCGGTTTTTCCTGTTCCCCGGCAGCCAGACAGGTCTACTCCTCCTCCGGGCCAATGGCGACATAGGTCACGGCACAGAGGATACCTCCCACCGGGAAGAGCCACCAGACCTTGTTCCACAGATCCAAAGACAGCCCCAGCCCCACATAAGCAGCAGCGGCAAGCAGCATGATGATGCCGCAAACCTTGCCTGCCCGCTTGTCCCGCCGCTTGTCCTCCTCCGTGGGGAAAAACTCCCGCTGGTTGGCCCGGTTATACTTGTCCACCTTGTACTTTTCCTCCCGCATTCCGGCCCAGATCAGGACGGTCACCGACACAGCGATGACGGCAAGGAAGCCGCCGGCGGCATAAGATTCGTAGGGCTCCCGCTCCGGCAGAAAATAGAAGGCCATCGCCGTCAGGGCCACACCCAGCAGGATACCTCCCACCGCCCCGGAGACATAGAAAACCATCCGGTCGTGAAAGGCCTCCTTTTCCTGCCGAGTATAAAAATCGGGAATGGTGGGGTGGCGCTTGCGGAAGTTTTCGTATTGGATTCCGGAAGCCACCAGCACCACCACCGCCGCCGTGACGATCAGCAGCATCACCGCACCGCAGAGGGCGTCAGGCACCTTCCAGGAAGACAGCAGGGGCATCAGTGCGCCGCCCAGGATGAGGCCGCCCACAGACAGGGAGACCTTCCAGCTGAAGCGGTCCATGAACCGGTCGTAGCCGGCAGTGTCCGCCAGTGCCTCCTGCTCCGCATCCCCTCGGAGAAGGGTGTCCATAGAGACGTCAAAGAGGTCGCAGAGCCTCAAGATGGTGTCCATCTCCGGGAAGCTAACTCCGCTCTCCCACTTGCTGACACTCTGGCGGCTCACATCCAGCTGCTCCGCCAGCTGCTCCTGGGTCAGCTGATCCCGGCCGCGGAGATAGGTAAGGTTGTTGGAAAAAGGCATTCGAGGATTCCTCCTTATGTGTGATGGCTTCAGTATAGGAAAACCGTCGCCGCAACACCATGGATCTGGTGTTGCAAACAGGGAAATCGATGTAAACTTACGGTTGCATCCACAGTTTACCACACAATTTCCCCTGATTCCACCCGGAAAAAGGGGGCGGTTTGCATTGATGGGAAAACTGTGGTACACTAAGAGAAATTTCCCCGGCGGGACCTCGCCCCATCTTAGCGGGCGGACAGGAGATGTCATGAAACAAAATCGGATCCAGCTGATGGACGCCCTGCGGGGCCTTGCGGTTCTGCTGATGGTAGTCCACCACTTTCTCTACGACCTCTGCGCCTTCTGGGGCGCGCCCTGGTGGCTATTCACCAACCCGGTGTTCGACGTGCTCCACTATATCTTCGCCGGGGTGTTCATCCTCCTCTCCGGCGTCAGCTCCAACTTCTCCCGCAGCAACGTGAAGCGGGGACTGAAAGCCCTGGGGGTGGCGGTGGTCATCACCGTGGTGACGGTGTGGATGGACATGGACATCTGGTTCGGGGTACTCCACCTTCTGGGCAGCTGCATGCTGCTCTACGGCCTCACCCGGAAATTCTGGGAGAAGCTGCCCCGCTGGGTGGTGCCGGTGCTGGCCCTGGCGGGCACGGTCCTCACCGGGTCTCTGGCGGAGGGGCGGTTCACGGACATCCCCTACCTGTGGATGTTCGGGTGGATCACTCCGGACTTCTACTCCTCCGACTACTTTCCCCTGCTGCCTTGGAGCTTCGTGTTTCTCTTCGGCACCTGGCTGGGGCGGTATATCAAGGAGGGGAAATTCCCCCGGTGGTTTTACGAGACCAAGGTCCCCCGCCTGGCGGCGGTGGGCCGCCACAGCCTGGTGATCTATGTGCTCCACCAGCCGGTGCTCTACGGCCTGGTGATGGCGGGGCTGTACCTCTTCAAGCAGTAAAAGGAGAACGGATATGGAACTTTGTGTGAAAAAGCTGCGGAAGGACGCCAAGCTCCCCACCCGGGGCAGCGCCCAGGCGGCGGGCTACGACCTCTACGCCTGCCTGGACGGGGACCTGACCATCGCTCCCCATGGGACGGAGCGGGTGCCCACAGGGCTGGCGGTTGCGGTGCCCGACGGCTATTTTGCGGCAGTATTTGCCCGCAGCGGCCTTGCCGCCAGGGAGGGTCTGCGTCCCGCCAACTGTGTGGGGGTCTGCGACAGTGACTATCGGGGGGAGTATCTGGTGATGCTCCACAACGACACGGACCAGCCCCGGACGGTGCGAAGCGGCGACCGCATCGCCCAGATGGTGGTGCTGCCCTACCTGGAGGTCACCTTCCGGGAGGTGGACGCTCTCGACGAAACGGACCGGGGGGCGGGCGGCTTCGGCAGCACCGGACGGTAAAGTAAGCAAAAAAGTCCTGGAAGCGGTGCTTCCAGGACTTTTTTCATGATAACAATTACAAGGCCACCTGCCGCCGCATGACACGGGTGAGCGCCTTGCACACAGCGGTGACCAGTACGCAGGAGGCGATGGCCTCAGGGATGCCGGCGGCAACGGCGGTCCCCATTACAAACTCACCCACACCGCTGAGATCAATGCCGTATTGGGTAGAGATCACCTGGGCGCACAGGAGCCAAAGGAGCCCCAGGTAGAAGACGGTGTTCATCAGTGCGCCTGCCGCGCCGGTAATACCGTACACCGCAACATTGTTCGGATTTTTTATAAAAGGCAGCTTCCGCAGGCCGACAGCCAGAAGACCGGAAAGCCATCCCATCGCTATCCGGGCGCCGATGCAGACGATCAGATACTGCAGAGGACCATAGGCCAGGGCCGCAGTGGCAAAGGCGTCGGCACCGGGCATGGTCAGCACCTTCACAATAGCGCTGAGGCCGAAGAAGAAGCCCAGCACCGCACCGGTGGTGGGACCCATCAGCGCAGCGCCGATGATGACGGGCATCTGCACCGTGGTGGCCGCGATGGGACCGATGGACAGATAGCCCAGGGGCGTAAATGCCAGCAGGAAGATGATTGCCGCAAGTATGGCCGTCAGTGTCATCTTGTGGACCTTGTTCATGTTCTGGATCATAGTGCTTTCTCTCCTTTGCGGATCTTTCACCGCGTGCTGTCGTCCCGCCTTTGCGGGTACGGCGCACATATTTTATAATAACAGTGACACACTGTCATTACCCAAGAAGATCAGAGGCGCTTGCCCTTTTGATTCAGTTCGTAGAGGAGCCGGAGACCCTTCAGGGTCAGGTCCCGGTCCTGCAAAATGGTGTGGCGGCATTTTCCGGTGACCAGAGCCACGCTGCCGCCGGTGGCCACGATGTGGGCCCCGGCCATGCCCTCCACGGCCAGAAAGCGGTCGATAAAGCCGTCCACCATCATGGCGCTGCCGTAGAGGAGCCCCAGGCGCATGGCGTCCGCCGAGTTTTTTCCGATGGCCTGCTCCTCCCCGGCGGAGAGGGAGATGGCCGGCAGCAGGGCGGTGGCAGACTTCATCATCTGGGCGCTGGTGTGGAGCCCCGGCAGGATGCAGCCCCCCAGATAGCTCCGGTCCCGGTCCACTGCCGCCAGGGTGGTGACGGTGCCCGCGTCGATGAGGATCACCGGTGCGCCGTACTCCGCCAAGGCCGCCGCCGTGTCCGCCGCCAGATCCGCTCCCAGCTGGGAGGGATCGTCGATGCGGATGCGAAAGCCCGTCTTCACCCCGGGGCCCACCTGGAGCACCGGGGCCGCGGTGAGGGTGGCCACCGCCTCCCGCACAAGGCCGGTGAGGTGGGGCACCACCGAGCCCATCATGCAGCCGTGGAGGCTGTCCCTGCTCAGGCCGTTGATCCGCAGCAGGTCGTACATCAGCGCGGCGTACTCGTCGGCGCTGCGCTCGGCAGCGGCGGACAGCTTGGCCCGGAAGCGGAGGTCCCGGCCGTCGAAGACGCCCAGGTCGATATTGGAGTTCCCAATGTCCACAGCCAGCAGCAAAATGACCGCCTCCCCTTCTCTTTTTTATAGTATATCACGACTTTTCCCCCCTTACAAGGTGGAGAATGTACACAGTTCCGCCTTGACTTTCCAGCCCGTCTGTAGTATATTCATAATAGTACATTTGTTTGATTTTTTGGAGGCCCGCCATGGACGTGATGGAGAAGCTGACCATACTCACCGACGCCGCCAAATATGACGCGGCCTGCACCTCCAGCGGCGGGAACCGTGGCAGCCGGAAGGGTTATCTCGGCAACACCTCCTCCTCGGTGGCGGGGTGCTGCCACTCCTTCAGCGCTGACGGGCGGTGCGTCACCCTTCTGAAGGTGTTGATGACCAACTGCTGCGTCTACGACTGCCGCTACTGCGTCAACCGGTGCAGCAACGACACCCGCCGGGCGGTCTTCACCCCGGAGGAGCTGGCGGAGCTGACCATCCAGTTCTACCGCCGTAACTACATCGAGGGGCTGTTTTTGTCCTCCGGGGTGCTGGTGAGCCCGGACTACACCACCGAGCGGATGATCCGGTGTCTGCGCCTTCTCCGGGAGCGGTACCGGTTCAACGGCTACATCCACGCCAAGGCCATCCCCGGCACGTCGCCGGAGCTGGTGGAGCAGCTGGGGCTGTTGGCGGACCGGCTCAGCGTCAACATCGAGCTGCCTTCGGAGGCGGGGCTGAGAGCCCTGGCCCCCAATAAGACCAAGTCCGCCATCCTCCGGCCCATGGGCCAGATCCGGCAGGCGGTGCTGGAGCACAAAGAGGCCCTGACCAAGTACCGCCACGCCCCCCGGTTCGCCCCGGCGGGCCAGAGCACCCAGATGATCGTGGGGGCCACGGCGGACAGCGACCGGCACATCCTGCGCCTGAGCCAGGGGCTCTACCGGCGGTACGGCCTCAAGCGGGTGTTCTACTCCGCCTATGTGCCGGTGGTGGAACACAGCCTGCTGCCCGCTCTCGGCACCAAGCCGCCCCTCCTCCGGGAGCACCGGCTGTACCAGGCGGACTGGCTTTTGCGGTTTTACGGCTTTGAAGCGGAGGAGCTCCTCAGCGAGGAGGAGCCGGACTTCAACCCCCTGGTGGACCCCAAGTGCGGCTGGGCCCTGCGCCACCCGGAGTATTTCCCGGTGGAGGCCAACACGGCGGACTACGAGACCCTGCTGCGGGTGCCGGGGGTGGGGGTCACCAGCGCCAAGCGGATTTTGGTGGCCCGGCGGGCCGGGGCCCTGCGGGTGGAGGATCTCAGGAAGCTGGGGGTGGTGATGAAGCGGGCCCAGTACTTCCTGGTGTGCCGGGGACAGCGGCCGGAGGGCCTCCGGTTCAGCGAGGAGAGCCTTCTCCGCAATCTTATCGCCGCCGGGGGCGGAGCCTTGCCCCAGCCGGAGATGGAGCAGCTGTCCCTCTTCGACGGCCTGCTCCACAGCTGAGAAAAACGCCGCCGCGGGAGATGCACTCCCGCGGCGGCGTATCAGTTTGTCAAAGAGTCGCTTAATAGGCCACGCCCCAGATGATATCGGTCTCACACTCCTTGCCGCAGACCGGGCACTTGCCCATGCTCTTGGTCTGGGCCAGAGGCATGCAGCGGGAGCTGACGCCCACCTTCTCCTTCATGGCCAGCTCGCAGTCCAGGGAGCCGCACCATTTGGTCTTTACGAAGCCGCCGTTGTTCTTCTCCAGAATGGCCTTCACCTCTTCCCAGGTCTCGGCGGTGAAGGTGTTGTCCTCCAGATTCTTCTTGGCCTTGGCAAACATGGTGGCGTGGATGTCGTCCAGGAGCTTCGCCACGGTGCTCTCCAGCTCGGCGAGGGGCACGAAGACCTTCTCCCCGGTGTCCCGGCGGGCGATGCAGCACTGGTCCTTCTCCATATCCTTGGGGCCGATCTCCACCCGGAGGGGCACGCCCCGCATCTCATACTCGGCGAACTTCCAGCCGGGGCTCTGCTCGCTGTCGTCCATCTTGGCCCGGAGCCCGGCGGCCTGGAGACGGTCGAGAAGGCCGCGGGCGGCGTCCAACACGCCCTCCTTATGCTGGGCCACGGGGATCACCACCGCCTGGATGGGGGCGATGCGGGGGGGCAGCACCAGGCCGTTGTCGTCGCCGTGGGTCATGATGATGCCGCCGATGAGGCGGGTGGAGACGCCCCAGCTGGTCTGGTGGGGGTAGGAACGGCCGTTGTTCTTGTCGGCAAAGGTGATGTCGAAGGCCCGGGCGAAGCCGTCGCCGAAGTAGTGGCTGGTACCGGCCTGGAGGGCCTTCTTGTCGTG
>CALXDB010000140.1 GCA_944386955.1 uncultured Oscillospiraceae bacterium
ACGGCAGCGCCGCCGCCTTTGACGGAGAGCGGCTGGCGGTGCTCTACACCCTCCCCTCCCGGGAGACCACGTCCCTGCCGGACGTGGGGCTGACGGTGCTGGACCAAACCGGCGCGCCGGTGTTCGCCGCCCGGTACCGCCGCAGCGGCCATTTCGACCAATCCAGCCGGGGGCTTCTGAACTACAGCCCCGGTCCCTACCACTGGACGGAGGACCCCTCCGCCATACTGGCCTTTTCCTGATTTGAGCAGAGAGGCCCTGCCGCCGCGGCGGCAGGGCCTCTCTGCGTTTGCCGCTATTGGGCCGGCTCCACCCCCGCCGGGGGGATGGGGGCGCCCAGGGTGCCCAGAAAGCTCTGGCTGTCCAGGAACAGGTCGATGTAGTCCAGGGTGTTGTCCCGGTTGAAGTGGTACTGGACGCTCACCGCCCCCTCCTGGCGGTAGATGGCGTACCGGCCTAAAATTGTGGTGTAGCTGAGGAAGGCGAAGCGGTCCGTCCGCCCCTCCGACGAGGGGTCTCCGTAGAGGATATCCTGGGCCCAGGCGCGGAGGGGGTGGTCCGGGTAGCCCAGGTCGGCCAGCACGTCGCTGACGGTGCTCCCGGGGCCGAAGCCTGTGGAGGCCGCCGTCATTGCCGCGTTTGCCGGCAGGCGGAGGGAGACGAGCTGCTCCCCCTCCGGGGTGTGGTAAAAGCTGTAGTCCACCTGTTCGTAGGTAAAGCCTATGGAGCCCCCCATGTGGAGATAGGTGCTGTAGGGGTCCGGCGTCCCGCCCAGGCACTGGGCCACCTCCTCCACCGTCATCCCCATCACCACGCCGTTTTGGAGGACAAAATCCGCCGTCTCCGGACTGTGCTCCACCTGATACCAGCCGCGGGACAGCTGCCAGTACAGAGCCTGCTCCTCGGGTGGCAGCCAGTCGTAGAAGATGGGCAGGGGAATATCGGAATAGAGGGCGTCCTCCGCCTGGAAGCCCACCACCTGCCAGTAGCGCTCCGAAGCGAAATTGGGATTGACCGTATCGGCGCTGGCCTCCTGGAGCAGCAGCCGCAGCTGCTCGCCCCCGGCGGTCTCTACCTCCAGCAGGGCCACGGTGCCCACAGGGCCGGTACCCGTCAGGTCGTCCTCCACCACGGTGATGGACGCCGCCTCATCCCCCAGGGCCTCCACATACTGCCGGGCCACCTCGTCCCGCTGGAAGATCCAGTCCTGGCCGGTATTGACGCAGTCGGCGATGAGCATGGAGAGATCCTGGGGCCAGTACAGCTCCGGCCGGGAGATCATGCCGTCATCCAGGGCATACCGGACGTAGGCCCCGAAGGAGGGCCAGCCGGACATCTCCTCCGGGCCCACCGTCGTGACGGACACCCCGTCCGCCTCCCGCTTGGCGATCAGCTGCTCGCCGAAGGCGGGCTTGGCGCTCAGCCAGCCGCCCTCGCTGTACCACTCCTCTCCCAGCAGGGCCAGGGCCGCCTCTGTCCCCTCCCGGATCTGGAACTTTTCCGTCAGGCTCCAGAGGGTGTAGTCCTCCCGGTCCCAGCCCCGGAGGTAGGGCTGGCCCATCTCCTGCCGCTCCACCGTCAGCCCCAGGGCGGTCAAAGCGTCGGCGGTGTCCCGGAGGTGCTCCGCTGCCGCCTGCTCCACGGCGTTGAACACTTCATTGGTGAAGGAGACCACCCGGTCCCCCTCCAACGTCAGATCCGCCCGCTCCATGCCGCCGCCGTGGCCGTAGGTCCCGGTGCCGGTGAGGTCCAGGGTCAGCGTCACCGTGTCCCCCATCCGCTCCCCGCCGGTGACCTGGGGGGCGCTGCCCATGTAGGGGGTGCCGGTGGTGATGGGGGCGATGTAGTAGACCTCCCCGTCCACCGTGGCGGGGACGTTGTCCCAGGTGTGGAAGAGGTCCTCCAGGCCAAGGCCGGTCCGCTCCCGGAGAAAGGCGTCCATGTCCGCCCGGGTCATCCGCCGCAGGGTCTGCCCCACGGACAGCTCCCCAGTAACCGTCAGAGCCTCCGAGCGCTCCGCCGGGTCCGTCACCTCCGGCGCCAGCCCCGCCCCATAGCGAAAGACGTCGTCCAGGTCCAGATGGCTGACGTCGCTGTAGCAGCTGACGAAGAAGCCGTACCACTCCGCGCTCTCCACCCGCTCCTGCCATGCCGCCAGCTCCTCCTCGGTAAGGGCCTCCGGCCGCACCGCCGTGCAGGCCACCGCCCCCAGGGCCGCGGCGGTGAGGAGCAGGGCCAGACACAGCACCGCCGTGCCCCGCCGGCGGCCCGCCCCCGTCATGATGTTCCGAAACCGCTCCTTCATCAGCTCCTTGCCGCCGTAGAAGTGGGTGGTGAGGGCCCCGGACCGCTGGCGGTGGAGCATGGCCAGGAGGGTCTCACTGTAGGAGCGCCGCTCCGCCTGCCCCATCCCCCGGAGCACCGCGTCGTCGCAGGTGAGCTCCATGTCCGCCCGGGCCTGCCGGACCAAGAGCAAGACAAGAGGATTGAACAAATGGACCGCCCGGGCGGCGCAGAGGAGCAGCTGGTACCACAGGTCCCGCCGCTTGAGATGCACCAGCTCATGGCGCAGCACGAACCGCAGCCGCTCCGGCTCCCACGGTCCCTCGGGTAGGAAGATTTTCCTTCGCAGCAGTCCCATGGCCGCGGGGCTGGCGGTGCCGGAGGTGAGGTACAGGGCCACCGGCCCGGAAACCCCCAGGGCCTCCCGCTCCGCCGCCAGGGCCGCCGCCGTCTCGCTGTCGGGCACACGGGCCCACCGCAGGCACCGCCGGGAGAAGAGGACCGTGGTCAGGACCGTCCACAAAAGGCAGCCCGCCGTCCCCAGGCCCCACAGGGCCAGCAGGATGGTCTCCACGGGGATCTTCCGGACCGTCTCCGCCTGGGGGGCGGCGGCGGGCGTCTTGGCCGCCGGAGTCGTCTCCGTCACCGGCGGCAGGGCCTCCAGGGTGGTGTCCTGGGGCGCAAGGGACAGCCCCGCGCCCCGGTCATATTCCACCGCCATGGCAGGCACCTCCACCCGCACCGGAGCCCGGTAGACCGTCCGCCCCTCCAGCTCCGGCAGGGAGACCAGGGGCGACAGCAGCAGAAGGGCCAGGCACAGCCACACCCAATACCGCCATTTGGCGTGATACCGCCGCCGCAGGACTGGGCCGAGAAGGCACAGGAGGGCGGTCACGGCCCCGGCGATGACGCTGATCTTCAAAAGGCGCAGCAAAAATTCCATTGCACGCCCTCCTTTCTATAAGCTGCGGGGATACGTTCAGCTCCCCATCTCGGCGGGATGGGTGGACACGGCAAACAGCTCCTCAGTCTCCCAGTCGTAGAAGATAGCGGGAGAAACTTCCAGGGGAACGCTCATGGCGTCCAGAATTCCCTCCGCCTGCTGCCAGAAGTTCCGGTCGTAGGAGAACTCCCATCTATCGGTCCCTACATAGGTTCGGAGGACACTGCTGTCGGTGTGCTCCACCAGGAGGATGGTGCTGTCGGTGAACTGCCAGCTCCCCTCTGTCACCTGGTCGGGCCCCATTTCTCCCCAGACAGATTCCTCTGCCGGCGGAGAGACGGGGATCTCCCACTCCACCAGGATCTTCTCTATCGTCCGGCCGTCCCGGGTCACGCTGCGGCCCGCCCAGGTAAAGCCAGTAATGGCGGGGGTCCCGAAGGTGTAGTCCGGGTAGATCGCGGGGAGGCTCTGCTCCATGGCGGCCACATAGGCTGCCGCAAAGCTCTCCAGCCGGTAGGCGCTGCCGCCCCGCAGGGCCAGATAGGTCCCTGCCTCCAGCAGGTCGACGGCCTCCGCCTGCTCCACCAGGAGAGTGCTCCCCTCCGGCAGGAGAAGACTGCTGTCCTCCGTTTGGAAGGCCTCCACCTGCCAGCACTGCATCCCAGCATACTCCGTGCCGTAGACGTCGGCGCTGCACTGGCTCAGCAGCAGCCGGAAGGTCCGGCCTCCGTCGGTCCCAATCTCCATGAGAGCAATGGCCCCGCTGGGGGCGCCGTCTCCTGTGAGATCATCCTCCAGGACGGTCATGGAAACCGCTTCCTCCCCCAGGGCCTCGGTATACCGGCGGGCCGCCTCGTCCCGGTCCTCGATCCAGTGGTCTCCGCTTGCCAGGCAGTCCGCCAGAACCGTCTCCATATCCCAGGGCCAGCGAAGCTCCGGCTGGAAGGTCATCCGGTCTTCAAGCCCATAGCGGACGTAGGCGTCGGGATTGCCGAAGTAGGGACCGGTGTCCAGGAGGGTGGTGCCCTCGGTCAGCAGATAGTCCTCCGTGCCTTGGATCCACCTGGGCCAGCTGCCGTAGGGGTAATCGTCCAGGAGGTCCTCCGGAGGCTTTTGCAGCAGGATGTTCTCCCCCAACTCCCACTGGACATAGCCGCTCTCACTCCAGCCCCGCAGGAAGGGCTGCTCCATCACCGCCTGCTCCACGGTAAGGCCCTGGTCGGCCAGGGCCGTCAGCGTCTGCTGGAAGTGTTCCTCCGCCACGGCCTCCACAGCGGTGTAGATCTCGTTGGTGTAGGACACCACCTGATCCTTCTCCAGGGTCAGATACACCGTCTCCAGCCCGGCGCCGTGGCCGTAATAGCCGGAATCCGTCAGATCCAGGGTCAAGGTCACTTTATCCCCGAAGCGCTCCCCGGATACCACCAGGGGATCGCTCCCCAGATAGTTGACGTCATAGCCCTTTTGGATGAGGTAAAAGCCCGTCCCGTCGGAGGAAGGGGTGAGCCACACGCTGGCGGCGATCTGGGCCTGGAAGTCCTCCAGCCCAAGGCCGGTTTTTTCCCGAAGGAAGGCGTCCATCTCCTCCCGGTCCAGCCGCAGCACCACAGCGTCGCTGTCGGGGTCCTCGTTCATCAAAGCCAAGGCCTCCGCCCGCTCCGCCGGGTCTGTGATCTCCTGTGCGATCCCCGCCCCGTAGGAGAAGATGTTGTCCAGGCTCAGATGGGAGGGATCGCTGTAGCACTCCGCGAAAAAGCCGTACCACTCCTCGTTCTTCACATGCTCCTGCCATACCGCCAGCTCCTCCTCACTGAGGGCCTCCGGCCGCACCGCTGTGCAGGCCACCGCTCCCAGAGCTACCGCGGTAAGCAGAAGGGCTATGCAGAGGGCCGCCGTACCCCGCCGGCGGCTTCTGCCGGTCATGATGTTCCAAAAGCGCTCCTTCATCAGCTCCTTACCGCCGTAGAAGTGGGTGGTGAGGGCCCCGGACCGCTGGCGGTGAAGAGTGGCCAGGAGGGTCTCACTGTAGGAGCGCCGCTCCGCCTGCTCCGCCCCCCGGAGCACCGCGTCGTCGCAGGTGAGCTCCATGTCCGCCCGGGCCTGCCGGACCAGAAGCCAGGCAAGGGGATTGAACCAGTGGACCGCCCGGGCCATACACAGCAGCAGCTGGAACCACAGGTCCCGGCGCTTCAGGTGCACCAGCTCATGGCGCAGCACAAACCGCAGCTGCTCCGCCTTGCAGCCTGCCTCGGGAAGAAAGATCTTCCGCCGGAAAAGCCCCATGGCTGCCGGACTGGCAGTGCCGGAGGTAACCCACAGGGCCACCGGCCCGGAAACCCCCAGCGCCTCCTTCTCCGCCGCCAGCACCGCCGCAGTCTCCTGGTTGGGCCGCCGGGCCCAACGCATGCACTGCCGGGAGAAGAAAACCGTCTCTCCCAGCACCCACAGCGCGCTGGCCGCCGCACCTACTGCCCACAGGATCAGCAGCACCGTCTCCACCGGGATTTTTTGGGCGGTCTCCGCCGGTTTCGGGCTGCTCTCCGGCACAGTCACAGCGGGGACGGTCTCCCCTGCCTCCGAAGCAGGCGCACTGTCCGCCGCGGGGGTGGACGGGAGCACCAGGGTGGTCTGGGGGGTCAGGGACAGCCCCTCCTCCCGGTCATAGGTCACCTCCATGGCGGGAACCTCCACCTGTACCGGGGCATGGTAGATCGTTTCCCTCTCCAGCTTTGGCAGAGGGACCAGAGGAGACAGCAGCAAAACCGCCAGGCACAGCCATACCCAGTACCGCCATTTGGCGTGATACCGCCGCCGCAGGGCCGGGCCCAGCAGCCCCAGCAGGGCAGTCACGGCTCCGGCGATGGCGCTGACCTTCAGCAAATTGAGAAGGAACTCCATCTACTTCCCCTCCAATCCGTCCAAAAACGCCCGCAGCTCCCGCAGGTCCTCCTCTCCGATGGCCTTACCATCGTACAGGGCCGTCACCAGCCCCGCTACCGAGTCGCCGTAGAGCCGGTGGAGGACCCCCCTGCCCTCAGCGGTTTTGTAGTCCTCCTCGGAGATGAGGGGGCGGTAGAGGTTCACCCGTCCCTCCTTCTCTCGGTGGAGGAACCCCTTGTCCACCAGCCGGTTCATGGCGGTGACCACCGCCGGCAGGGGCCAGGTGCGCCGCAGGCGCTGCTGCACATACCCCGACTGCACCGGCTCCTCCGCCGCCCACACCGCCAGCATGATCTCCAGCTCCGCGTCGCCCAGTCGCTTGATCTCCTTGTCCATGGTCCGCACCTCCTGTGTTATACAAATGTATTTCTATCTTTATTATACGACTGTATAATATTCTGTCAAGAGGGGGAACTTTCCTTTTTTGCCCTCGGGCCGGGCGGGCCGACCGCTGACGAAGTTTTTCCTTTTTTGTCGGTGGCCGACGGTATTTCGCTA
>CALXDB010000141.1 GCA_944386955.1 uncultured Oscillospiraceae bacterium
CCGGCGGCCTTGGCGTGGTTGATGGACTCCACGGTCTGGGGCTTGATGCCGTCCTCGGCGGCCACCACCAGGATGGCGATGTCCGTGACCATGGCGCCCCGGGCCCGCATGGAGGTGAAGGCCTCGTGGCCGGGGGTGTCCAGGAAGGTGATGGGCTTGCCCTTGATCTGCACCTGGTAGGCGCCGATGTGCTGGGTGATGCCGCCGGCCTCGCCGGAGGCAACGTGGGCGTTGCGGATATAGTCCAGAAGGGAGGTCTTGCCGTGGTCCACATGGCCCATGACCACCACCACGGGGGCCCGGGGTACCAGATCCTCCTCCTTATCGGCACTGTCGTCGATCAGCTTCTCCTCGATGGTGACGACCACTTCCTTCTCCACCTTGCAGCCCAGCTCCTCGGCCACAAAAGCGGCGGTGTCGAAGTCGATCATCTGGCTGATGGAGGCCATCACACCGTTTTTCATCAGGCACTTGATGACCTCGGTGGCGGCCTTCTTCATGCGGCTGGCCAGCTCGCCCACGCTGATCTCCTCGGGAATCATCACCTTCAGCGGAGCCTTCTTGGCCACCTCCAGCTGCAGGCGGCGCATCTTCTCCTGCTCCTCCTGCTTGCGCTTGTTGGAAAAAGCGGGCTGGTTCTTCTTCTTGTTTCCGGCGTTGCGGAATTTCTCCTTGCCCTGCTGCATGTTGTGGGCGCCCCGGGTGCGGCTGTCCGCGATGTCCTCCAGGCGCTCGTCATACTTTTCCAGGTTCACGTTGGCGGCCTTGCGGGTATCCACCACCTTCTTGGCGGGCACCCGGGTGGTGGGCTGCTGCTGGGCGGCCTCCCCCTGTGCCTGACCAGCGGCGGGCTGCTGCTGGGGCTGCTGAGGCCGACGCTGCTGCTGACCGCCCTGCTGGGGCTGCTGGGCCGGACGGCCTCCCTGCTGCTGAGGCTGCTGCTGGGGCTTGACCTGCTGCTTCTGCTCGGCCTGAACGGCGTCGGCAAAGATGACCTCGATGCCGGAGACCTGGTTATGCTGGGTCAGATACTCGAAGATCAGGGACAATTCCTCATCGGTGAGGACCTGCATGTGGTTCTTCGGCGCCGTGGCGTACTTGGTCAGGATCTCCGTGATCGTCTTGGTAGGCAGACCGAAGTCCTTGGCCACCTCATGCACTCTGTATTTGTTCATATTATTCATACCCAATAGAGCCACCTCCATAGAAAGGTTGATTTCGATTCACTGCTGTGCGCCGCCGCTTCGTTCCGGCTTCCCGGCCCGTTTGATGCGGGTGGGGATGTAGGGCTTTGGGGTTCTGCCCTGGGTGCGGAGCTTTTTTTCGTGGATCTGCTGCTCCTTCCGGCGGCGGGCAGCCTTTTCCGCCTTGGCCTGAAGCTTTTCGGCCGCGGGGCCATACCGCTCCGGGTCCTGCTGTGCCAGCCGCTTGACAACGGCGTCGGCAAAACCGATATCGGTGACGGCGGCCATGGCGCAGACGCTGCGGCCTACGGCGTTTCCCAGCTCCTCCTTGGTGTAGGGGAGGGAGAGCCACAGGCACTGACCGGCGTCGGCAAAGTGGCGCACCCGGCGAAAGCTGTTGTCGGCGGCGTTCCGGGCCACCAGGATCAGCCGGCAGCTGCGGGCGCGGCAGGCGGCGCCCACCGGCTCCTCACCGATCTCCAATCGTCCCGCCCGCATGGCGAGACCGAGAAGATGCAGTATATTATCCATCCGCCGCCTCCATCTGCCGCTCCAGTTCCGCGTAAACCTCGTCCGGGATCTGGGTGCTGAAGGCCCGCTCCAATGCCCGGCTCTTCCGGGCCTTGGCAAGGCAGTCGCGGTTCGGGCACACATAGGCGCCGCGGCCGGGCTTTTTTCCCACAAAATCCAGGGTGATCTCCCCCTGGGGGGAGCGGACCACCCGGATGAGGGCCTTCTTGTCCTTCATCTCCCGGCAGCCAAGGCATTGCCGCTGGGGGATCTTTTTCGGTTTCTGCATAGGCGGGGCCTCCTGTGTGTTGTCCCTCAGTCGCCGGGACATGGCTCTTATTTTGCCCTCCTTCGGGAGGGCGGGTTTTTTGCCCTCTGACGAGGGCGGGGGCTCTTTTGTCGGTACCCGACGGTATTTCGAACCCTTCTTTGCCTCCGGCGGCCTACTTTTGTCGCTGAACAAAAGTAGGCAAAAATCAGCTTAGAACCTACGGTTCTAAGGACTCCCTTGTTTCCTATTATGGGAAATCTGTAGTGTTGATATTGTTAAAACATACGGCTGACGGATGCAAGGGGGTCGGAGTTCCCCTCTTTCCGCGCTTCAGCGCGCTCCACTGGTGGTCGTAGGAACTGGTTCGTCTAAAGCCTTCCCCCCTTGGGGGAAGGTGGCGCGAAGCGCCGGATGAGGGGAACCCAAGGGCAGAGACTTCCCTCTACCGATCCCCACACCGCGCGGTCCCTCATCCGCCTCCTTCGGAGGCACCTTCCCCCAGCGGGGGAAGGCTTAGAAAGGGACTGCATCAGCGCGAAGCGCGGCGCAGGAGCAGAAGATGACCAAAATCGGCGTCGCCCGGACAAAGCCGCCAGCCAAATGCCTCCCTGACTACCCGGTTTTGATAATCAAAGGAGTTCTTAGAACCTTGGTTCTAAGCGGACTTTTGGTGACTTTTCTTCCGTGAGAAAAGTCACCCGCCGGAGGCAGAGCACCAATCAGGAGATCGTCTCCCGGTTAGACAGGCTCGCCCTCGTCAGAGGGCAAAATAACCAATCACTCCTCTTCCTTATAGGAAGCGGGCTTGATATCAATTTTATAGCCGGTGAGCCGGGCGGCCAGCCGGGCATTCCGCCCCAATCCCACGGCGCCTTCGGCTCCGTGGGAACCCTGTTGATTAAACTTCCTCGGGCGGAATGAATCCGCCCTGCGGCAAGGTTTCGCTGCGCGAAACGCTTGGACGCGCCTTCGGCGCGGAGAGGGGCAGAATCACTCCTCTTCCTTATAGGAAGCGGGTTTGATATCAATTTTATAGCCGGTAAGCCGGGCGGCCAGCCGGGCATTCTGCCCCTCCTTGCCGATGGCAAGGCTCAGCTGATCGTCGGGGACGATCACCCGGCAGCCCTTCCCCTCCTCGGACAGCTGGACGTCCACCACGTCGGCGGGCGCCAGAGCCGCGGCAATAAACTGGGCGGGGTCCTCGCTGTACTTGATGATGTCGATCTTCTCGCCCCGCAGCTCCTCCACGATGTTGGCTACCCGCTGGCCCTTGGGGCCCACGCAGGCGCCGATGGGGTCCACCGCCTCGTCGTTGCTCCACACCGCCATCTTCGTGCGGCTGCCCGCCTCGCGGGTGATGGACTTCACCTCCACCGTGCCGTCGTAGATCTCCGGCACCTCCAGCTCAAACAGCCGCCGCACCAGACCCGGATGGGTCCGGGAGGTCAGCACCTGGGGGCCCTTGGCGATCCGCCGGACCTCGGAGACATACACCTTGATCCGCTGGCCCTCCACCAGCTCCTCTCCGGGCACCTGCTCCTTGGGGGGCAGCACCGCCTCGGTGGCCTCCGAGCCCGTGCCGATCCGCAGGGACACGTTGCCGCTGTGGGGATCGATCCGGGACACCACGCCGGTAAGGATCTCATGCTGCTTGGAGTTGTACTCGTCGTACACCATCCCGCGCTCGGCCTCCCGCAGGCCCTGGATGATCACCTGCTTGCCGATGCCGGCGGCAATGCGGCCAAATTCCACATTGTCCACAGGCAGATTGATGACGTCGCCGATCTGGGCGGTGCCCCGGATGGCCCGGGCCTCCTCCAAAGACATCTGGCTGCCGGGGAAGTCCACTTCCTCCACCACGTCCTTCTGGACGTACATCTTCAGATTCTTCTTCCCCTCGTCCACGTCCACATACACGTTCTCCACGCCCTCGTGGTCCTTCTTGTAGGCAGTGGTGAGGGCCTGGATGATCTTGCCCATCATGAAGTCCTGGGGGATGCCCCGCTCCTTCTCCAGAAGGGCCAGCGCAGCAAAGATCTCGTCACATTTCATATCGATTCTCCTATCGTCCGATCATCGGTCGTTTCCGTCAAAATTCCACCCGCAGACGGCACAGGGCCACCTGCTCTTTGGAGAAGGTCATGGTCTCCTTTCCCACCGTCACCGTCACCGCGCCGGTGGCCTCGTCATAGCCCTCCAGCACTCCGGCAAACTCCTTGCGCCCCTTTTGCGCCTGGTAGAGCTTCACCAGCACCGGACTGCCCAAAAACCGCTGGAAGTCCCGGGGACGCTTCAAAGGCCGCTCGCAGCCGGCGGAGCACACCTCGAAAATATAGCTGCCCTCGATGGGGTCCGCCTCGTCCAGAAGGTCGCTGACCTGACGGCTCACCGTCTCGCAGTCCATAATGTTCACGCCGCCCTCTTTGTCCAGGTACAGCCGCAGATACCACTGCCCGGCCTCCCGGACATACTCTACGTCCCACAGCTCACAGCCCGCCGCTTCTACCACGGGCGCAGCCAGTTTTGCAACGATTTCGGTCGCTTTCGCCATAAATTTCCTCCGATTTGTACGAAACGGATTGATTTTGACCTTCTGTTTCAAGTCAAGAAAAAGAGCGGACCATAGGTCCACTCTCATGTCGGTACATCTTACAAGAGGTATCATACCATATTATGCCGCTCATTGCAAGTATTTTTTCCTCTTTCCGTGAGTTTTTTCAGGAAAAGCCGGGGAAAGCCCCCTGTTTTTCTTCCGAACATGAGGAAATGGACGCCTGGGGCGGCATTTTTATCGGCGGCAGACCGGGATGGGAGGATGTCAGCGGGGGGGCCGGGATGCCGCCGGTATACTCCGGGGACGAAATTTTTATGGCTTTGTCAAAAATTCCAAATTTGTCCTCGAAAATTTTGTTTGATTTTTTTCGGAAATATGGTATGGTTTGAATAGACATGCAGGGCCCCTCGCCATGACATGTTTGCATAGGAAAGGAGTTTTTCACTCATGAGCAAACAACCTCCCAATCAGCAGCTGCTGTTTCAGCCCACCGGGATCCCACCGCTGGGCTCCTCCATCTCCCTGGCGCTGCAGCATCTGGTGGCCATGATCGTCGGCTGCGTCACTCCCGCCATCATCGTGGCCAACGCCATCGGCATGGCCCAGGACGAGCGGGTCCTGCTGATCCAGTCCTCCCTGGTTCTCTCCGCCGTGGCCACCCTGTTCCAGGTCTTTCCCATCGGCGGAAAAAACAGCCGCCTGCGCTTCGGCTCCGGCCTGCCGGTGATTCTGGGCGTCAGCTTCGCCTATGTGCCCAGTATGGAGGCCATTGCCAAGGGCAGCGGCACTGTGGCTACCATCGCCGGCGCTATGGTGGTGGGCGGCATCGTGGCCCTGATCGTGGGCCTTGGGGTGGAGAAGATCCGGAAGTTCTTTCCGCCGGTGATTACCGGTACCGTGGTGTTCACCATCGGCCTCTCCCTCTACCCCACTGCCATCAACTATATGGCCGGCGGCACCTCCAATACATACGAGCTGGTGGTGGGGACCAAGGGCCTCACCCCTGCCCTGGTGTACGGCTCCTGGCAGAACTGGCTGGTGGCTGTGATCACCCTGATCGCCGTGATGGTGCTCAACAACAAGGGTAAGGGTATCGCCAAGCTGGCCTCCATCCTGATCGGCATGGTCTTTGGTTATATCGTCTCCGCTTTCTTCGGCATGGTCAGCTTTGCCGACGTGGGCAGCGCTTCCTGGTTTGCTCTGCCGCAGTTCAAGCCCTTCGGCATTGAGTTTGATCCGGCGGCCTGCATCGCCATCGGCATTCTCTTCGCCATCAACTCCATTCAGGCCATCGGCGACTTTACCGCCACCACCGTGGGCGGCATGGACCGTGACCCCACCAACGCCGAACTGAAGGGCGGTATCATCGCCTACGGCGTGACCAACACCCTGTCCGCCTTCTTCGGCGGCCTGCCCACCGCCACCTACTCCCAGAACGTGGGCATTGTCACCACCAACAAGGTCATCAACCGCACGGTGTTTGCCCTGGCGGCGGGCTTCCTGCTGCTGGCGGGCGTGTCCCCCAAGTTTGCCGCCATCCTGACCACTATTCCCCAGTGCGTCCTGGGCGGCGCCACCATCACCGTGTTCTCCACCATCGCCATGACCGGTATGAAGCTGATCGCCTCCCAGAAGCTGGATGCCCGGAACACCACCATCGTGGGTCTGAGCGCCGCTCTGGGCGTGGGCATCTCCCAGGCGTCTGCCTCTCTGGGGCAGCTGCCGGAGGAGTTCATTATCATCTTCGGCAAGTCCCCCGTGGTCATCGCCACCATCATGGCCATTCTGCTCAATCTCATCCTGCCCAAGCATCAGGACTGAGGCGTTCCGCTGTATTGCGAAGGCCGGTCCCGGAGTCCCGGGACCGGCCTTTTCTGCGTGCCGAAAAAGCCCCGCAGAGTTTGCGCCGGATGGCGCAAATCCAGTCAAATCCGTTTTCAGCCGCGACATGTGCGTGGCTGAAAACACTTCTCAGTCCGCAAGTGTGGGATTTGTCCGCTGCAAGCGGACAAATCCTGCGCGCGGCGGGCTGTAT
>CALXDB010000142.1 GCA_944386955.1 uncultured Oscillospiraceae bacterium
GCTGTGGAGTCCGGCACCGCTGTGACCATCGGCGGCTCCAAGGGCGACGACATCGCCACCTATGAGGCTCTGATGGCAGAGCTGGGCTTTGATGAGACCCAGATGCCCTACATCACCTACGACGGCACTGCCGACGCCATCACCGCTCTGCTGGGCGGCCACATCGACCTTCTGATCTCCAAGCCCGCTTCTGCCAGCGAGTATGTGGAGGCCGGCATGATCGAGGCCATCCTGGCTCTGTCCAACGAGCGTTACACCGGCAACCTGGCCAATGCTCCCACCCTCTCCGAGGTGGCTGACGGCCAGTATGAGAACGTGGAAGTGCCCGTGTGGCGCGGCGTTGTGGGCCCCGGCGACATGAGCGACGAGGCTGCTGCCTACTGGAGCGAGGTGCTGCGTCAGGTCAGCGAGAGCGAGAAGTGGCAGACCGACTACCTGGAAAAGAACATGCTGATCTCCAACTACATGGATCTCGCTACCACCCAGGAGTACATGGCTCAGTATCAGGCTGATTACCTGGCTTCCATTGGTAAGGACAAATAACATTCACGTTGACCTCCCCCGGCGGGGATGGGCCCTGTGCACGCACAGGGCCTTTCCCACTATCTTCCGCCGTTAACAGACTGTTAAAGACAGCGGAAGGCGGGCGGATACCGTCGTTGTCCCTGGCGGATCAGGGAGAAAATATGGTACAATTTACAGGAAAATTTTAGAATTTTGGAGGTCTCTTATGAAACTTTGTTATCAGGTGGCTACGCCCGACGTGGCGGTGGCCGAGTCTGTTACCGCCTATCAAGGCTCTCTCCAGAAGACCTTTGGCGACCTGGCCGCCTTTGGATACGACGGGGTGGAGCTGATGACCATCGATCCCGGCAAGCTCAGCTGGGATGAGGTGAAGAAGACTGCCGAGGACCTGGGCATCGTGGTGGGTCTGGTGTGCACCGGCGAGATCTTCGGCCAGCTGGGTCTCAGCTTCGCTGACCCCGACGCCGGTGTCCGCCGGGAGGCTGTGGACCGGGTCAACGGCATCATCGACTTCGCCGCCCACCTGGGGGCCAAGATCAACATCGGCCGGGTCCGCGGGCAGTACCGTCCCGGCGTGGCCCATGAGCAGACCGAGGAGTGGGCCGTAGAGGCCTTCCAGGCTATCAGCGACTACGCCGCCCCCAAGAACGTGCAGATCGCCCTGGAAAACGTGACCATCATGCAGACCAACTTCGTCAACACCATGGACGAGGCCCGGCGGATGATCGAGATGACCAATCGCCCCAACTTCAAGGCCATGATCGACGTGTTCCACCTGAACATCGAGGAGAAGGACATGTACGAGGCCATCCGCAAGAACGCGGACATCAATATCCATGTACACCTCTCCGACAACAACCGCCGCTACCCCGGCAACTGCGGCATGGACTTCCCCAAGGTGATCCAGACCTTCCACGACGTGGGCTACGACGATCTCTTCTGCACCGAGATCTTTCAGTACCCCTCCATGGAGGAGGCCGCCAAGCGGTCCATCGCCTATCTGGCTCCCATTTTTGAAAAAGTTTACGGAAGGAAGTGCCGTGCATGAAGCAGATCGCCTGTATCCACACCGTGGCGTCGGTGATCGACGCCTTCACCGCCCAGCTCCGGGAGGGCATCCCCGGGGACTACCTCATCCACACCATGTATGACGACTTCCTGGCTACGGACCCCGCCCGCACCGGCACCTTCTCCGAGGTGAACGTCCGGCGGCTGGGCCTCGATATGGAGTCCATGGCCCTCACCGGGGCGGACGTGATCGTGGTCACCTGCTCCACCCTCAGCCCCGCAGTGCGGGTCCTCCGCAACCGCTTCGACATCCCTGTGGTGGCCATTGACGACGCCATGGCCCGGGCGGCGGTGGCCGCCGGAAGCCGCATCACCGTCATCGCCACCGCCAACAGCACCGTCAAGCCTACCACTGAGACCCTGAAGGCCGCCGCTAAGGAGCGGGGGGTGGAGGTAGAGATCACCACCATCTGTGACGAGGATGCCATCCGCGCGCTGAAGAGCGGCGACAAGGCCACCCACGACAAAATGGTCCTGGAAATGTCCGACCGGGTCGCTCCCGACTGTGAGGTCATCGTCCTGGCCCAGGCCTCCATGGCCCACATGGAGAAGGCCGTGGCGGAGCACAAGGGCCTGCCCACCTTCTCCAGCCCCGCCCTGTGCGTGGAGCAGCTGAAGGCTTTGATGGAGGAATAAGCCATGCAGGAAAGTATTCATACCTATTTCAAGCTGGGCGTAGTCTCTGCCATGATGTACGCCCCCTGGCTGCAGCAGGGGATCTCCTGGCCGGAAATTGTGAAGACCGTGGCCCGGGACGACTACTTTGATGTGGTGGAAGTGAACCCCATCCCCGACGAGGCCCAGCAGCAGGAGGCTGCCGCCCTGGCCCGCCAGGCCCACCTGACCCTCTGCTACGGCGGACAGGGCCGGCTTCTCGGCAGCGGTCTCAACCCCAACGATCTCGACGAGGCTGGCCGCCAGAAGGCGGAGGACACCCTGAAGGCCGGGGTGGACGAGGCGGTGCGCCTGGGCAGCGCCGGTATGGCATTCCTCTCCGGCCACTGGACCATGGAGAGCCGGGAGGAGGCCTATCAGCAGCTTCTCAAGACCACCCGGGCGGTGTGCGACTACGCCAGGGACAAGGGCATCCGGGTGGAGCTGGAGGTCTTTGACCACGACATTGACAAAAAATCCCTTCTGGGCCCCGCCCCCCTGGCGGCCCGCTTTGCCGCCGATATGCGGACCACCCACAGCAACTTCGGCCTCATGGTGGACCTCTCCCACATTCCCATGACCCGGGAGACGCCCCAGTTCGTGATCCGCACCCTGCGGCCCTATATCACCCACCTCCACATGGGCAACACTGTGGTGGACGATCCCGCCCACGCCGCCTACGGAGACCTCCATCCCCGTTTCGGCTTCCCCAACGGCGAGAACGACACGGTACAGCTTCTGGATTTTCTGCGGGTATTGAAGCAGGAAGGACTCTTCTGCAAGGAGGACCCCCTGGTGCTGTCCTTTGAGGTGAAGCCCTGGGACCAGGAGGACGTGGAGATCGTGCTGGCCAACTCTAAGCGGGTGCTGAACCGGGCCTGGGCTCTTCTGGAGGACTGAGTATGGAGCGCATCACCCTGAAAAACGGCGTTGCCGTCTCCCGGCTCTCCATCGGCACCTGGCCCTTCTCCGGCGTGAAGCTGTGGGGGGACAGCGACGACCGGGAGGCGGTCCGCACCGTCCACGCCGCCCTGGAGCGGGGGCTCAATACCTTTGACACCGCCGCCCGCTATGGCGACGGGAAGTCCGAGGAGGTGCTGGGCCGTGCCCTGAAGGGCCGCCGCCAGGAGGCGGTGGTCTGCTCTAAGGTCCACACCGCCTTTTTGGGCTATGACGACGTTATCGCCCAGTGTGAGGCGAGCCTCCGGCGGCTGGGGACGGACTATCTGGATCTCTACCAGATCCACTGGCCCAACCCCCGGATCCCCCTGGAGGAGACCCTCCGGGCCTTTGAGGACCTGGAGTGCCAGGGGAAGATCCGTGGACTCTCCGTGTGCAACTTTGGCCCGAAGGATCTGGCGGCGGCTGGGGACCGGCCGGTCCTCAACCAGCTGCCCTACTCCCTGGTGTGGCGGCTCATTGAGAAAAACGGGGCTCTTTCCGCCAGCCAGGCGGCGGGGATCCCGGTGTGGGCCTACTGCGCCCTGGGCCAGGGGCTCCTCACCGGCAAGTTCCGCACCATCGAGGATGTGCCCATGGGCCGCCGGGGTACCCGGTTCTACAGCAGCAAGTGGGGCCAGGGCCGCCATACCGACGGCGGTTATGAGGAGGAGATCTTCCCCTTCCTGGCCGCCCTCCGGCAGGTGTCGGACAAGGCGGAGGTCTCCATGCAGGCGCTGGCCCTGGCGTTTCTGAAGGCTCAACCGGCGGTGGGCAGCGTTCTTATGGGGGTGCGGTCCGTACGGCAGCTGGAGGAAAACCTGGCGGCCTTCGAGACCCCGGTGCCCGCCGAGGCCCTGGCGGAAGCGGAGACTCTCTCCGCCGTCCTGCGAAATCAAATGGGGGACAACGCCGACCTCTGGGAAAATGAAAACGGTGGCCGCATGCGCTGAGGGCGGCTGTCAGACAAGTGTGACCGCCGGGTCCGAAACAGGTTCGGACCCGGCGGCTTTTTTGTACGGTTTTTCTATATGAAAAAAACCGGCGTGCCCTTTGCATGGACCGGGTGGGGAAAAGAACGGAGCTTTCGAAGAAAATGTGAAGAAATTTTGATGGAAAGCATGTTGTCCGACAAGAAAAGAGAGAGCAGAGCAAACAAAATAACGAAGGTGACTACTTTCCAAACCTGACATTTTGTGATAAAATAATAAAAACTTTGGTCCTGACGGACGGGAGGAGGCGCGGCTGCATGGAGATGAAAACGGAACTGTCTGTTGCACAAAAAACCATATTGACCCAGCAGTTCTGCCAGTCTCTGCAGCTGCTCAACATGGAGCAGCCCGCCCTGGCGGAGTATCTCTACCGCCAGCAGATCGAGAATCCCATGCTGGAGATTGTCGCCTTTCCCACCGGAGGGAAGGTGTCCCTCCCAGGCCGCTGCCGCACTGCGGGCCGCAGCGACGATGGGGAGGATCTGCCGGACCCTCTCTATAACACCCCTGCTCCGGAGAGCTTGGCGGTGAAGCTCTACAAGCAGCTGAACATTGCCGCTTTGGGGGACGACCTCTTAAAGGCAGTAAAGCTCCTTTTGAACAATTTGGACGATGATGGGTATCTCTCGGTGCCTCTGGGAGAACTCAGCACAGCCTGCGGCGTGCCGGAGGCACTGTTTGCCGACGCGCTGGAGGTGGTGCAGCAGCTGGATCCCCCCGGCGTGGGTGCCCGGAATCTGGGGGAGTGCCTGTGTCTCCAGCTGCGGCGCAAAAACTGTGAGGATTCTCTCCTTTATGAAATTGCCCGCAGCCATCTGGAGGCCTTGTCCAAGGGGCAATACCGCCAGATCGGCAAGGCTCTGGGCGTCTCCGGCAAGCGGACAGCGGAGCTGTGCGCCGTGATCCAGAGCCTCCGCCCCCGGCCTGTCACCTTCCACCAGGAGCCCCAGTACGCTGTGCCGGATATCATCGTTCAGCGGACGGAGGAGGGGCTGGAGGTCCAGGTCAACGACGACTATCTCCCCAAGCTCCGCATCAGTGAGGAGTACCGGGCTATGGCCGCCAAGGCGGGAGACGTGGGGGAGTTTCTGGCTCCTTATGAGGCCAAGGCGGAGGAGCTGTTTCAGTCTCTGGAACTGCGGCAGACCACTCTGCGGGTATTGGCAAAGGCTATCGTGGCTCACCAGGCGGAGTTTTTCCGTTCCGGTGCCGACGTGGTTCCCCTGACCCGCACGGAGATCGCCCAGGAACTGGATCTCAGCGTGTCCACTGTCAGCCGGGCCGTGCAGAACAAATTTTTGTGGTGCGAGCGGGGTACCTTCCCACTGGCCCACTTTTTCACCTACGCCGTGGGGGATGGCTCCACCGCGGCCACTGCCCGGGAACAGGTGACGGAGATCCTCCGCGACCAGCCCGGTCTCAGCGACCAGGCGGTGGCGGATCTTCTGAGCCGGCGGGGCATCTCCCTGTCCCGGCGCACCGTGGCCAAGTACCGCAGCCAGCTGCGGATTCCCTCCCTCTATGTCCGCTCCCTGTCCGAGCGGGAGGAGGAGAAGCGGTAGCCGTTAAATTTTGGTGATTGTTCCAGACATATCCCGGGTCGGGCTGACAAAACCACCAAAATCTTTGTGAAAAATGGGACGATGATTGACAAGTGTGCTGAGCGCTTGGTATTCTAATTGTAGAGTTTGACGCAATAATTTCATATTCGGATGATGGATTCAGGAGAGTCCGCCTCTGGCGGCACCGAAGGAGCAATGCCACACTCTCTCAGGTAAACGGACTGGATCCGGACGGAAATCTGCAAAGCACTTCGGTGCACCGGCGGGGCAACTGAAAGGTAGACGCCTTTTGGGAATCTCTCAGGTAAAGACACAGAGGCGTGACGATGGGGTCGTTGCGTCTCTGCTTTTTTATTTATGACCGGAAAATGTAAAGGAGGACAAAGCCAATGAGCGAACTGAAGCGGACCCAGCTTTACGAGGTGCATGTGGCAGCCGGCGCCACCATGGTGGATTTCGGCGGGTGGGAGATGCCCATCAAATACCCCACAGATATCGTGGCCGAGCACCTGATTACCCGCAGCAGCTGCGGCATCTTTGACGTCTCCCACATGGGCCGTTTGGACATTGAGGGTCCGGAGCGGGTCAAGTTTCTGCAGCACGTCCTCTCCAGCAACGTGCTGGCCCTGGACCTCAACCAGGCCCAGTATGCCCTGATGCCAAATGAGACCGGCGGCGTCATCGACGATGTCTACCTCTATCGCTTTGAAGAGAGCAAGTACCTGCTGGTCATCAACGCCGGCAACATCGACAAGGACCTGGCCCACCTCTACAAGGAGGCGGAGAAGTTCGACGTGAAGATCACCGA
>CALXDB010000143.1 GCA_944386955.1 uncultured Oscillospiraceae bacterium
TTGGCGGCCACATAGTCGTTGGTGGGGTTTTGCAGGCGGGTGTAGAAGTAGCCGCTGGCCTCCAGGTCGAAGAGCTTGCCCATGTCCTCGCTGGTGGCGTACTTGAAGGTGGTGGACTGGACGATGGGAATCTGACGGGGTTCGCCGTTGCCGGGGGTGTAGCCCCCTTGGACGCAGATGGTTTCAATACGCTTGGTCATGGTGGATCGTCTCCTTTTGTAAGATTGAGCGGGACGTGAAAAAAGGGGACCGCCTGTCCAGCGATCCCCTGTAAGCCCGGATATGCGGCCTTCTTCGGCCGCCTTAGCGGGAGGACTGAACATGACGATGGGCGCGGCAGAACAGGCACATGGAGCACATGTGCATCGCCATCATTTCCATCATCATGGTACGGGCCATTCCGGTTCTCCTTTCCCGCAGATTATGGATATCATACCAGCATCCGGCCGGTTTGTCAACCGCCGGAGGCGGAGAAGCGCGCCGGGAGAGAAAAGAGCCTCCGCACGCCGCGGGGGCTCTTCTCATCAGAAGCCCATGGAGCGGTTGTAGGCCGCGCCCAGAGCGTTGGAATTCTTGATCAGGATGTACATAGCCACATAGGGACCAATACCGCAGAGGAAAGCGCCCACCAGATACCACAGCAGTACCGTGGTGCCGTTCTCCTGGAAATTCAGGCCGAACCGAGGGGCGTTGGCTGCCAGCCGGTTGCCCAGGCTGTACTCCCAGTACAGGGCGTAAATGCCGCAGGTGACGATGCTCAGCAGGATAAAGGCCAAAAGGCCGCCGGTTTTCTGGCCGTCGTCCCGGCACATGATGTTCACGTCCCGGGCCAGGCTGTAAATGAAATACCAGGAATAAATGCCGCAGGTGACAATGGACAGGAGGATGTACATCACAAGGCTCCGGTCTGTCTGCACCCGCTGAGCACCTGGGGCAGCATAGCTGTTGTTGGGGGCGCCGTAAGCGCCGCCGGGGGCGGAATAGCCGCCGTTGTCAGGGGCGCTGCAGCCGCTGTCAGGAGCTGCTTCGGCGCGGGAGGCTTGCTTTTCCCGGATGTCCTTAATCCCGTCGCTGACAGCGGCAAAGATAGCGGAAAAGTTCCCGGCGGCATTCTGAAGCAGGGAATTCAGGGCAGGGGCCTCGTCCATCAGGCAGAGGATGCCGTACAGACCGCCTACGCACACCAGAACGCCCAGAATGTAGGGCAGGAACTGGGTGGGGAAGTGGTGGAAGAAGATCAGCGTCATTAGGATCCGCAGCACATAGATTACCAGGATCAGCGCGCCGCCGGCGGCTGCCCCGAAGAACAGGGAACCTGTGTTGCTGCTGGTGCGGCGCAGAGCCGTCAGCACCAGTACCAGGACCATCCAAAGGCCCGCCAGCGCACTGACGGCCAGAAGAAGCGTGGTAAGGATGTTGTAGAGGTTAAAAAACTGCACCAGGAAAAACAGATTGCGAAGACTGGAAAATCCGGTGGCTAGGCTCCGGATCAGAAAAACGGCGGCGCAGATCAGGGTAAAGGCCTTCAAAACCAGTTCATAGGGGACGCCGCCGGATGGAGCGGGCGAATAGGTCTGCTGGGGCGGGGTCTGGCCGCCCGGCTCCTGCTGGGGCGGGGCCTGCCGTTCGGCCTGCTGCTGGCTGGCGCCGCAGTAGGGGCAGAAGCGGGCTTCCGCCTGGATTTCTTTTCCGCAGTTTACACAATACACAGTAAATACTCCCTTCTTTTTCTAACCGATCAGCCGGGCAAGAATGCGGTACACCGCCCCGGTCCGGGGGGCAAAGGTGACGATGGCGTCCTCCGGCTGCAGCATACGGATCACATAGACTACCAAAAACAGTGCACAGGCGGCCCCCAGCGTCCAGCGGACCAGCGCTTTGGGCAGACGCTGCCGGAACAACAGGACCAGCGCCGCGGGAATGGGAAGCCAGAAGAGGGGGTGATAGGCGAAGGCGGCGGACAGATCCAGGCGCAGCAGGGACAGCCAGGCCCGGGACATGCCGCACCCGGCACAGGAGATCCCAGTCAGCCATCGAATGGGACAGGTGACGCCCGCCAGCTCGATCACCGCGTAAAAGGCGGCGATAAGAAGCAGCGCCCGAATGTCGTTTTTGTGCAGCATACAGATCACCGCCCCTATTGTAGCACAAAAGCTTCGGCTGTCAACTATGCCGGAAGGATAGGGCGGCGGCAAAAAACGCCCGCCGGAGGCGGATGGAGACCGCTTCCGGCAGGCGCTTGTCAGACGGGGAAATTACTGTACTTCCACGCCCCGGACCACATGGTTGGCGTCCACATAGAGGTCCGCACGGTCGGCGAACACCAGAGCCTCGCCCAGGGAGTCGAACCAGCGGCCGGTGGTCTTGTTGTAGCAGACCACATTTTCGCTGACGGTGTAAGCCACACCGTCAAACTGTACCAGCTTGTCGCTGCGCCAGGCGGAAACGGGGACGTTCTTCAGCTGATCCAGTACCACATAGGCGGCCACCTTCTGATCGTCGGCGGTAGGCACGATGCCGCCCCACTGGCCGTCCTTGCTGAAGGCCGCGCACAGGTACTCCTTGGTGGTCTTCCCGCTGCCGTACTCCACAGAGACGGTCTTGTTATAGAAGGTCTCGCCGTCCCAGCTGCCGGCGGGGGTCTCGCCCACCGTTACCCGGCCGTAGGTGAAGAGGTTGCCGGTGGCGTTTTCCAGCACCAGTACGTCCACCTTGTCGGCGTAGTTGCGCCGGGCATAGAGCACCTTGTCGGAGGAGATGGTCACGGCGGGCAGATCGGACAGGGATACGGCCTGCATCTTGCTGTTCCCGGCCTTCTCATAGATGGTCACATTGCCTGCCAGGGGGGTGGAGCCCACGGTCCGGGCGGCTACGTCGAAGCTGCCCGAGACCCCCTTGCTGCTCAGCCGGGACAGGGACAGCCGGTCCTTGCCGGTGGTGGACACAGTGACCAGCTGACCGGCCATGCTGTCGGCGGAGCTGGTCTTGCCCTTGGCGGTGAGGCCGTTGAGCATCTTGACGGTGGCCTCTCCGCCGCTGAGGCTTTCCACATACCCCACGCTGTTGCCCCGCAGGCTGCTGCTGGTGCTGGCCCCGGCCACCCGGTTGTCATAGGTGAGCAGGAGAGTGACGGTCTGGCCCAGCTTGTACTTGGAGAGGCTGTCCCGGGCGCTGGGCAGGACGTCAAACTCCCCTTCGATGCAGGCGATCTCGATGCGCAGCGGATCGGAGGTGTTGGGGTAGACGTCGGCGTAGTATCCGGTGAGGCGGTTGTCACTGACGTAGACGGTGTTGTTGGCGCTGCTGTAGGTGGCCACGTCGTACTGTTTGAGAGCGGCGGCGGTGACGGTCTCGCCGTTTTTGTAGAGCTTGTAGTCGGTGCGGTCGGTGAGCAGCTCAAAGCCGGCGGTGCTGCCGTTGGCGGAGACGATCACCGCGTCCTCCGAGGTGCTCTCGCCGATGAAGACGTACTCCACCTTGCCGCTGGTGCCTACATACACCGTGGCCAGAGCGCCGGTGCGGATGAAGGGCACCACATCGCCCCAGGTCTTCTGCTCCCCCTTGTAATAGGTCACCGTATCGGCGGTCACTGTAAAGCGGGTGCCGGTGGAGGCGGTGATGGTGCCGGTGTCGGCGCTGGAGACGGTGACGTCGTGGCTGGCGCCGGTAGAGGAGGGCACGAAAGTCAGCACCTTTCCGGCACTGTTGGTCACCAGCGTGCCCTTCCGGCCGCTGAGAGAGGCGGAGCCGGTCTTCCCGGCAACAGGCACCGGTTCGGGGTCACCGGTGGTCAGCACCGCGGGGGAGCCGTCACCGGTGGTGGTATTGGCGTTCAGCATCACCACATCCTCATGGGGCGTGCCGATCTTGTTGAGGAAGCTGCCGCCCTCTTTCAGGTCGGCGTTGAGAAGGTTCACGAAGAGGTGGGCAGCCTGAGCCCGGGTGACGGCGTCGCTGCCGGAGAGCTTCACGCCGTCGGTCAGGCCGATGCGGGCGGCGGCGTCCAGATAGCCCTCGGGCCACACGGCGCCCACATCCTCATCGGTGTAGCCCAGGAGACGCATGAGAATGGTGACAGCCTGGCCGAAGGTCACCATGTTGTTGGGCTTAAAGGTGCCGTCGGAGTAGCCGGAGATGAACTTGTTCTCCCCCCGGACAGCCAGGTTCACATAGCCGGAGGCCCAGTGGCCCGACTTTACGTCGGGGAAGATGGTGTAGTTTTCATAGGCGCCTACCCGGTCTCCCTGACCCAGCACCTCCACGGCGATCTTGCAGAACTGGGCTCTGGTGAGGGTGCCGGTGGGGTTGAACGAGGTGGCGGTGACGCCGTCGATGGCTCCCAGCATCCGCAGGACCTCCACGTCCTGGGCGGTCTGCCGGTCGGTGACATCGGTAAAGGGGCTGTCCGCCGCTGCGGCGGGAATCAGGCCCAGGGCCAGCACCAGCGCGAGGGCCAGCGCTGCCCAACGAGTGACAAATCGTTTCATAAGATCCCTCCTGTTTCCATTACTCCGCCCGCAGGGCCACCACCGGCTGGAGACCGGAGGCCTTGATGGCGGGATACATGCCGAAGATGACGCCCAGCACCACAGAGAAGAGCACCGCGCCCACTGTGATGCCGAAGGACGGCCACAGAATCATGCCTCCCAGCAGCAGCTTCCCGCCGATGAGGGTGAGAATGGTGCCCAGAGCCACGCCGAAGATGCCGCCGATGCCGCAGATGGTGCCCGCCTCGATGAGAAATTGGGCTACGATGCTTTTGCGCTGGGCCCCGATGGCCCGGCGGATGCCGATCTCCCTCGTCCGCTCGGTGACGGTGACCAGCATGATGTTCATGATGCCGATGCCGCCCACCAGCAGAGAAATGCCGGCGATGCCCCCCAGCACCAGACTCATCATGGTGGCCTGTTCGTTCTGGACCTCCTGCCACTGGTTGTCGCTGTAGGTATAGAAGTAGCCCTTCTGGTTCTGCCAATCGTTGGGATCGCCGCAGATACCGGTGAGGAAGCCTTCGATCATCACCTTGGCCTGCTTGACGGAGTTGCCGTCCTTGCACTTGACATAGACCTGAGACATGTCCAGACTCTGCCCCAGGTTCCGGGCGGCGGTGTAGGGGAAGAGGATCATGTTGTCCATGGACCAGTCGTTGCCCGGGTCCTTCTCCTTATAGACGCCGATCACGGTGAAGGGCAGGCCGTTGACCCGCACCTCCTTGCCGATGGGATCGACGAAGTCGAAGAAGTTCTGAGCGGCCCGGGATCCCATGACGCAGACGTTGCTGTAGTTGTCCACGTCGATCTTGCTGAGATCCCGCCCCTTCTCAATTTGAAAATTGTTGACAATGGAATACTGGTCGCTGCCGAAGTACAGGCTGGGGCTGTAGTCCATACTGTCGCTGTTTTTATCCCCGTAGATGACAGTGGCGCCCATGCTGCCCGCGGGCGTCGCCCCCAGAACGTACTGGTCCAGGTGGAGACAGTAGTCGTAGAGGTCGTCGAAGACGTTGCCGCCGTTATAGAGGTAGGCATACACCTCCAGACGGTTGGTGCCCATCTTTTCGTAGTAGGCGAGGCTCTGCTTGCTCATGCCCATCATCACGGAGACGATGGTCATTACCGACGCCACGCCGATGATGATGCCCAGCATGGTGAGGAAGGAGCGGACCTTGCTGCCGCTGATGGATTTGAAGGCCATCTTCATGGCCTGCCCTAATTTCACAGCCAGTCCACCTCCTGTTCCCTGTCCTCGATGATCTTTCCGTCGGAGATCCGCACCACCCGGCGGGCGGTGGCGGCGATGGAGTTGTCGTGGGTGATGAGAATGATGGTGCTGCCCTCCTTGTTCAGCTCCTGGAGAAAGTGGAGCACCTCCTTGCCGGTGTGGCTGTCCAGGGCGCCGGTGGGCTCGTCAGCCATGATGATGGGGGGCTTAGCGGCGATGGCACGGGCGATGGCCACCCGCTGCTGCTGTCCGCCGGACATCTCCGAGGGGTGGTGCTTCCACCGGTCCGCCACGCCTACCCGCTCCATGGCCTCCAGCACCATTTCCCGGCGGCGGAAGACGGAGACGTTCTGATAGATGAGGGGCAGCTCCACATTTTCGTAGGCGGTGAGGTTCTGGATCAGGTTGTAGCTCTGAAAGATGAAGCCCACCTGCTTGTTGCGGATGTGGGAGAGCTGCGCGTCCTCCAGCTCGTCCACATCCTGGCCGTCGATGAGGTAGGTGCCCCGGGTGGGCACGTCCAGACAGCCCAGAATGTTCATGAGGGTAGACTTGCCGGAGCCGGACTGGCCCACCACCGCCACGAACTCCCCGCGGTCGATGGTGAGGCTCACCCCGTCCAGGGCCCGGACCTCCGCCTCCGTCCCCTCGCCGTATATCTTATATACGTCTTGGATATCGATCAGCATGGTCTCACCTCATCAATACATCATGTTGGGATCCTGGGTGGTGTTCTGGAACACC
>CALXDB010000144.1 GCA_944386955.1 uncultured Oscillospiraceae bacterium
GGCTCTCCGTCCGGCAGTTTTGCAGAATTCGCGGCAGGGGCCAGCGGAAGTGGACCATCCCCCGGTAGAGGAGGTCCAGCATCCGGCACATCTCCTCCCCCCACAAAAGGACCCGCCTCCGCCGCCGGGCCAAAAGGGTCCGGACCCAGAGGCTCCCCCAGAGGAGGAGGGCCGTTCCCAGGAGCTTCACAGCAGCTTCACCTCGTACCGCCGCTCCCGCCCCTGCCGCCGGATCACCACGGCGTAGGTGAACACCTCGAAGAGCGGCTCCAGCAGGGGCTTTTGGCGCAGCTCCTCTACGCCGTCCCCGTGGACGGTGGCCAGCAGTCCCGCGCCGCACCGGGCCGCCCGGACCATGGCCTCCACATCCTCCGGCAGGGCCACCTCGTCTACGGCGATGATCTGAGGGGTCATGGACCGCAGCAGAGCCGGGATGGCCAAGGCCTTGGGGCAGCCGTCCATCACGTCGGTGTGCCGTCCCACGCTGAGCTGGGCCTGTCCCTGGTAGGACGCCGCGATCTCCCCCCGCTCGTCGGCCAGGGCCAGGCGCAGCCCGTACTGGTCCGAGAGGCAGCGGACCATGTCCCGGAGGAGGGTGGTCTTGCCGCCCCCCGGCGGGGAGACCACCAGGGTGGAGGGAAAGGGCCCGGACTCCATCAGCCGGGGCAGCACCTGGGCGGCGAGGCCCAAACTCTCCCGGGGGATGCGGACGGCCAGGGAGGACAGATCCCCGATCCGCCGGATCTCGCCCCCCTCCACCACGGCGGTGCCGCACAGGCCGATGCGAAAGCCGCCCCGGGCGGTGAGATAGCCCTGGCGGATGGTCTCCGCCGCCGTGTACCGGGACCAATCCGTCACCTGGTCCACTACCTGCTCCAGATCCTCTCCGGTGACTGCCGGGCCCGGCAGGGGCTGCTCCCCCTCCGGCGTGGCCGCCGTCACAGGCTGCCCCCGGCGCAGCCGCAGCTCCTCCGCCGTCTCCCCCAGTGCCTCCTCCGCCTCCAGGGCGCAAAGGCGCAGGGGCGGCGGCAGCAGCAGGCAGGCCTGCCGGTACCGCTCTCTTGCGTACGCTCCCGTCATGTGATCCCTCCCGTCGTTGATAGTCCACTGTATGATGGGTTGTCCCCGGCTATGCCTTCTGCATAAATATCCGCCAATATTCATATTTGATTACGATTTGTATTTCATTCTGCATGCCATCCGTATATTGCTGTATATTGCAAAATACGCCGTTTTTATGCAAAAAAGTACCGCTGAACCGGTGTTCAGCGGTACTTTTTCCATATGTTCTTATTTGGAGGCCGGGAGAATCAAAAGAGCCTTGTCTGCAAGGGTGATATCCCTGCATCCCCCCTCCTCCACCACGATCACGTCCTCGATCCGCACGCCGAAGCGGCCGGGCAGGTAGATGCCGGGCTCGGCGGAGACCACTGCCCCGGCGGGGAGAGGCTCCTCGTTGGAGGGGGTGGCGTTGGGAGACTCGTGGATCTCCACACCCAGGCTGTGGCCGAAGGCGTGGCCGAAATAGGGGCCGTAGCCGGCGTCCCCGATGACCTTGGCGGCGGCATTGTGGACAGCGGCGCCGGTAATCCCGGCCCGGGCGATGCCGATCCCCGCCCGCTGGGCTTCCAGCACCGTAGCGTACACCCGCTCCATCTCCTCCGTCACATGGCCCACCGCCACGGTGCGGGTCATGTCGGAGCAGTAGCCGCCGCAGACGCATCCGAAGTCCATGGTGATGAAGTCCCCCTCCCCCACCGACCGGTCCCCGGGGACCCCGTGGGGCATGCTGCTGTTGGGACCGCTGACCACGATGGGGTCAAAGGACATCTTCTCTCCGCCCCCCAAAAGCATCTTATATTGGAGGAAGGCGGCAATCTCCCGCTCGGTCCGGCCCGGGCGGATAAAGTTCAGGACCTCCTCCAGGGCTTTTTCCGCGATGCGCTGGGCGGCGATCATCTGCCGGATCTCCTCCGGGTCCTTCACCGCCCGCAGCTCCAGCAGGAGCTTGGTGGCGGGGACCAGCTCACAGCTCAGCTTCTCCTCCAGGCGACGAAGCTCCGCCACGGTGAGGTAGGCGTCCTCGTAGCCGATGCGGCGGAGGTCCCGGCTTCCGATCAGCTCCTCCACCTGGGCAAGGGTGGGACGCTTGGCGGTGTTCTCCAGCACCTCCGCCCCGCCAATGGCCCGGCGGGCCGCCTCGATATACCGGCTGTCGGTAAAGAACCAGCTGCCCTCTTTTGTCACCAGGGCCGCCCCGGCGGTGGAAGGGAAACCCGTCACATAGAGGCGGTTTGGCTCGCTGAGCACCAGGAAGCCGTCCAGGTCATAGGCGGACAGGCGGTCCGCCACCTTTTGAAAGTGGTTCATTGCTTCTTCTGCCTCCTTCTGGCCGCCGCCATAAAGGGGCGGTGCATCTGATAGAGAAGCCAGTGGCCGAAGTTGGGAGCCCCCTCCACCGGCTCCACCGCCAGCATGGTGAGGCCCCACAGCCGGGCTCCCAGGATATCTGTGGTCCAGAGGTCTCCCAGCATGGCGGTGTGCTCCGGCGTCTCGCGGAAGAGGTCCATGGCCCGCCGGAACCCGCCGGGCTTAGGCTTTCCCGCGTGGCCGATATAGGGTACCCCCAGCTCCCCGCAGTAGTCCAGCACCCGGCTGCCGCTGCGGTTGTTGGAGACGATGGCAAAGCCGATGCCCGCCTCTGTGAGGGAGGCGATCCAGCGCCGCACCTCCTCGGTGGGGTGGCGGGTCTTGGGGGGCGCCAGGGTGTTGTCCAGGTCACACAGCAGCAGATGGATGTCCATAGATCGGAGCACCTGGGGCGTCACATCGGTAAACCGCTTGAAAACACGGTGAGGAATGATGGATAGGGACATAATGTTCTCCTGTCTGGCATACAGTTTCCTATAAGGCACAGCCGCCTTTGGAAGATAGTATACACCACCGGCGGGCCGCCGCACAAGAGGAGGAAGGAAATTTGCAGCTCTATCTCACCGCAGCGCCGGGGGATCTCCCCGACGCGGGCCGCTGGGGCATCCGGCTGGCCCATGTGGCCTACCGCATCGGGCCGGGCAGTATACTGCTGCGGCAGAATCTCCTGCTGCGGACACAGGGAGGACTTCTCACCCTCAGCGACGCCGACGCTCCGGCGGTGGGACGTCCGGAGCAGCTGGCCCGGCAGATCTGGCAGGAGTGCGGCCTGAGAGGCTACAGTGGGGTGCTGGCGGACTTCGAGGAGCCTCCCGCCGGCGATCGGGCAGCCCTGCTGGTACGGCTGCGGGCTATCCTCCAGGCTAACCGGCGGCGGCTGTATGTGCCGGAGGCCTACGCCCCCCAGGTGCCGGGGGCTGTGGTGGTAATCTGCACTGCCCTGTCCGGAGGAAGCTTTCGCCAGCGTCTTCAGGAGGCAGCGGAGCGGTGGGGAGCAGACCATGTGGCCTTGGATGTTCAGCGGCTGATGATGGACTTCTCCCTGCCCTCCCCCACCGGAGAAGGCGTCCCGCTCACGGCAGCGCAGCTGGCGCAGCTTCAGGAGGAGCTGCAGCCCTCGGCCTTCTATTCCCGGGACCTCTGTGCGCGGTACTTTACCTATACCCGAGCAGGTGAGAGCCATTTCGTAGCCTTCGACGACGCCGATACCATGCGGACCAAGATCCGGACAGGAGCCGCCATGGGGTTCTCTGCCGCCTTCCTCACCTATCCGGAAACCAAGGATCTTCTCCGACATATTTTGGCATAGCGGATTCTTTTCCAAAAGAGGACGCCGCCGGAGTCGCCTCGGATCAGATTTTTTATTTATATAAAAGGGCAAAAACACCTCTGCAGGGATCTGCAGAGGTGTTCGTATTTTATTTCTCCGGGGCGATGCGGGTGAGCAGACATACTGCGTGGGCGGCGATCCCCTCGCCGCTGCCGGTGAATCCCAGGCGCTCCTCCGTGGTGGCTTTTACATTGACGCGGCCTGCCTCCACCCCAAGGTCCGCCGCTATGTTGGCAGTCATGGCCGCCAGATGGGGCGCCATCTTCGGCGCCTGGGCCACGATGGTGGCGTCAATGTTCCCTACCTGATACCCTGCCTGAGCGATCAGCATCCCCACTTGGCGCAGCAGCACTCGACTGTCCGCCCCGGCGTAGGCTGGGTCGCTGTCGGGAAACTGGCGGCCGATGTCCGGCAGTGCTGCCGCCCCCAGCAGAGCGTCCATCACCGCGTGGAGCAGTACGTCTGCGTCGGAGTGGCCCAACAGTCCTCGCTCCCAGGGGATGGTCACACCCCCCAGAATCAAAGCCCTCCCCTCCACCAAACGGTGGACGTCATATCCGTGTCCGATCCGCATGGGTATATCAGCCCTCCTCCCGCGCATCCCAGATGGCCTGGGCTAAGATCAGATCCTCCGGCGTGGTGATCTTGATGTTCTCATAGCTGCCCTTCGTCAGCACCACCTGCTTACCAAGGCGTTCCACCGCTCCGCAGTCGTCAGTGGGGGCGACGCCCGCATCCAGGGCCGCCTGCAGCGCCCCCTTCAGAAGGTCCATATCAAAGACCTGGGGGGTCTGCACTGCGAAGAGACGGCTCCGGTCCGGAGTGGCGGTGACCACCCCGTCCTCCCCCGCCTCTTTGATGGTATCCTTCACCGGTACCGCCGGGGCCGCCGCCCCGCAGACCGCTGCCTTCCGGATAGCCTCGTCGATGATCTCCGCCGTTACCAGGGGCCGTGCTCCATCGTGGACCGCCGCCAAGGTGGCCCGGGGGTCACATTCCGCCAGGGCCTTGGCCACCGACTCCGTCCGGCTCTTGCCGCCCACCACCAACTTCAGCGGTTTGGCTGTTCCGCAGGCCCTGCACAAATCCGCCGCCGTCATCAGGTCTTCCTCCCGGGTAGCTACCACGATCTCGCTGACCAGCTCCGACCGGGACAGGGCCAACACCGTCAGCGTCAGCACCGTCAGCCCTCCTATCTGGGCGAAGAGTTTGTTCTCTCCTCCCATCCGCCGGGAACTGCCCGCCGCAGGTACCACCGCGCTGCAAAAGAGGGGAGCCTCCTCCCCTCTCCGTTTCTTCCGCAACCATCCAAGCATCCGATCCCCCGCCTTCTCTAACATGACGCTGCTTCCTCGTTTCCCCCGCTGGGACGCATACAGTCCTCCAGCCGGTCCTCCATGCTGCGGTAGTTCTCCCCGGTGGCCAACACCATCTCTGAGAGGAAGATCTGCTTAGCGCTGTGGAGCATCTTCCGCTCCCCGGTGGAAAGGCCCCGCTCTGCATCCCGCAGCATCAGACATTTGATTACCCGAGCCACCTCGTAGAGGTCTCCGCTTTTCAGCCGCTCCATATTTTCCCGATAGCGTTTGTTCCAGTTGGCCGTTTCGTCGGTGCTGAGTCTCCCAAAAGCGCCGATCACTGCTGTAGCCGCTGCCGCGTCCACCACCGGACGAAGCCCGGCTAAATGACTCTTCTCTGTGGGGATCTTCAGCACCAGCCCGCTGACCGGCATGGAGAAAACATAGTAGGTCTGGGTCTTGCCACTGATCCGCTCCTCCACGATCCGGTCGATCACCCCCGCGCCGTGCTTGGGGTGGACCACCTTGTCCCCTACCTGAAACATACGCCCTCCCTCTCTTTTCTACCACGCATTCTGGTACATGTTATTTTACATTGTACTCTACTTTCCCAATATTTTCAAGGATTTGTTCTAAATTATTCCCAATTTTTCCTTTTTTGAACACATGGGAGGGAAAAATAAAATCATTTCGAATGGAGGAAGAAAAAAATGCGCCGCAGAAGCTGAGCTTCTGCGGCGCGAAAAAAGCGATATAGAGGACCGACTGAATTACTCGTCGTCGCCGGCAGGGGCGGTCAGCAGAGCACGGATGGACAGGGAGATCTTCTTCTTGTCCTCATCCACCTCAATGATCTTGGCCTGCACGGTCTGACCCTCACTGAGGCACTCAGCGGGGCTTTCGATGCGGCGGTCGGCGATCTGGGAGATGTGCACCAAGCCGTCCACGCCGGGCACCACCTCGGCAAAGGCGCCGAAGGTCATCAGCTTGACGATGCGAACGTCGGCCACGTCGCCCACCTTGTAGGTCTCCATGAACTTCTCCCAGGGGTTCATGGTGCGGTCCTTCACGCCCAGGGAGATCTTGCGCTTCTCCTTGTCGAAGGAGATGACATACACATCCAGGGTGTCGCCCACCTTCACCAGCTCGCTGGGGTGCTTGATACGGCTCCAGGACAGGTCGGAGATATGTACCATCCCGTCCACGCCGCCGATGTCCACGAACACGCCGTAGCTGGTCATG
>CALXDB010000145.1 GCA_944386955.1 uncultured Oscillospiraceae bacterium
TCGTTGATGTCGCCGGTGAGGCCCAGGGAGAACTCGGTCATGGGCATCAGCAGGGCGTTGCCGCCGCCGGCGGCGGTACCCTTCACGTTCATGGTGGGGCCGCCGGAGGGCTGACGCAGGCAGCCGCCCACGTTCTTGCCCAGCTTCCCGAGACCCTCGATCAGGCCCAGGGAGGTGGTGGACTTACCCTCGCCCAGAGGAGTGGGGGTAATGGCAGTCACTTCGATGAACTTGCCGTCGGGCTTATCCTTCAGACGGTTCATGATCTTGATGAAGTCCAGCTTAGGAGTCTTGCCGTAGGGGATGATCTCGTCAGGCAGCAGGCCCAGCTTCTCCCGGAAATACTCCACGGGGGGCAGGGTCTTTTCCGCTTCCTCAGCGATCTGCCAGTCCTTGTAAACGGTGGGGTCCAGCGTCACATGGCCCTTCTCGTCTACATACTTGCCATCAGTAAAGTTGATTGCCATAGTAGTCCTCCTTTTTCCCCGGGACCTTTCACCATCCCCAGGGATAATTTTTGATGTTTGGTGCTGTGCATCAATCCGTCCGCAACTCCCAGCACACATCGTTAATGTTTTAACGGGACATCCTTATTCTAACACTGAACCTAAAATATGTCAATAAAATTCACAGGAAAATCCTGCAATTTTTTTATGTTTTTTCTGTATCCCAAAACTTTTTGAAAGAATTTACAGAAAAAATGTGTAAACAGCCAGAATGGGAGGCGAATATTTACTCTCTTTATGCACAATGCCGCCCCATTTGACCGGCAAATGCTCCTCAGGCCTCCTGACGGACCACCGCAGCCTCCCGCACCAGGCGCATGACCTTTCGTGTTTGAATATTCTGCGCCACCGCGGCGGCAAAGGTCTCGTCGTAGGCCGCCTGGAGCTGCTCCATGGTGATCTGGTTCTGCCGGCAGATCTCCGCCAGCTCGTCCGCCACCTCCTGCTCCAGGACCTCCACCCCCTCCAGCCGGGCAATCTCCTCCACAGCGGCCCGGAGACGGAGGATCTGCTCCGCCTCCTCCCGGGCCTCCTCCCGGAGGGTCTCCGGGGTCTTGCCGGTAAACTGGCAGTACATCTCCAGCGTCAGGTTCTGCCGCTGGAGCTGGGCGGCCAGCGTCTCCATCTGCTCCTCCACCGCCCGGTCGATCTGCTGAGGGGTAAATTCCGTCTCCAGAGTCCGGGCCGCCTGCCGGAGAAGACGGTCCTGCAGATCCAGCTCCCCCCGCTCATCGGCGTACTGCTGCATGCTCTTTCGCAGCTCCTCCCGGAGATGCTCCAAGGTCTCCAGACCCATGGACCTGGCAAAGTCGTCCCCCAGTTCATAAGCGGACTGCCGGAAGACCCGGTGAATCACGCAGCGGAACTCCGCCTCCTTCCCCGCCAGCTGGGGCGCATGATACTGCTGGGGAAAGGTCACATGCACCGTCACCTTATCCCCGGCACGGCTGCCCATCAGCTGCTCTTCAAATCCGGGAATAAAGGCGCCGCTGCCCAGCACCAGAGTCTGGTGCTCCGCCGTACCGCCCTCAAACTGCTGGCCGCCGCAGAAGCCGGCATAATCCAGCTCCACCGTGTCGCCGTCAGCGGCGGGCCGGTCCGTTACCGGCTCCACCTTGGGCGACTGCTGGCGCAGGCGCTCCAGCTGGCGGTCCACCTCCTCATCGGTGACCTGATGACGGGTATAGGCGGCCTCCAGGCCCTTGTAGGTAAAACTCATGTATCTGCTCCTTATCATGAAGTGATGGTATCTTTTGAAGAAGAAAGGTCCCCTGATGCGGGGACCTCTCTTTATAACAGGATAACAAAGGAAGGGAAGAATCGCAATCAGCAGGATGGCCAACAATTTTTAAAATACTTGTGCAATCCATCCATAAAATCTTATTTTCGTGAAAAAACTGACTACTTTTCCCCTTCGGATGTTGCAGAAAAGCAGGCCCGGACGTCTCCGCTCATATAGAGAGAGCCCAGAGCGCAGCAGACGCCGTCCTTCCCGGCGAAGTCCATGGCGGCCTGCACCCCCTCCGCCACGCTGGCGCAGGGAATGGCCTCGGCCCCCAGAGCGGCGATGCGGCCGGCCAGCACGTCGGCCTTCATGGCCCGGGGATTGTCGGGCGTAACGGTGTAGAACCGCTCCGCCAGAGGGACAATGAGGCCCAGGATGTGCTCCACGTCCTTGTCGGCCATAACGCCGGTAACGAAGACGAACTTCCGCCCCGGGAAGATCCGCTTGAGGCTCTCGGCGGTAGCCCGAATGCCGTGGGGATTGTGGCCGCCGTCCACGATGAAGACGGGGCTGCGGCGCAGCACCTCGAACCGGGCGGGCCAGGAGGTGTTCCGAAGGCCCTGGCGGACGGCCTCGTCGGAGAGGTTCCACCCCTCCTCCCGGAGGGCCTCCACGGCGGTGAGGACCACGGCGGCGTTGTTCATCTGATAGACGCCCACCAGGGGGATCCACAGGTCCTTCCAGGCCCCGTAGGAGAAGGTCTGGCCGGTGAGGTCGAACTCACCGGGGGTGAGGGCGCTGTAGTCCGGGGTGCGCAGGGTGCTGCCGGTCTCCTGACAGACCTTTTCAAACACCGCCTGGGCCTCTTCGTTCTGGCCGTAGGACACCACCTGGGTGTGGGGCTTGATGATGCCCGCCTTGGCGGAGGCGATCTCCGTCATGGTCTCCCCCAGCTCCTTGGTATGGTCGTAGCCCATGGCGCAGAGGACGGCGGCCTCGGGGGTGTCGATGATGTTGGTGGAGTCGAGAGCTCCGCCCATACCCACCTCCAGCACCACGATGTCGCAGGCCTTCCGTTTGAAATACTCCAGGGCCAGAGCGGTGATGAGCTCAAACTCCGTGGGGGAGTCGTCCATGCTGTCGGCATAGGGCCTAATGAACTCGGTGAGCTCCGAGAGCTCCTCGTCCCCGATGCAGATGTGGTTGACCTGCATCCGCTCGTTGAAGCGGTTGATGAAGGGGGAGGTGTAGAGACCCACCCGGTAGCCCGCCGCCTCCAGGATAGAGGACAGCATGGCGGCGGTGGAGCCCTTGCCGTTGGTGCCGGCGATGTGGATGAACTTCAAAGATTTCTCCGGGTTGCCGATCTTCTTCAGCAGCTCCTGGGTGCGGCTGAGGCCGGGGATACTCCCCTTCCAGCAGACGCTGTGGATGTAGGAAAGCGCTTCATTGTACGTCATGTGTGGTTACCTGATTTCTTTCTGTAATTCTGTATTATGGATGCGCCGCGGTCACGCCCGCTTGACAATGCGGCAGATGACAGGCTTGTAGACCGCCTTGTTCACCATGGCCACCAGTACGGCGTCCACGATGATGGTCAGAGGCTTGGTGGTCAGACGCTGGAGGAAGTTGTATGCCAGCAGGGCGTCGAAAGCCTTGGTGTTGCCCATGACCACGATGCTGTAGAGGCTGGTGGTGACGGTGCCGATAACGAAGCTGTTGAGGATCCCCGTCACGATCACCGTGGCCAGCACCTTCCACAGATCCTTGGCGGCGGTGAGGTCGCTTTTGAACACATACTTGGTGCTGAGGCCGCAGAGCACCGCCACCAAGACAGGTCCCAGGGCGATGGGGGGAAACCAGACGCCGTAGCCGGAGAGAATGGTGCCCAGGATGTCGGACACCAGAGCCACCAGGGCGCCGCTGAGGGGACCCAGCCACATGCCGGCCAGGATCACCGGCACACTCTCGAAGCTGACGCGGAGGGTGTCGCTGGCCTGGATGCTGAGAAACCGGGCCAGGATGATCTGCATGGCGATGAGGGCCCCCATCATAGCGAGGTTGCGAGTATAAAAGACATGGTTACGCTTCATGCGTACTTCCTCCTTTTTGTTGCGGACGGAAAAGTGAGCATGGAAGCTACGACACGAGGGTGGGCAAAAAAACTACCAATCCGCCTGTGAAGGAGGAGACCTCCCCCGCGAATTGGTAGTTTGCAGATTCACCCGTAGCTTGTGCGGTAGCGGATGCAGTGCAACACCGTAGGCCCGATTTCCCGGGGGCCTTTCGTGCAAGGGCGACTTCCCAGCCACTTGCCACTTTACGCGTTACACTTACTCTACCAATCCTGATGCAGTTGTGAATGGAATGAAAACGCGGGGTCCCTCCCCGCAGGGATCACAGCGCGGCGGCCGCCCGCTTCATGCGGCCGATGACGATGTCGCCGATGTTGGCCATGTCCTCGGCGGTGAAGGCGGTGCGGAAGTTGTCGGAAAAGAGGATCTGGGCGTTGGGGGGAAACTCCTCGTCCCCCAGCCACAGGAGGAACTGCATGGTCAGCCCCTCCATCAGCGTCACCTCGTAGCCCAGGTCTCCCCGCTTTACCGGCTGGGCCCCCAGCTTCTCCATCACCTTTTTGAGGAGGTCCGGCTTGAAGCCGTAGCTGAAGGCAAAGCGCTTGATGCACCGGCCGGTGAACTGCTGGAGGTACACCTCCCCCCAGGGGAACTCCCGGTAGGTGAGGTATTCGCCGCTGGGCATGGCGTAGGCCCCGTCCAGCAGGTAGCGGAGAAACAGAATCCGCTCGGGATTGCTCAGGGGCGTGGGGCCGGTGATGGTGAAGTCCGGGTGGGATACGGTGTAGGTCCCGCCCAGGAACTCCAGCGCCAGGGTGTTTGTCTCCCCGTTCCAGGGCAGGGCGCACCGCCGGGCCATCTCTGCGGGGTCCCCCTCCTGGTAGCGCTTGAGGTAGTACTCAAGGGGCAGTTCTTCCTTGTTGTTTTTTCCGTAGATGGGTTCCATGGCGGTACTCCTTGTTTTGTTTTACTGCCGGGGCTCCGCCCCCGGGGCCGGTGCTTATCGGCGGGGGCTCCGCCCCCGGGCCCCGGGGTACTTTTCCCTCGCCGGAAAAGTACCCAAAAGGGCGCCGGGGACACCCCGGCCCCCGCTTTGCCCAATCGGTCTATATCAGATTTAATGCTGCGCAGCCACTGAGCCAGTGCCCTTTGGCATCTGATCTGCGGCGGGTTGCTTATCCAACTTCGGCTGACGCCCTGTTAAAGGGGGAGAACCATCTGTCTGTTTCGCACGACAAGAAGTGCCTATCAGCCCGAGGGCCGTCAGGCGAAGTGGGATACCCACCGCACCGATTACGAAGGAGCCAGAGGCCCTACAGAAATTCAGTGGCTGCCCGGTATCCCCCTTGCAGGCCTCCGATTAGACCAATAACGGGGGTCTGGGGTCTCCCCAGCGGTTTTTCCGCCCACTTTTGGGCGTCCAAAAGTGGGCCCGCCGGAGGCAACCTCGGGGTGTGGGGGCGGAATCCCCGCTAGAAGGCATCGGGTTTAGGGCCGGGGGGGCCCGGGAGCCAAAGTCCGAAACGGCTGGCTTCGGAATCGCCGAGGTCCGGGGGCGGAGCCCCCGCTGCGTTCCCGCCCGCCCGGTGACGGGCGCATCAGCCCTCCGGGGGCGCAGCCCCCGTTACTCCTGGCTGACGCTGGGGAACAGGCTCCTGTCGGTGTGGGGCAGGAAGCAGGCGGCCACGAACTCGTCCATGTAGCTGGGCTCGTTGCTCAGCTCCAGGTAGGTCATGGACCGGCCCAGCTCGAAGACCTTCTCCCGGGCCTCGCTGCTCAGCAGCATGGCGTAGGCCCCGGCCTGGGAGGAGTTGCCGATGTAGTGGAAGTGCTCCAGGGGGATGTCGGGGAACATGCCGATGGTGACGGCGTTCCTCATATTGATGCCGCTGCCGATGCCGCCGGCCACATACACCCGCTGGATCACCGAGGCGTCGAAGCCCAGGGACTGGAGCATGGTCTGGGTGGCGGAGAAGATGGCGCCCTTGGCCCGGATGAAGTTGTCGATGTCCACCTCGTTGATGACCACGTCCTTGATGCCGCCGGTGTCCTTCTGCCAGGCGATGACGTAGGAGCCCATGCCGTGCTCGTCGTGGGAGATCCGGGGATTCTCCCGGATGAACTTGCCCTTGCCGTTGATGGCGCCGGTGCGGAAGAGCTCGGCGATGATGTCGATGATGCCGCTGCCGCAGATGCCGGCGGGGGCCTCGCCGCCCACCACCGTGAGGGTGGGCTCCAGGGTGTCCTTGTCGATGGTGCAGGCCTCGATGGCCCCGTCGGTGGCCCGCATGCCGCAGGAGATGTCGCCGCCCTCGAAGGCGGGGCCGGCGGAGCAGGCGCAGGACATGAGGAACTCGTTGTTGCCGAACACCAGCTCGCCGTTGGTGCCCAGGTCGATGAAGAGGCTCAGCTCC
>CALXDB010000146.1 GCA_944386955.1 uncultured Oscillospiraceae bacterium
AGACCATCCGGTCCTCCAAGGTGTAGCTGGCCCCGTTGGCGTAGTCGTAGATCACCACCCGGGTGTCGATGGCGCCGGAGCCCCAGCTGAGGGTGGCGCAGAGCTCCGGCAGGCCGTCGCCGGTGAGGTCCTTAAAATAGACGTTCCAGATGGGCATGCCCGTGATGAGGAGGAACTCCTCCCCATCCTCCCGGGCGGTGATCCGCTCCGGGGTGTAGCGGAAGGTGACGCCGGGGAATTCCGGCAGTTCCATGGTCTCCTCGCCGTCCCAGTCCATCCGGCTGGGGTCCTCGGTGTAGTCCAGCCACTTCGTCACGCCGGAGGGCGCGTCGGGAAGGGCTTCACCGTAAAACATCTCCCCGTCCGACAGCTGCACATAGAGGAAGTTGTCGGACCCCTCCGCCAGAAACACCAGATCGTCCCCCTCCATGCGGAAGCGGTTGACCCGGACAGGTTCCGCCCCCGTTAGGTCCGTCAAAGTCAGGATATCCCCGGAGACGGCCCAGGTGCCGTTTCCCAAATAACTGCTCAGCGGACCCTCGTAGTAGTTGAAGGTACCGTCGTCCCGGACCGTGATGGTGAAGTCCCCGCCGAAGCCCTTTCCCTCGTAGGTATAGCGCTTCTCCGCGGGAGAGGAGGGGCCGGTCACCGGGTCCGTCAAAAAGCACACCGCCGCGATCCCACAGGCGGCCAGGGCCACGGCAATGATCCAGAAGGCGGGCTTCTTGTAGCCTATCACCGCCTTCACCCGCTTCTTCACCCCCACCTCCCCGAAGGCCAGGGGGCAGGCGGCGATGTGCCCGGGGCGGACGCTCCAGCGGAGGAGGGCGGCGGCGTAGCCCCGCCGGCCTTCCGTGTCCATCTCCCGGATCACCTTCTCGTCGCAGGCTCCCTCGATGTCCCGGCACAAGAGCCAGTAGGCCAGCCACAGGAGGGGCTGGAACCAGTAGACCGCCAGCAGGGCGAAGCCCAGGGGCTTCCACCAGTGGTCCCGGCGGCGGATGTGGGCCTGCTCGTGGGCGATCACATAGGGGAGATCCCCCTCCGCCACCCGGTAGGGCAGGTAGATCACCGGGTGGAACAGCCCCAGCACAAAGGGGGTCTCCACCGCCTCGCTCTGGCGGATGTTGTCCCGGAGGCGGGTGGCGGTGCAAAGCCGCCGCCGCAGAAGGAGCCAGCTCCCCAGGGCGTAGAGTGCCATCAGAATCACCCCCGCCAGCCAGAGCCGGGAGAGGAGAATGGCCGCCGCCCGGGCGGGACTGACGCCGGACCCCGCCGCCGGGGCCAGGGTCTCCGCCAGAACGGGGTTCACCGCGGCGTTGACGGCGGGGATGCCGGTGTGGACCACAGGCGCGGTGATCCCCACGGTCTCCGTGGGCACCACCTGGGCGCTGGGGAGAAGGCTCAGGGCGCTCTCGACAGAGAAGGGGCACGCCAGCCGCAGGGCCACCAGGCCCCACAGCAGGCAGAAAATCCACCGGGGCGCCTTTCGGAACACCAGCCGCAGGACCAGCGCCGCCAGCACCAGCCATCCGGCGGACAGGCTGAGGTTTACCAGCTTCAAAAACAGGGTCTCCATGGTGCGCCTCCCCTACTTCTCGATGATCCGCCGGATCTCCTCCACCTCCTCCGCCGACAGCGACTGCCGCCGGGCGAAGGCCGCCAGAAAGGCGGGGAGGGAGCCCTGGAACTTCTTCTCCATCAGCTCGTCGATCTCCGACACCTGGGCCTCCTCCCGGGAAATGAGGGCGGTGACCACGCCGTTGTCGTTTCGGACCACCCCCCGCTCCCCCAGCCGCTTGATGACGGTGTAGGTGGTGGTCCGCTTCCAGCCAAGCCGCTCCTGGCACAGGGCCACCAGCTCCGTGGTGGTCACCGGCTCCCGCTCCCACAAGATGAGGCAGAAGCGGTATTCGCTCTCAAAGATCTTCGGGGTATCCATGTGGTCCTCCTTTTTGTCTACTGCGTTAGACTTCTCGAGAGTAGTCTAACACAGTAGACAATAGATGTCAAGACACAAAAGGGCCCGGCGGCAGTTCTGCCGCCGGGCTCCGTCCTGTCAGTCCGGGGTGATGGCCACCTTCACCACCCCGTCCCGCCGCTCCTCAAAGAGGCGGTAGGCGGCGGCGATGTCCCGGAGGGGGAAGGTGTGGGTGATGAGGGGGGTGGTATCCAGCTCCCCCCTTCGGATGTGCTCCAAAATCTCGGCGCAGCGGCAGCCGTCCACCCCGCCGGTCTTGAAGGTCAGGTTCTTCCCGTACATCTCCGGCAGGGGCAGGGTCTGGGGGGCGTCGTAGAGGGCCACGACCACCACCACGGCATTGGGCCGGGCACACCTCCAGGCCAGCTGAAAGCTCTCCGGGGTACCCCCCGCCTCCAGCACCGCGTCCGCCCCGCCGCGGGCGCTGCGGGCCAGGACTTCCGCCTCCGCTTCCTCGGGACCCACCACCGTCACCTGGGGCCAGTGGCGGCGGAGGAATTCCTGCCGCTGGGGGTCCCGCTCGCAGACGATCACTTGCCCCGGCTGTTTCAGTAGGGCGCACTCCATGGCGCAGATCCCCGTGGGACCGCCGCCGATGACCAGCACGGTGTCCCCGGGGTTGATCTCCCCCAGGTCCGCCGCCCACCAGCCGGTGGCCAGGATGTCCCCCACAAAGAGGGCCTGCCGGTCCGTCACCCCATCGGGGATCCTGGTAAGTCCCTGGTCGGCATAGGGCACCCGGACGTACTCCGCCTGCCCCCCGTCGATCCGGCAGCCCAGTGCCCAGCCGCCGTCGGGGTCGGTGCAGTTGTTCACCCAGCCGTGCTCGCAGAAAAAGCAGCTGCCGCAGAAGGTCTCCACGTTCACCGCCACCCGGTCCCCGGGGGCCACGGTCTTCACCGCCTCCCCCACTTCCTCCACAACCCCCACCATCTCATGGCCCACGGTGATCCCCGGCACTGCCCGGGGCACGGAGCCGTGCTTGATGTGGAGGTCGCTGGTGCAGATGCTGGAGAGGGTCACCCGGACGATAGCGTCCCGGCCGCTCTGCAGCACCGGCTTGGGCTTCTCCAGCAGCTGAAACTCTCCTTTTTTCACATAGGTATAGGCCAGCATCGTCTCACCCCTCCAGATCTTCCAGACACTCAGTGAGCTCGTCTGCCAAGTCCTCCAGGGCCTCGTGACGGTCCCCCCACTGGTCGTACTCTTCGCTGTCCATGTCCTCCGGTTCCGCCTCGTCCAGCTGGGCGATCTGCTGCCGCACCGCCTCCAGGGCGTCCAGCAGCTCCTCCCGGGTCATGTCCTCCGGTTCCTTCTCCGGCACAAAGCCGCCGAATTCCACCACATCCGCCATCTCCGCCGCCTCCTCTTCCCCGCCCTTGGGGCGGTTTTTCCTTGAGTATACCACCCTTTTGGTCACGCCGCCACCCCAAGTTGCGCTTCTCTCTTCCTGGAGACAGGTTTGACCGGGATCCGTAGATTTTTTCTCAAATCTGTGGTATAGTGATTTTGAATTTACAAGATTGGAGGAGTCTATGAAACAAACGCCCAAAATTCTCCAGGAGCTGCGGGGTCTGAAGGCCTCCCGGTTTCTCCTTCTCACAGTGGCAGGCCTTGTCAACGCCTTCGGCATCACCATTTTCCTCTCCCCGGTGAAGCTCTATGACAGCGGCATCTCCGGCACATCCATGCTGCTGGCCCAGATCACCCCCGAGGCCTGGACTCTGTCCATTTTTCTGATTCTCCTCAACGTCCCTCTGTTTCTCTACGGCCTCAAGCGCCAGGGGGTGGTGTTTACCGTCTACGCCATCTACGCCGTGGCCGTCTACTCCCTGGGGGCCTGGCTCATCACCGACGTGCTGCCGGTGGACGTGACCATGGCCTCCCCCCTGGCCGGGTCGGACCTGCTGCTCTGCGCCCTTTTCGGCGGGCTGATCTCCGGTCTCGGCAGCGGTCTCGCCATCCGGGCCGGCGGGGCTATGGACGGCATCGAGGTGATGGCGGTGATCTTCGCCAAGCGGCTGGGCCTGTCCGTGGGCTCCTTCGTTATGGCCTACAACGTGGTGCTCTACATCATCTGCGGCGTGGTGATCCACAGCTGGATCCTGCCCCTCTACTCCATTGTCACCTATATGGCGGCCCTCAAGACCGTGGACTACATCGTGGAAGGTCTGGACCGGTCCAAGGCTGTGTTTGTCGTCACGGTGAAGCCGGAGGAGGTCTGCGCCGCCCTGTCCCAGGTCTTTGAGCAGGGTATGACCATGGTGGAAGCCAAGGGCTTCTACTCCGGGTCCCAGCGGACCATGGTGTACATCGTCCTCAACCGCTTCCAGATCAGCCGCATGAAAGATCTGGTCCACGCCATCGACCCCGCCGCCTACATCACCATCCACGACGTGGCGGATGTGTTCAAAACCAACCAGGAGCTGTCCAAATAGCGGAAGGGGCAGATACAAAAAGTCCTCTGGGGAATATCTTTCCCCAGAGGACTTTTTCGGTTCATACCGCTTACTTGTTCAAAAGCTTCTCCAGCGCGGCCAGCTTGGCGCAGACGCACAGCACCTCCACCGCAGCCTCCAGCTCCGCCTTGGGGGGCAGAGACGGCGCAATGCGGATGTTGCTGTCCTTGGGATCCTTCCCGTAGGGGAAGGGGTTGCCCGCGGGGGTCATCACCACGCCTGCCTCTTTGCACAGGGCCACAGTCCGCTTGGCGGTGCCCTCCATCACGTCCAGACTGACGAAGTAGCCGCCCTTGGGGTGGCTCCAGCTGGCAAAGCCCAGAGGCGCAAGCTCCCGCTCCAGGCCGTCCACCACGGCGGCGAACTTGGGACCCAGCACTGCGGCGTGCTTCTTCATCAGGGCCAGGGTGTTCTCCTTGTCCTTCAGGAAGCGGACATGGCGCAGCTGGTTCATCTTGTCGTAGCCAATGGTCTGGAAGCTCATCAGCTTCATCAGGTACTTCATGTTGGCCTCGCTGGTGGCCATGCAGGCCACGCCGGCGCCGGGCAGAGTCACCTTGGAGGTAGAGGCGAACTCCACCACCATGTCCGGATTGCCGTGCTTCTCGCACAGACCGATGATGTCGGGGAAGGGCACGAAGTCGCCCTCAAACTCGTGGATGCAGTAGGCGTTGTCCCACATGAGCAGGAAGTCAGGGGCGGCGGGCTTCAAAGAGGCGATCCGCTCCACCACCTCCTCCGAGTAGATGCAGCCGGAGGGGTTGGAGTACTTGGGCACGCACCACATGCCCTTCACGGCGGGGTCCTTCACCGCCTCCTCCACCGCGTCCATGTCGGGGCCGTTCTCCGTCATCTCGATGGTGATCATCTCCATGCCGAAGGACTGGCTGATCTTGAAGTGGCGGTCATAGCCGGGAGCGGGACAGAGGAACTTCACCTTGTCCAGCTTGGCCCAGGGCTTCTCGCTGTGGAGCAGGCCGTGGGTGTAGGCCTTGGAGATGGTGTCATACATCAGCGTCAGGCTGGCGTTGCCGCCCATAAAGCACTCCTCCGGCTTGCAGCCCAGGATCTCCGCAAAGTACCGCCGGGCGCAGGGCAGGCCCGCCAGCTCACCGTAGTTGCGGGCATCGGTGCCCTCCACGGCGCACTCCTCGGGGGTAGTCAGGGCGGTGAGAACGCCGCTGACCAGATCCAGCTGAGCCTTGCTGGGCTTGCCGCGGGACATATCCAGCTTCAGCCCCTTGGCCTTCAGCGCCTCAAAATCCTTGGCGACGGCGTCGTACTCCGCCTGGAGCTGCGCCTTGTTCATGCTGCTGTATTCCATCGTCATCTGCTCCTTTCGATGTGGCATACGCCCCATGCGGCGTATCCGTTCTACCCATTGTACTATATCTGCTATGAAATAGCAAGCCGGATTCTTTGATCAGACAGGGCGCGAAAAAAGAGCGGGAGGAGAGAAAAAGGGGACGTCCGCTTTTGCGGACGTCCCACAGATAATCAAGTTTGTCAGGAATCAGCCCTGCTGCTCGCGCATCTTGGCGAAGCACTCGCTGCAGTAAACAGGACGATCGCTCTTGGGCTCAAAGGGAACCCGGGCCTCGCCGCCGCAGTTGGCGCACACCGCGGTGAAGTACTCGCGGGGACCGCGGGCAGCGTTCTTGCGGGCGTCACGGCAGGCCTTGCAGCGCTGGG
>CALXDB010000147.1 GCA_944386955.1 uncultured Oscillospiraceae bacterium
ACGAACAGGCCAAAACGACCATCAAGGCAGCGCGCCGAAGCGCGGAAGGAGACGCAAACACGCACGTCAACCGGCGTGGCCCGCATCAAGCCAGCAGCAAAAAGCCTCCCTGATTTCCAAGTCTCGGTAGAAAACGAAAGGAGTCCTTAGAACCTTGGTTCTAAGTCAACTTTTGCCTACTTTTCTTTGATGAGAAAAGTAGGCCGCCGGAGGCAAAACACCAGACAGTACACCGTCGGCCACCGACAAAAAAAGACACTCCCTCGTCAGAGGGCAAAAAAAGCCCGGTCCCGGCGAATGAGGGACAGAAAGGAACCACACTATGCGATTGGACAAGTATTTGAAGGTCTCCCGCCTCATCAAGCGGCGGACCGTGGCCAATGAGGCCTGCGACAACGAGCGGGTCACCGTCAACGGCAAGGTGGCCCGGGCCTCCTACGAGGTCAAGGAGGGCGACGTCATCGCCATCCGCTTCGGCGAGCGCACCCTCACCGTGGAGGTGCTCTCCGTTCAGGACAATGTGGGCAAGGACGCCGCCGCCCTCCTCTACCGGGAGATCCAGGCATAACCGGGACAGACCCCCCATATACATGGTGTATCCGTGATCGTTGGGAGGATGCGCTATGGCCTATGATACCCCTGAATTCGCCCACCACCAGATCACCCTGGAGGGGCGGGAGCGGCTCACCGTCTCCGGCGTGGAGGACGTGGAGCGCTTCGATGAGAATATGATCGTGATGTCGACCTCCGCCGGTACCCTGGTGATCTCCGGCGAGGGCCTCCACATCGGCAAGCTGACCCTGGACGGCGGGGAGCTCCATGTGGACGGCCGGGTGGACGCCATGAGCTATGAGGAGACCGTGCGAGGCGGCGGCCTCTTCGGGAGGCTCTTCGGCTGATGGGGGTGGATCTCTCCCAGCAGCTGGCCGCCTTCCTCCTCTCCTGGGTTTTGGGGGCCCTCCTGGGGGTGGTGTTCGACCTGCTGCGCCTGCCTCTCCGGCAGGACCGCCGCTGGCTTCGTCCCCTGCTGGACGGCCTCTTCTGCTTCTTTGCCCTCCTCTGCGTGGCGGCCTTCATTCTCCGGCTGGGAAACGGGGAGCTGCGGGTCTATATGCTGGCGGGCATCGCCGGAGGCGCGGCGCTGTACCTCTGCCTCCTCAGCCCCCTCCTCTCCCCCGCCTGGCGCTTTTGGCGGGCCGTGGCTTGGGATACCCTCCGGTTTTTCCTCTCCCCCCTCCTTTTCCTTCTTTCCATTGGAAAAAAATTTGCCAAATGGCAAAAAAACCACTTCCTTTTTTTGAGGAAGTGGTTTACAATAATAGAACAACGGCGGAGGGCTCCCCTTCGCCCGGGAAAAGGAAGGGAGGAGAGTCCCATGGGCCGGAGCCGGCGTCAAAAGAAGGAACGAAGACGGAAAAGAAAGTCCGGCGGACTGCTGGGCGGACTGATTTTGCTGGTGCTGCTCTTTGGTCTGGGATTCCAGCTCTACCGGATGCAGGATCAGCTGGCCGCCGCCCGGGCGGAAGAGGCGGCGCTGGCGGAGGAGATCAGCAGCCTCCAGGAGGAAAATGCGGGCCTGGAGGAGAGCATCGCCCGCAGCAGCGACCCGGAGATGATCGAGCAGATCGCCCGGGAGAGCCTGGGTATGGTGGTCCAGGACGAGAAGGTGTTCTACGCTACCGGAGGATGAGCCGGGATGCGGCCTGAGCGTCTGTTACAAAAGAGAAAAAAGGGATGGCAGGCAGCGCCTGCCATCCCTTTTTGTCTTCTCAGCCGGTCAATTCCGCAGCAGCACCCACATGGCCGGGCGGACGCCGCCGTCGGCATAGTGGATGTTGATCCCCGTGTCGTACACGGAGCCGTCCTCATAGACGCTGGCCGCCGAGAGGATGTTCAGCCCCGGGGATCGCACCCACCACCAGTGGCCCAGAGCCCGATCCGCGTCGGTAGGGAGATACTGCTCCAGCTGCTCCAGCTCCAGCAGAAACAGCTTGTCCACGGTATCGCCGCCGCCGGAGGTGAGATACCGGGGGTTGGGCGGGTTCTTCATCCGGGTGTTCAGGATCCGGCTGCGCTCCTGGAGGGTAAAGGCCTTCTGAAAGAAGGCCTGGTTCAGCCAGCGCCGCAGAGTGCTGGTCTGCCAGTAGGTGTTGTCATAGGTCTTGTTGTAGGGCTGTCGGGCCACGATCTCCTCCGCCAGCAGCAGCCGCTTGTCCCCCTCCCGGTCCAGCACCCGCCACAGGAGGGGCCTGCCCTCCCAGACGCCGTAGGGGATGACGTCGCCTTCCGGGTGCCTTTCAAAAACGCTCTTGTCCATTGTGGGTCCGCTCTCCTTCCCGATTCCGCCGCCGCGGTGCTCTTTGTCTCTATTATAGGAAGGATCTTTTTCAAACACAATGGTCCGCGGCCTCTCTCAGCCCCGCGATCTGTTGCGCCGGGACAACAGATCGTTGCGGTCACAAAACTTTTCCGCCCTTTTTGCCGGATCCGTCCCCGACCTGCACAGGACTACCGCCGGATCTCCCCCGTCTTGATCCGGTGCATCCAGTCCATGACGAAGTCCCGGAACACCGCCACGTCCGGGTTGGGCTTCTCTCCCCGGCGGGTCAGCAGGTAGGTCTCCCAGTAGTAGGGGCCGTCGGCAAAGGGCAGCAGCACCAGGTCGCTGTTTTTCATGTCGTCGGAGATGAAGTCCACGATGACGGAGATCCCCTTGTTCTGGGACACCATCTTCTGGCAGAGGCTGAAGCCGCTGGTCTCGAAGGCCACCTGGGGGGCGACCCCGGCGGCCTCACAGCGGCCTAAGATGTCGTGGTGGATGTTGAATTCCCGGCTCTCGATATACAGCGGGCAGGTCTCCAGGTCCCGGATGTCCGCCGCCTCCTTTCGGCTCAGGGGGTTGTCCCGGTGGACCATCAGCTTGATCTCGAACTTCTCCATGGGCACCGCGTCCACATGCTTCAGCGCCCGGTTCCCCACGGTGAAGGCCACGTCCCCCTCCCCGTCCAGGAACCGCTGCTCCACCTGCCGGTCCGGAAACTCCCGGTAGGACAGCCGGATGCGGGGATACCGCCGGGAAAAGGCGGCCAGACAGTCCGGCGTCACCAGCCGGAGGATGCCGTAGGCCGACAGCAGGTGGACCTCGTGGGTCTCCCGCTGGGCAATGCACCGGATCTCCCCGCACAGGTCGCTGTAGGACTGGAGAAGGTCCGGCAGCCGGGCCTCCAGGTAGCGTCCGGCGTCGGTAAGGGCGATGCTGTTGCCCGTCCGGCGCAGGAGGGCGGTGCCCAGCTCTGCCTCCAGATTCTTCACAATCCGGCTGAGGCCCTGAGGCGTAATGTACAGCGACCGGGCCGCCTTGGCCAGGTTCTGATGCCGGCAGATCACCAGAAAATATTCCAGATCCTTGATATCCAATCCGCCGCCCCCTTCCGCGTGCTTCTTTTCCCATTGTAGGGGATTCCGGGGAAACTGTCAACGCCCGGGGAGCATATCCCCTCCCTTGCGCCCCGGAGGCGGGGTATGGTATACTGGGCCTGTACAAATTTTGATGGGGAGGGACTTTGCATGCCGCTGACCATCCGCTTTGCCCGCAGGGAGGACCTGGAGGCCCTCTTCGCCGTGGAGTCCGCCTCCTTCCCCCCGGAGCAGGGGGCGGACCGGGAGACCATCCGCCGCAGGCTCTCCGCCTACCCAGGCCATATTCTGGCGGCGGTGGAGGGGGAGACGCTGGTGGGCCACATCATGGGCCCCGTCATCGCCGTCCCCTATATCGAGGACCCCATGTTCGGCGACGAGGGCTGCCACAGTGAGGACCACCCCCACCAGGCGGTGTTCAGCCTGGCGGTGCTGCCAAAGGCCCGGGGCCGGGGCATCGGCGGGCGGCTGCTGGCGGCCATGGCGGAGCTGGCCCGGCGGCAGGGGCGACAGAGCGTCACCCTCACCTGCCTTCGGGAGAAGGTCCCCTACTACGCCCGGTTTGGCTATGAGGACCGGGGGGTGGGGGCCTCCGTCCACGGCGGCGTTCCCTGGCACAACATGGTACTGCCCCTCGGGGCGGAAAAGGAGGTACAAGATGAAGACCATCCATGATTTTCCCCGCGTCCCCCTGTGCGCGGGTCCCACCCCGCTGCAATTCCTGCCCAATCTGAGCCGGAAGTACGGCAAGGGGATCTATATCAAGCGGGATGACATGACCGGTGTGGGCCTGGGGGGCAACAAGGTGCGGAAGCTGGAGTTCCTGCTGGCGGACGCCAAGGCCAAGGGGGCCGACGTGGTGTTCACCACCGGCGGGGCCCAGTCCAACCACGCCATGCTCACCGCCGCCTGCTGCGGCAAGCTGGGAATGAAGACCGTCCTCTTTTTGAAGGAGCGGGGGGTGACCGAGGAGAAGGGAAACCTCCTTCTGGACCGCCTCCTGGGGGCGGAGGTCCGGTTCGTGGACACCGACGACTATGAGACGGTCTACGCCGAGATGGACCGGCTGGCGGAGGAGCTGCGGGCCCGGGGCCGTGTGCCTTACGCCATCCCTCTGGGCGGCTCCACGGCCCTGGGGGCTCTTGGGTATGTGGCGGCCATGGAGGAGGCCTACCGCCAGGGGACGGAGCTGGGAGTCCGGTTTGACCACACGGTGTGCGTCTGCGGCTCCGGCGGCACCGCCGCCGGGGTGGCCCTGGGCACTTATCTCTGTTCCCCGGCTACCAAGGTGACGGCGGTGGCGGTGGACGACGCCCCCTTCGGGGAGATCGTGGAGGACCTGATGGCGGGGGCTCTGGCACTGCTGGAGCGGTCCGGCGAGGCGGCGCCCCTGCCGGAGATCCGGTACCATGTGGGAGCGGGCTACGGCATCCCCGGGCCGGAGGTGACGGCGGCGGTGGAGGAGCTGGCCCGGCTGGAGGGCATTTTTTTGGACCCGGTGTACACGGGAAAGGCCTTTGCAGAGACGCTGTCCCTGCTTCGGGAGGGGGATTTCGAAGGGGAGAATCTCCTGTTTCTCCACAGCGGCGGCGCCGGAGGCCTGTTTGCCGTGGATCTGCCCGCAAAATAGGGAGCGCCGTCCCGCGTGGGATCTGCTCTTCAAAAATCCTGGGATAATGGCTGTAAAATAGATCCGTTATTCCGCCGCCTCTGCACCTGTACGGAGACGGAGGCCGATGAAGCAACGACGATTGAGCCTCCCAGGTGTTCTGGTTCTGTACCTGATCCTGCTGCCTGCCGCGGCCCTGGCGGAAGGCGGCACGGTGCTGGGCTATACCAACAGGGGGCTCTGCCTGACCAACGCCAAGCGCCTCACTGCGGAGGCTGCCCAATAGCCGCTTGCCAAGAGGGCCTGCCGGATCGTCCGGCAGGCCCTCTTTTCATTGCTTCCGCTGCCCCGCGAGGGGGAAGCGGTCTTTCGCTATGGGTCCGTCTTGCCTTCTTCGGCAAGCCGGATATCAGGTGGTGGTGCCGCCCTCAGTCAGCGGGGTGGCCCGCTCCTGGATGATCTTCAGCCAGCCCTCCTCGCCGCGCTTGCGGTAGTCCGGGGCGGTCTTGCGGCGTTCGGCCAGCTCCTCGTCGGAGACCTCCACCTGCAAAAGCCACTTGGCTGCGTCAATGGTAATCATGTCGCCGTCCTGGATCAGGCCGATCACGCCGCCTGCGGCGGCCTCCGGAGTCACGTCGGTGACCATCAGCGCCGCGTTGCAGAGGCCGGAGGCGTTGCCGTCGGTGATCATGGCCACATCGCCGCTGAGACCCTTGCCGTCCACGGCGAAGAGGGAGTAGCGGGGGCCGCCCATGCCGGGAGTGCCGGTGATGCCGAGACCCCGGATCACGATCACGTCGCCCTTGCCGATGGCGTCCCGGTTCAGAGCTTCGGTGACCTGAGCGGCGTTGGCGAAGACCTTTGCGGGGCCGCGGAAATAGCCGGTTTTGATGGTATCGTCGATCTGCAGCTTCATCAGACCGGCCTCACACACGTTGCCCCGGAGGATCACCAGGCCCGGCCGGGTATTCAGCGGGCGATCCAGAGGACGGATGACCTCCTCGTCGCGGACCGCCGCGTCCTTCAGGT
>CALXDB010000148.1 GCA_944386955.1 uncultured Oscillospiraceae bacterium
AAATCGGCCCGCCGGGTTTTCGCACCCGGCGGGCCATGGGAGGAGGTATCTACGCCGTCTGCGCGCAGGTCAAACGGGAGATTTTGTGTTTATTGGGCGGCAAAGCCGCTGCCGAAAGCCTTGCACTGGCTGAGGCCGTCGTCGTCGGGAGCGTCGTTGATCATCAGGCCCTCCCCGTGGTAGAGCTCCGCTCCGGCCTTGATCACCCGGTCCTGCCAGTCCCGCATCCACTGGCCGTCGCCCCAGCCGTAGGAGCCGAAAAGGGCCACCTTTCTCCCGGAGAGCTTCCCCTCCAGTTCGGTGAAGAAAGGCTCGAACTCGCTCTCCTCCAGCACCTCGTCCCCCATGGCGGGGCAGCCCAGGGCCAGCAGATCGCAGCCCAGGGCCTCGTCGGAGGTGATCTCCGACACCTGGCACAGCCGCACCGCCGCGCCAGCCTCCCGGCCTCCCTCGGCAATGGCGCCGGCCATGGCCTCCGTGTTGCCGCTGGCGGACCAGTAGATCACATACATCTGACTCATACGTTACCTCCAAACAAATTTAATGGATCGCTTCCTCCTGCCCCTTCACCGGATGGAACACCTCCAGCAGAGGACACACGGCGAGACGGCGGCACAGGGCGTCCCGGCAGTGGTCGTAGCGCTGGAACCGGAGGCTGGCCGCCTCCCGGTCCCCGTAGACCTTCCACCGGCCTGAGAGCTTGTAGTTCTGCCCCTGATAGCGGCAGAAGCCCTCCACGTCCTCCGGCGGATAGCCCAGGAACAGGCCGATCTCATGGGGGAACGCCTCCCCCTCCAGCCGCTCCATCAGCCGCGCCAGAAGGACCTCCGCCCCGCCCTCCGCCGGGTACCCCGCCTGCTCCAGCAGGGCCCGCACCCGGGGACAGCTGAGGCACCGCTCCAGACAGGCAGGCCGGTATACCAGCAGCAGCGTCCGCCGCGCCCCCCGGCGCAGCGCTCGCAGCCGGATCCCCCGCCGGGCCAGAGCCCCGGCGTACCGCTCCACCTCCCCCCAGGCGGCGTTGGGCCAAGTAAACAGGTCCGCCGCCTTGATGCCTGCTAAGGCAGGGGCACAGTGGTAGGCCAGCGCCCGTTCCAATGTTCTCGGCTGGTCCATCCCGCCGCCTCCTCTCTTTTGTTAGTTTTAGCTAACCTCTTCGTCTGAAAAAGGCGGGCGCCGTATTCCCGCAGTTGTTAGTTTTAACTAACTACATGCAGTGTACCACAGCTTTCCCCCTCTGTCAACCGCTTTTTTGCCCCTTCTCTGGGAAGATTTACAGCTTGCCCCTCTGCCCTGCCCTCCTGTATACTCGTAACCGTATCCCACGAGAAAGGAGGAACGAGTATGAAAGCCAAGCTATTGACCTGTCTTCTGGCCCTTCTGGTGATCTTTCTGGCCTCCGGACGGACCGAGGCCATGGAGCTGGCAGTGGACGGCCAGGTGGTCAGCTCCGCCGTTCAGGTGAAGGACGGGGTGTCCTACGCCCCCCTGCGGCAGGTGCTGGCGGGCCTGGGGGATTGGGAGGTCTCCTGGGACAACAGCATCCGCACCGCCAAGGCCAAGGGGGAGCTGTTCACTCTGGCCTTCCCGGTAGGCAGCAAAACCGCCCTGGTGGACGGCTACGCCTTCGACCTGGGGGCGCCCATCTACCTTTTCAACCATACCACCTATGTGCCGGTGCGGGCGGCGGCCAACCTGGCTGGGGCCGAGGCCGTCTGGAATGGCCGGAACAAGCCCATCACCCTGGTCCCCCGGACTACATACCGCGGCCACTCTGAGGAGGACTTCTATTGGCTCAGCCGCATCATCAGCGCCGAGAGCCAGGGGGAGTCTCTGCTGGGCCAGCTGGCGGTGGGCCATGTGGTGCTCAACCGGGTGGAGGACGCCCAGTTCCCATCCACCATCAAGGAGGTCATCTTTGATACCAAATATGCCGTACAGTTTGAGCCGGTGTCCAACGGCTCCGTCTACTGGGAGCCCACAGAGCGGAGCATTCTGGCAGCCAAGATGGTACTCAACGGCACCCGGGTGGTGGACCGGTGTATGTACTTCTACGCCCCGGCCCTGTCTGAGGGAACCTGGATCAACCAGAACCGGACCTACTACACCACCATCGGCTGCCACAAGTTCTACTTGTAAAAACTGACGGGGGGCGGTACAATGGGGGCAAATGAATCCTCAGGAGGTATCGCTATGCTGCTCTCCCAACAGCCCCGCACCCATTTTGACCGTCCCCAGCTGCGGGAGGTGATCTGCCAGCTCCGCTTCCCCGCCATTCTGACCATCGACACCCAGGAGCCCGCCGCTTTTCAAGATGCAATTCGCCGGGAGTTTCCCCGGTATGCCCACAAACAGGATCGGGCGGCTCCCAAGGTGACGTTCGCCAACGGCGCGCCTCAGATAGAAAATCAGCCTGCCATTACCAACCACACCTTTGTCTCTCAGGACAACAAGTGGAAGCTGAATTTGACTAGGGATTTCATTTCTCTGTCCACCCTGGCCTATGACGGGTGGGAGGAGTTCGCCAACCGGCTGGACCTCCCCCTGGCCCAGTTCATTAAGACCTACAGCCCCGCCTTTTTCCAGCGGCTGGGCCTTCGGTATGTGAACCTGTTCTCCAGGCGGGACCTGGGGCTGGAGGAGGAGCCCTTCCGGGAGCTGTTCACCGACCCCTATCTCGGCATCCTCTCCCAGGAGGACGTGCGGGAGGCGGACACCGTCAAGTGCAGCGTCGATTTTGAGACCGCCCTGGACGGCAGCTGCCGGGCGAGAGTCCACGCCGGTCCCGGACTCATTAAGGCAAACGCCCCCAATGTCCCCCAGGACAAGGAGGTCAAGTTCGTTTTGGACCTGGACCTCTTCATGGGCGGCGAGCTGGCCCCGGCCTACGCCGCCGGCGCGCTGGAGACCCTCCATGCCCACTCCACGGAGCTGTTTTTAGGGGCCATCACCGACAAGCTGTACCGGGCCATGGAGCCGGTATGATCCCATATCCGATATCCGCACCGGCCACCCGCAGGGAATGTATCCTGCGGGTGGCCGTTTTTCAGTCCCCCACTCCCTTCGGAGGGTTCGGACCGGGCAGCCGCACCGTGAATGGCATGTTGCCTTTTGCGCGAACATCTGTTAGAATGATAACACTATTTGGTGGAGGAGGCCCCTATGCGGATCTTAGGCATCGATCCCGGCGTGGCCACCATCGGCTTTGGGCTGGTGGAGGCAGATCGGGGGCGGCAGCGGCTGCTGCAGTTCGGGGTGATTACTACTCCGCCGGGCATTCCCCTCTCCAGCCGCCTCTGGCAGATCAGCCAGGACATGTCCAGCCTCCTCACCCAGTTCAGGCCCGATGAGGCCGCCGTGGAGGAGCTGTTTTTCTCCAAGAATATCACCACCGGCATCGCCGTGGCCCACGGTCGGGGGGTTCTCCTTCTGGAGCTGGAAAAAGCTGGCATTCCAGTATACGAGTATACCCCCATGCAGGTCAAGCAGGCGGTGGTGGGCTACGGTAAGGCGGAGAAGCGGCAGGTGATGCTGATGACGGCGCGTCTTTTGAAGATGAAGGAGATCCCCCGGCCTGACGACGCCGCCGATGCCCTGGCCCTGGCTCTCTGCCATGCCCGCAGCGCCACCAGCCTCCTCAACACCGACCGGGTCTTTGACCCCAAGAAATACGACACCAGGTGAGCCCTATGGAAATCATTGTGAAACCGCCCATCCCCGATCCGCCCTACAGCCTCCACGATGCCCGCGTCTCCGCGTTCCAGGCGGAGGGAGATGCCCTGCGCCTGGTTATGGCATGCGGCTATGTGTGTACCACGGAGCCCTGTGGCCAGGTGGATGGAGATGTGGAGATCACCGGGGTGGACTGGGAGTCCTCCTATGTCTATGTGATGGACTATCCCCGTGTCCCCTGCGGCAACTGCGGCGAATTCACCGGCCGGAAAATGACCATGGAGACATTTTTAGCGGAGTACGCCGGAGCCCCTTTGGAGATTCTGGATGAGAGCTGCGGCTACCGGGCGGCAAAGCTCAGTGGCTTTCTGGACGCGGGGGATCGGCTGCTGGAGTGCACCTTAGATCTCTATTACACCGGAGAATTTCGGTATCTTTTAAAAGAATCACGGCCGCTTTTGGACGGCTGACGGAGGAATCCCTATGTTTTACTATGTATCCGGCACAGTGGCCCATGTGGAGCCCTACCTGGCCGTGATTGAATGCGGCGGTGTGGGCTATGCCTGCCGCACCACCACCTACACCCTGTCCAGCCTGAAAAAGGGGGATAAGGGCAAGCTCTATACCTATCTGAACGTCCGGGAGGACGCCATGGAGCTGTACGGCTTTGGTACCCAGGAGGAGCTGAACCTCTTCCAGCAGCTGATTTCCGTCAGCGGCGTGGGACCCAAGGCGGCCCTCAGCATTCTGTCCGCCTCCACCCCGGCCAATCTGGCCCTCAGCATCATCACCGGGGACGAAAAGGCCCTCACCTGCGCCCAGGGCATCGGCAAGAAGATCGCCCAGCGGGTGATCCTGGAACTGAAGGACAAGCTGGCCAAGGGCCAGACGGTGGTCTCCGGCGGCGGCACGGTATCCGCCGGACCGGGCCTCACCGTGATCCCCCAGAACAAGCTCTCCGAGGCCAGCGCCGCCCTCGCCGTACTGGGCTACTCCCAGAGTGAGATCAACGTGGCCCTCAAGGATGTGGACATGGAGCAGAGCCTGGAGCAGATCATCCGTCAGGCTTTGAAAAAGATGATGAAGCCGTGAAACGGCTGATTTTGGTGGGCGGCCCCATGGGCGTGGGAAAAAGCGCCGTCTGCGCCGCCCTTCTGGAGCGGCTGCGGCCCGGGGTCTACCTGGACGGGGACTGGTGCTGGAACATGCGCCCTTTCACCGTCAATACGGAGACGAAGGCCATGGTGCTGGACAACATCTGCGCCATGCTCACCCGTTTCCTCGCCTGCGGGGCCCTGGAATATGTGATTTTCGGCTGGGTGATGCACCGTCAGGAAATCTGGGACGAGATCTGCCGCCGCCTGCCCCTCAGCAATGTGGAAGTACACCGCTTTGTGCTGCTGGCCTCCCCGGAGACGCTGCGGCAGCGAGTGGAGCAGGATATCGCCGCCGGACGGCGGGAGGCGGGGGCCGTGGAGCGGAGTCTCGCCTATCTGTCTCTTTATGAGGCCATTGAGGCCAGGAAGCTGCTCACCGACGGTCTCACCCCCGGTGAGGCGGCGGACTGGATCGCCGCCCGGGTGCAAAACGGAGCGGAATGAAAGGCGGGAGGCGCTATGGATCAGGGAATCGTAAACAAAGACATGGTCAAGAAATTCATTGCCTTCGGCAACTGTCTCGCCATGGTAGTTTCCTATGCGAACTGGTACTCCATCGGCTGGGCTATTATTCACGGCCTGCTCGGTTGGGTGTATATCCTCTATTTTATTGTGGTCCACGGATAAGAACTGCACGATGATAAAACGACTGTTTACCAAGGAATACTGGACCTTTTGGCGGATCTTCTGGTGGTGGATCGCGGTGGTGTGCGCAGGATCGCTGCTGGACGCCCTCTTGTTCCACGCCCCCTGGTATGTGGATAGTCTCCTTCGGGCCGGAATGGGCGTCACCTACCTGCTGTATCCGGCCTACCCCGCCAACTGGGAGTGGCCGGCGAAGCGGAAAAAGGCGTGGAGCCCTGCCAAGTGCCGCTTGGTCCTTCGGATCGTGGCGGTGCTGGAGATCCTGCTCTCCTTCTGCGTCCAGATCACCGCCTGAGAAGGCTTGGGAGGTGCTGTTTCATGCTGCTGGCCATCCACTGCGGGATGATTTTGCTGTTTCTGCTCCTGGGGCTGGTGTTCTCCCGGGGGAAGGGGGCCTTCCTCATCGCCGGGTACAACACCGCCTCCCAATCGGAGAAAGCCAGATATGATGAGAAGGCCCTGTGCCGCTGCATGGGCAAGCTGATGTTTTCCCTGGCGGGGGCCTGGGTGCCCATCGCTTTGAGCGC
>CALXDB010000149.1 GCA_944386955.1 uncultured Oscillospiraceae bacterium
AAAGCCTTCCCCCCTTGGGGGAAGGTGGCGCGAAGCGCCGGATGAGGGGAACCCAAGGGCAGAGATCTTTCTTCTACCGTTACCTCATACCGTGCGGTCCCTCATCCGCCTCCTTCGGAGGCACCTTCCCCCAGCGGGGGAAGGCTTGAGAGGAACCGGCCCCGTCAACCCACCGCACGAGCGCGCGGTCGCGCGGCGCAGGAGCAGAAGACGACCCAAACAGGCGTCACCCGTACCAAGCCAACAGCAAAGAGCCTCCCTGACTTCCAAGTTTCGGTAGGAACCAAAGGAGTTCTTAGAACCTTGGTTCTAAGCGAGTTTTTGGTGACTTTTTGCTCGTTCAAAAAGTCACCCGCCGGAGGCAAAACACCAGACAGTACACCGTCGGGTACCGACAAAAAGGACGCCGTCCCCGTCAGCGGGACAAAACAGCGCCGGTCCCGGCAACCGAGGGGACATCACAAAGCAAACAGCCCATAGCTGACAATGGAGACGATGAGCCCCGCCGCCAGCACGCCGGCGATGATGGCCGGCACCGCGCTTTTCAGCCGCATGTCCAAAAACGCCGCTACCAGACAGCCGGTCCAGGCCCCGGTGCCCGGCAATGGAATGGCCACCAGAATGAACAGTCCCAAGGCGCTGTAGCGCAGCACAATGTCCTTCTTCTTGTCCGCCTTCCGTTCCAGCCAGTTCACTGCCCCCCGCACCGCGGGGATCTTCTGCCGCAGCCACGCCAGCACCCGCCGGGTGAACAGAATCAAAAAGGGGACCGGGAGAATGTTTCCCAAAAACGCCGCGCCGAAAGCCTGCGGCAGCGTCAGCCCCGCCTGCATACCGAAGGGAATGCCCCCGCGCAGCTCCACCACCGGCAGCATGGACACCAGCACCGTAAAGCAGAATTCTCCTAATTGCGTCTCATTCAGCCATTGCTGCAGTTCCACTGTAATCCTCCAAACCGTTTACTTTTAAAGCCGGGGTTTCCCTGCGGGGAAACCAGGCGCTTCGCGCGCCGGCTTTTCCGGGGGGAACCAGTTCCCCCCAGAGACCCCCCATGGCCTCCCGGCGGGGTTTTTTCTCACTTTACCAACATCTTCTTCAAATACTGGCCGGTGTAGCTGCCTTCACAGGCGGCAACTTCTTCCGGCGTGCCGGTGCAGACGATCTGCCCGCCGCCGCTGCCGCCCTCGGGTCCAAGGTCGATGATATGGTCCGCACACTTGATGACGTCCAGATTGTGCTCGATCACCACCACCGTGTTCCCGGCGTCCACCAGACGCTGGAGCACCAGCAGCAGCTTCCCTACGTCGTCGGTGTGGAGGCCCGTGGTGGGCTCGTCCAGGATATAGATGGTCTTCCCGGTGGAACGCTTCGAGAGCTCCGTGGCCAGCTTCACCCGCTGGGCCTCGCCGCCGGAGAGGGTGGTGGAGGGCTGGCCGATCTTGATATACCCAAGGCCTACGTCGCACAGGGTCTCCAGCTTCCGGGAAATCTTCGGAATGGCGGAGAAAAAGTCCTTCCCCTCCTCCGCCGTCATCTCCAGCACCTCGTAGATGTTCTTCCCCTTGTACCGGACCTCCAGGGTCTCCCGGTTATACCGGCGGCCCTTGCACACCTCGCAGGGCACATAGATGTCCGGCAGGAAGTGCATCTCGATCTTCAGAAGGCCGTCGCCCTGGCAGGCCTCGCAGCGGCCGCCCCGGACGTTGAAGCTGAACCGTCCCGGCCCGTAGCCCCGGGCCTTGGCCTCCGCTGTGGCGGCGAACAGGTCCCGGATGTCGTTGAACATGCTGGTGTAGGTGGCCGGGTTGCTGCGGGGGGTGCGGCCGATGGGGCTCTGGTCGATGTTGATGACCTTGTCCAGATACTCCTCTCCCTCGATGGCGTCGTGCTTGCCGGGCCGGGCCTTCATCCGGTTGAGGTCCGCCCCCAGCCGCTTGAACAAAATCTCGTTGACCAGGGAGCTTTTGCCGCTGCCGCTGACCCCGGTGACGCAGGTGAAGGTCCCCAGGGGAATGGACACGTCGATGTGCCGCAGATTGTTCTCCGCCGCCCCCCGGACGGTGAGGAGATGGCCGTTCCCCGCCCGCCGCTTCTCCGGCACGGCGATCTTCTTCTTGCCGCTGAGGTAGAGGCCGGTGAGGCTCTTGGGGTTGCGCATGACCTCCTCCGGGGTTCCCGCCGCCACCACCTCGCCGCCGTGGATGCCTGCTCCGGGGCCGATGTCCACGATATAGTCCGCCGCCCGCATGGTGTCCTCGTCGTGCTCCACCACGATGAGGGTGTTGCCCAGGTCCCGCAGGCGGCGCAGGGTCTCCAGCAGCTTGTCGTTGTCCCGCTGGTGCAGGCCGATGGAGGGCTCGTCCAGGATATACAGCACCCCCATCAGGTAGGACCCGATCTGGGTGGCCAGCCGGATGCGCTGGCTCTCGCCGCCGGAGAGGGTCCCGGCGCTGCGGTTCAGGGTCAGATACTCCAGCCCCACGCTCTGCAAAAAGCCCAGGCGCTCCCGGATCTCCTTCAAAATCCGGTCGGCGATCATGGCCTGGGTGGGGCCCAGCTTCAGCTCCTCGATATATCGCAGGGCCTCGGTGACGCTGAGGCGGGTGTACTGGTCGATGTTCAGCTCCCCCACCGTCACCGCCAGGCTCTCTTTTTTCAGCCGCTTGCCCTGGCACTCCGGGCAGGGGCACTCGCTCATGCACTCCTCCAGCTCCCGGCGGGCGGCGTCGCTCTGGGTCTCCTTGTACCGGCGCTCCAGATTGTTGCAGATGCCCTCAAAGGCCTGGTGGAGCACCCCCTTGCCCCGGGGCTGGTCGTAGTGGAGCTCCAGCTTCTCCCCGCCGGTGCCGTAGAGGATCACATTTTTGGCCTCCTGGGACAGGTCCCGCCAGGGGGTGGTGAGCTGGAAGCGGTATTTCTTGCTGAGGGCGTCGAAGTACATCCGGGAGATGCCGTCCCCCCGGATGTTGTTCCACCCGCTGGCCTGGATGGCCCCCTCCAGGATGGAGCGGCTGTCGTCGGGCACCACCAGGTCCGGGTCGATCTTTAATTGGCTGCCGAGACCGGTGCATACCGGGCAGGCGCCGAAGGGGTTGTTGAAGGAGAACATCCGGGGGGCCAGCTCCTCGATGGAGATGCCGCAGTCCTCACAGGCGTAGTTCTGGGAGAAGCTGAGGTCCTGCTCCTGCTCTCCTAAGAGGTTTACCACCACCAGGCCCCCGGACAGGGCGCTGGCGGTCTCCACGCTGTCGGTGAGGCGCTTCTGCATATCCTCCCGGATGATGAGCCGGTCCACCACGATCTCTACCGTGTGCTTCTTGTTCTTCTCCAGCTTGATCTCCTCGCCCAGGTCGTAGAGGATGCCGTCGCACCGTACCCGGACGTAGCCGGAGCGGCGGGCGTCCTCGAAGATCTTCTGGTGCTCGCCCTTCTTGCCCCGGACCATGGGGGCCAGAATCTGGATGCGGCTGCCCTGGGGCAAGGCTGCCACCTGGTCGATGATCTGGTCGATGGTCTGCTGGCGGATCTCCTTGCCGCACTTGGGACAGTGGGGCACCCCCACCCGTGCCCAGAGGAGACGGAGGTAGTCGTAGATCTCCGTCACCGTGCCCACGGTGGACCGGGGGTTCTTGCTGGTGGTCTTCTGGTCGATGGAGATGGCGGGGGAGAGGCCGTCGATATAGTCCACGTCCGGCTTCTCCATCTGGCCCAAAAACATCCGGGCGTAGGAGCTGAGGCTCTCCACATATCGCCGCTGTCCCTCGGCGTAGATGGTGTCGAAGGCCAGGGAGCTCTTGCCGCTGCCGCTGAGGCCGGTGAACACCACCAGCTTGTCCCGGGGGATGCTGAGGTCGATATTTTTCAGATTGTTCTCCCGCGCGCCCTTGATATAGAGTTTGTCTTGCATGGGTCCTCGTTCCTTTTTCTGATTCCAAATTGTAGAATGGCGTCGAATAATCGCGCTTTGTTATGGATTTACCACCACATCCGCCGTCTTGGCCCGGACCAGGGCGATGAGGTCGGCGGGCTTGCAGGCCACCTGATAGCCAATCTTCCCGGCGGAGACCATGATGATCTCCCCGTCCAGGGCGGTCTCGTGGAAGACGGTGGGGAACAGCTTCTTCATGCCCACGGGGCTGCATCCGCCGTGGACGTAGCCGGTGAGGGGCAGCAGCTCCTTCTGGTGGAGCATGGCCACGGACTTCTCCCCCACGGCCCTGGCGGCCTTTTTCAGGTCCAGCGTGGCCTCCACGGGGATGTCGAAGACGTAGTAGCCCCCGGAGGCCCCCCGGGTCACCAGGGTCTTGAACACCCGGGCGGGGTCCTGACCGAGACTTCTGGCCACGGTGGCTCCGTCCACCGCCACCCCCTCCTCGTGGGGATAGGTATGGGCGGTATAGGGAATTTTTTTCTGCTCCAGCGTCCGCATGACGTTGGTTTTTTCTTCTTTTTGCTTTGCCATGGCAGAGTTCCTCACAAAATCATCACAAAAGTACCCGCAGCGATCAGGGTGCAGCCCAGGACCGTCTTGGCGTCGGCCTTTTCGTGGAGCAGCAGGAAGGCCAGCACCACGGTGATCACCACGCTGAATTTGTCGATGGGCACCACCTTGCTGGCGGGGCCCTTCTGGAGGGCGTAGTAGTAGCATAACCAGGACAGGCCCGTGGCGATTCCCGACAGGGTGAGAAACAGCCAGCTGCGGCTGCTGATCTGGCCCAGCTCTCCGGTTTTTCCGGTGAGCAGCACCATGCCCCAGGCCATCACCAGCACCACGGTGGTGCGGATAGCAGTGGCCAGATTGGAGTTGACGCTCTCCACGCCCACCTTGGCCAGAATGGAGGTGGCGGCAGCGAACACCGCCGAGAGCAGGGCGAAAACGGCCCACATGACAGACCCCTTCTTTCTGCGTTATCGCAGGAGATATACGGTGGCGAGAATACAGGCAAGGCCCAGGACCACGCCCAGGCTCAGGGGCTCCCCGAAGGCGGCGATGCCCACCAGGGCGGCCACAATGGGCTCCACGCTGGCCAGAATGGCGGCCCGGCCGCTCTCCACTCCGGCAAGGCCCCGGGTGTAGAAGAGGTAAGGCAGCACGGTGGCGATGAGTACCAGACCGGCCACGCTCCCCAGGAGGGGGAGGCTGTGGAGGGCGGGGGCCACCTCCTCTGTCCGCAGCAAGGGCAGGGACCCGAGGCCCGCAAAGACGAAGGTGTAGTAGATGACGGTAAGGGGCTGGTAGTGCTTCAAAGCGAAGGGGGCGAAGATGGAGTAGAGGCCGTAGAAAAAGCCGGAGGCCACCCCCATAAGGAGACCCGTTCCGGAGAGAGACAATCCCCCCTGAAGAATGCCGGAGACAAAGACGCAGCCCAAAAAGGCCAGCAGGAGGGCGGCGAGCTTCCGCCGGGTAATCCGCTCCCGGAAGACGAGAGCGGAGAGGAGCACCACGAAGGCGGGGGCGGTATAGAGGAGGATGGCGGCCACGGCCAGGGAGGCGATCTGCTGGCAGCGGAAGTAGCAGAGGGTAAAGAAGATGACGCTGACCACGCCGGTGCCGAAGAAAATCGGCAGGTGGCGAAGCTGAATTTTCAGCGCCTCCCGGCGGGTGAGGAGAAGGACGATGGTGAGGACCAGGAGGCCCCCCAGGTTCCGCACGGTGACGATGGACTGGGCGGAGAAGCCGCCGGCGGTGAGCTGGCGGTTAAAGAGGCCGATAAGGCCCCAGAGGGAGGCACCCAGCAGCACCTGCAGCTGGGCGGCGGTTTTCTTTTTTTGCTCTGTCATAAAGGGGCCTTTCTTTTTGTCCGCTCGCCGCCGGGACCGGCTCTTTTTTGTCCTTCTGACGAGGGGGTTTTCTTTTTGTCGGGACCCGACGCGTTTCGCTACCTTTTTTGCCTCCGGCGGCCTACTTTTCTCGTCAAAGAAAAGTAGGCAAAAGTTGACTTAGAACCAAGGTTCTAAGGACTCCTTT
>CALXDB010000150.1 GCA_944386955.1 uncultured Oscillospiraceae bacterium
ACCTGGCCCTGGGTCACATGGTCCCCCACGCTGACGCGGAAGGTGCCCTTGGACATGTGGGCGTACATGGTGGAGTTCCCCGAGCCGTGGCTGATGACAATGTAGTAGCCGTAGGCGCTGCTATAGGTGGCGGTGAGGACCACGCCGGCCTTGGTGGCCCGGATGTCGCTGGTGTAGCCCACGCCGCCGATGTCCACGCCGGTGTGGTTGCTATACTTTCCAGTAATGGGGTGGGTCCGGGCACCGAACCTGCAGGTGATCCGCTTGGAGGTGGTCACCGGCCAGATGTAGCCGCCCACCGAGGGCTGGGGCAGAGACGCCGCCAGCTCCTGTTCCTTCTTCTTGATCTCCGCCCAAACCCGGTTCTCCTCGGCCTCCACCGCCGCCAGAGCGTCCTCGTACTCGCCGATGCCGCTCTCGATCTCCGCGGCCAGGGCCTGGGCCTCGGACATCTGCTTCTCCAACTCTGCCTCCCGGCTCTCCAGCTCCGCCTTGGCGGCCTGAGACTCGCTGAGGCTGGTCTCCAAAGAGGCCTTCTTCTCACTGATCTCCGCCTGGAGGGCCTTCAGGGTGTCGATGACACGCTGATCCGCCTCCATGATCTCATTGGCGGCGTCTAAACGGCTGAGGAGATCGGCAAAGTCGGTGGCGTTGAAGAGCACCGACCAGTAGGACACGGTACCGTTCTCCTCCATGGCCCGCACCCGCTTGCAAAACAGCTCGTACTGCTGAGCTTCCTCCTCCTCCGCCTGCTCCAGCTCCGCCTGAGTCTGATCGATCAGGGTTTCGTAGTTGGAAATGAGCGCCTTGGTGTTGGTGATCTCCTGGCGGATCACGTCGGCCTGCTGGTCCAAGAGGGCGATCTGCTCCAGGGCCTTGCTCTTGTCGCTCTCCAGGGCGTCAATCTGATCCTGAATATCCGCCTTCTGGCTGTCCAGATCATTGGCATTGCCCTTCAGGTTATCAATCTCCGCTTGGGTCACCGCCGATACCGCCGGGGCCAGCTCACCGCTCTGGATGCTGCCCACCACGAACAGCAGCGCCAGCAGCACCAGCACGCCCCGCTTCCACACTTTCTGCATGTAGGGTCCTGCCTCCTTCCGCCGGAAAAAAACTTATACCTTCAAATACTGCCGGATGGCGGACAAGCTGCCGCCCACGCCGATCACCACGCCCGCGCCCAGGAAGGTCAGAGCCACCGCACCCCAGATCTGAGAAAAGGGCACGATCTGGATGATGGCGAAAATGTCGTTGCCGGACACACCGCTTGTAATGGCGCTGTAAAGCCCCCACTGGAGGAGGAAGGCGATGAGAGCTGCCAGCACTCCCATCAAAAAGCCCTCGCAGACGAAGGGCCATCGGATGAAACTGTCGGTGGCGCCCACCATCTTCATGATGGCGATCTCCTCCCGTCGGTCAAAGAAGGTGAGCTTGATGGTGTTGGCGATGATGAACACCGACACCAGGAAGAGCACCGCAATGAGGGCCATGCTGATGACGGCGGCAATGTTCCTAAGGGTGATGAAGCCGTCGCTGAGCTCCTCATAGGCGTTCACGTCGGCGATGCCATCCACCCGCTCCAGGGCCGCCTTGGTCTCCCGCATGAGGGAGAGGTCCACCAGGTTCACCACAAAGCGGTGGCGGAAGATGGCCGGGTCCAGCGTCTGAAACAGAGGGTCGTCCTCATACTGGGCCACATAGGCGTCCTTGGCCTCCTCCCGGGAGATGAACTCCACGCTGGCTACATTGTCCACCTGGAGGAGCTTGCGCTCCAGGTTTCGGGCCTGCTGCTCCGTCAGGGACTCGTCCACGAAGGCCAGCACCTGATTCTCCTGTTCCAGCTTGGCCAGCGTGGCGTTGGCGTTCACCGCCACCAGGGAGAAGGTACCCATGATGAGAAGACACGCCACCGTGATGCCGATGGCGGCAAAGGACATGAAGCCGTGGGTGAACATGCTGGACAGGCCTTCCACGAAGAAATACCGGATGTCGTGGGAATTCACATTATGCACCTTACGCATGGACGTTCACCCCGTACTTTCCGACGCCGTCGCCGATGACGCGCCCTTTCTCCAGCATGACTACCCGCTCGGAGAAGCGGTTGACCAGATCCTTCTCGTGGGTCACCACCAGCACCGTGGTGCCCAGCTCGTTGATCCGCTTGAGGAGGGTCATAATCTCCAGGGACCGGGCGGGGTCCAGGTTGCCGGTGGGCTCGTCGGCGATGATGGTGGAGGGATTGTTCAGGAGGGCCCGGGCAATGGCCACGCGCTGCTGCTCGCCGCCGCTGAGCTCGTCAGGGAGACGGCTCTGCTTGTTTTCCAGCCCCACCAGCTTCAGTACATAGCTGATCCGCTTCTTGATCTCCCGGGGAGGCGCGCCCACCGCCCGCATGGCGAAGACCATGTTGTCGTACACCGTCTTCTTCTCGATGAGGCGGAAGTCCTGGAAGATGATGCCTAAGGTCCGCCGCAGGTAGGGGATCTGCCACTCGGCGATGTTCACCAGGCTGAAGCCGTTGACCATCACCTGGCCCTCCGTGGGGATCACCTCCCCAGTGAGGACCTTGATAACTGTAGATTTCCCGGAGCCCGAAGGGCCCACTAAAAACACAAATTCCCCATCCTGGATCTCCAGGTTCAGCCCGTTCAGAGCATGGGTACCGTTTCGGTACTCTTTATATACATTTTTCAGTCGAATCATGGCGCTCTCCGTCCATTCTATTTTCACAGGGACCCGCCCCCGGCCCACCAGGACCGGCGGCGGTCACACAGAATTATATTATGTCAACTTCTGCCCCCCGCATGTTTGCGGGAAGTAACAGGGTAATTGTATCGGAAACGACTGCTTTCGTCAAGGGAATTCCGATGAATAAATTGTGAACACGCCGTGCTCCGCTCAAAGCGCAGAACATTATGTCAATCGTTTTCCGAAGAAAAACCGCTCCATTTTCCCCGCTTTCCCGGAAAATGGACAAAAAGACCCGCCCGGCGGCAGAAGACCGCGGGGCGGATCTTTTCTGGAGAGACTCAGGCGTCAATGCCCCGGCTGGTGAGATACTTCTTCACCATGAGGGCTACCTTAAAGGTGATGGCATCGTCGAACTCCCGGAGATCGAGGCCGGTGAGCTTCTTGATCTTCTCCAGCCGGTAGACCAGGGTGTTGCGGTGGACGAAGAGCTTCCGGGCGGTCTCGGACACATTGAGGTTGTTCTCAAAGAACTTGTGGATGGTGAAGAGGGTCTCCTGATCCAGCGCGTCAATGGGATTCTTCTTGAACACCTCCATGAGGAACATCTCGCACAGGGTGGTGGGCAGCTGGTAGATCAAACGGCCGATGCCCAGGTTCTCATAGTTGATGATGTACTTTTCGGTGTCGAAGACCTTCCCCACCTCGATGGCGATCTGGGCCTCCTTGTAGCTCTTGGCCAACTCCCGCAGGTGGTTTGCCACGGTGCCGATGCCCACCACCACCCGGTTCTCGCCCCCTACCCGCAGGGCCTCCTCCACAGTGGCGGCGATGCGGCTGAGCTCCTTCTCCGGGTTGGGGTCGCTGAGCTGGTGGATGAGGGCCACGTCGGCGTCCCCCACGTTGAGGACGTAGTCCGCCTGCCGGTCGGGGAACAGGCTCTGGATGATGTCCACATGGACCGCCTCTGCCTGGTCGATGTGGCGGATGACGAAGACCCCGCGGGGCACCTCCGGGTCCACATGGAGCTCCTTGGCCCGCATATAGATATCCCCCAGCATGATGTTGTCGGAGATGATATTCTTGATGAAGGACCCCCGGTCGTGCTTCTCCTCATAGTAGGCCTTGGCGCTGTTGAGAGACACGCTGGCCACGGAACACACCGCCCGGCCCACCTCGTCGTCGGCCATGACAAAGGCGGCGTAGTCAAACTGACTGCCCCAGCCGCTGAGGGCCTTGAAAGTCTTGCCCTGATAAGATACGCACCGCCCCTCGGCGTGAACGATCACATCCACATACTCGGGCCATTTATTGCCAATGAGCCCCAGGTCGCTGCAGGAGATCACCGTGCCCTCTCCGTCCAGCACGCCGATCACCTTATCGGTGGTCTCCTTGATCTGCAGTACAACATTCTGAAAGATTCTTCCTGACATGCTCAAATCCTCCCCATCGGCAATCTATCTTGTCGTTTGTGCAATATGCCAGTCCTTTTTCATTATACTGTCTCTTTCCCCATAATGCAAGAGATTTTTTCTTTTTTTCACAAAAACTTCGTTCTTTTTTTGTCTATTCTGTGAATCAGTTCCTATTTTTCTAAATTTTCTGTTAATTTTCTGATTTCTTCCTCTGTTAAGTACCGATATTCTCCCGGGGCTAATTTGGGGTCCAGAAGGAGGGAACCCATGCGCAGCCGCTTAAGGTACAAAACTGTCCTACCCCGGCTCTGGAACATCCGCTTAATTTGGTGAAATTTGCCCTCATGCAAAGTCACCAACACCTCCGTGGGGTCCTCCCCCCAGGAAAGCCCTGCCGGGAGACAGGTGAGCTCCCCCAGCCGCACCCCCCGGGCGAAGGCCTCCCGGTCCTCCTCCCCCACCGGGCCGTCCAGCCGGGCCAGATACTCCTTGTCCACATGGCGCTTGGGAGACAGCAGCCGGTGGGCCAGGGGGCCGTCGTTGGTGAGAAGGAGGAGGCCCTCGGTGTCCCGGTCCAGCCGCCCTACGGGGAAGAGGTTCCGGCGGCGGAGGGGGGGCTCCAGCAGGTCCAGCACTGTCTCCTGGCGGCTGTCCTCGGTGGCGGAGAGGACCCCTGCCGGCTTGTGGAGCATCACATAGGTGTACCTCGTGTAGCCCAGGGGCTCCCCGTCCAGGGTGACGGCGGCAGGGTCCGCCTTCTCGTCGGCAGACCGGGCGGGCCGCCCGTCCACCAGCACCCGCCCCTCCTTCACCAGGGCCTTCACCTCCCGCCGGGAGTACTCCCCCAGGGAGGCGATCAGTTTGTCCAGCCGCTCCTGCGCCATGACGCGCTCCTTTCTCCGGCCTGGGCCGGACATCTTTTTCAGCATGGTATCATATTTGTCCCAAAAAGGGAATAGGAATCAGTGAGGAGTGTGATGTCCATGTTGATCGTCTCGGCCAAGCTCAATCCCAAACGAGCCGCCCTGTATATGCTGCTGCTGGGCGCGGCCCTGGTGGCGCTGATCCTGGCGGTGGGAACCGCCAAGCGGGCGGGACTCCCCGGCAATCAGGACTGCGCCGCCGCCACGGACCAGGACTGCGCAGCCTATCTGGAAGCCCTGGGCTGGGAGGTGTCCCCCACCCCAGTGGAGACCCTGACCTTCACCCTGCCCGACCCCCTCAACGCCTCTTATGCGGAGTACAACGAGCTGCAGCTGCGGCAGGGCTTTGATCTTACCCCCTACGCCGGGCAGCAGGTCCGGCGGTGCAGTTTTTCTGTACTGAATTATCCCGGTTATCCCCAGCAGATCCAGGCAGACCTATACCTCTGCGGCGGTCAGATCATCGGCGGCGACATTCTCTATTACGGCGCAAGCGGCTTTGTGGACACTCTGATCTTCCCCTGATCCCTCTGAAATATAGACCATTGTCTATCTGAACTTTTCGGTCAAAAAGCGCCGCCCGGGTCCCATTGCGGGGCCCGGGCGGCGCCTTTTTCTATTGGATGTCCAGCTCCGGCGGCACGTCGATCTCGTCGGAGACATACTTCCCGTTCTTCTTCCGCTGGCGGACGCACTCCGTAAGGAGGTACTCGATCTGTCCGTTCACCGAGCGGAAATCGTCCTCCGCCCAGGCGGCAATGGCGGCGTACAGCTTGGGCGACAGGCGCAGAGGGATCTGCTTCTTGCCGTCGGCAGCCATCAGTAGAGACTCCCGGAGTTCACCACAGGCTGGGCGTCCCGGTTGCCGCAGAGGACCACCAGGAGGTTGGAGACCATGGCCGCCTTCCGCTCCTCGTCCAGATG
>CALXDB010000151.1 GCA_944386955.1 uncultured Oscillospiraceae bacterium
AAGCAGGCGGCGCAGGAGTACACGTCCGTAAAGGGTCCCTGACGGCTTCTGCGGATGTACTGCTCCTTGGGGGCATAACCCACCTTCAAAATCACGTCCAAGCTCTTGGACTTATCCCCAATGCTGTACCGGGCGGAGCCAAAGTCTAAGAGCTTGACGATGCCGTCTTTTGTAATATAGATGTTGTCCGGCGTCACGTCCCGGTGGATGAACCCCTCGGCATGGACTGCCGTCAGAGCCCGCAGCACCGGGATCATCACGTTGCAGGCGTCCTCCACACTGACCTTGCCGCCGCGGCTCGCGATATAGGTCTTGAAGGAGATGCCCTCGATGTAGTCCATGACGAAGTAGGACGTATCGTTTTCATCAAAGTAGCTGCTGACTCCGGCGATGTTGGGATGGCCCATGAATTTGGCCAGGGTCCGGGCCTCCTCCATGAACCGCTCCGCCCCGTATGTAAAGTCCTCCGCCCGGCTCTTCATAGCCACGGACACGGTGGTACCCACCCGGGTGGCGATCTCATTGGGCATGAACTCCTTCACCGCCACCTTGGCATTCAGCTGGGTATCCAGGGCCAGATAGGTGATGCCGAAGCCGCCCTGGCCCAGCACCCGGCCGATAATATAGCGGCCGTTCAGCACCGTCCCCGCCGGGAGCGCGGTGGGGTAGTCCGCCTGATTCTCTCCAAGGTCAAAGCCGCAATAGGGGCAGGACCCCTCCCCTTCCGGAATCTCCTGAAAGCAGTTGTAGCAGCGGGTGGTCTTTGAAGAATTTGCCACGCTGTTCCCTCCTCTTAGCTTATCGGAAAATGCATCAGATGGGGACATCATACCCCTTTCTCCAACCCGCCGCAATAAGCAGGGAGCATACCCTCTTCTTACCTCCTCCCAGACGGTCAGAGCGACCAAAAAAGGACACGACTAAGTCGTGTCCTTACTTGGTCGGGGCCCCACAACGTGGGGCGGCGCATTTGCGCCGTACGAGCGTTTTGCCGGAGGCAAAACCTCGGCGCAGGGACAATTCACTTGCCCCGAGCATTTCAATCACCGAAGGGTAGAGCCGCCCTTTGGGCGGCGGAAACCAAAAAGAAAGACACGACGTATGTCGTGTCTTTCTTTTTGGTACGCCCTGAGGGATTCGAACCCCCGGCCTTCTGGTCCGTAGCCAGACGCTCTATCCAGCTGAGCTAAGGGCGCTTACCGGCTGCATGTCTCATAGACAGCTTAGTAATAATAGCACAGCTTTTTCCAAAATGCAAGGGGTTTTCCCGAATTTTTTCAAAAAAATTTGAAGCCCTCAAAAAAGTTCTTGGATTTACAGAAACTTCTTCATCTGCTGAATATTTCGCTCCTCAATCTGCAGAAGTTTCTTGGCCAACGCAATGGTCTCCTCCTCGGCGGCCTCCCAGCGGTGGAGCTCCCGGGTCATCTGAATGGTTCCCATGGTGCTGCCCCGGATCATCATTTCCGCCACATGGGAGGGGCTCTTGTCCGTCAGAGTCTGCGCCCGGATCATCATGCCGCTCATGGCCTGCTGAAAGGCTCCCGGGTCCTTGGCGGGCAGCCCACGGCGCTGGAGCATCTCCTCCGCCGTCTTGGCCACGGTCTCATATTCCCGAAGCTGGTGGCGCAGGGCTGTCTCCATAGCCGGATCCTCTACCGCGTCTAAGACCACCGGGATGGTCCCCTTTCCCATTTCCGCGTTTTTGTGGATGCTGCGAAGCAGGATATCGCCCTCATGCATGTTTCTCACCTCGAGGGCAGTATGTCCCGAACCGCATCGGTCTATCCCTGGCGTGCCGCTTCTCTGGGACCGGGCCGGAAGATCTCTTCCATCAAAAGAGGCTCCAGACCGCCTGCGGACAGCTCCGTGATCTTGTCGAAAAGGCCCTGGCGGTTTTCCGCAGGCAGCGTGACAGTCAGGAGAACGTCTGCGCCGAACGCCGTATCCTCGATAATGCCGCCGCACTCCTCCGCCAATAATTTCATTCTTTCATAAAGAGGATAGGTACAGGGCACCGCCACCGTGGCCCACAGCCGCATCCGGCTGACCCCCGCCTCGTTGAGAGCCAACTTGGCGGTGCCGCCGTAGGCCCGGGTGAGGCCGCCGGCCCCCAGCAGGATGCCGCCGAAGTACCGGGTCACCACGCAGCACACGTCAAAGACCCCCTCCCGCTGAAACACGTTCAGCATAGGCTGGCCTGCGGTGCCCTGGGGCTCCCCGTCGTCACTGTAACGCAGCACGTTCCCCTGGCGCAGCACATAGCACCAGCAGTTGTGCCGGGCGTCGTAGTGCTGCTTCTTGGTCTCCTCAATGCGGGCGCGGGCCTCCTCTTCGCTCTCCACCCGCCATACATGGCCGATGAAGCGGGAGCGCTTCTCCACATATTCCGCCTCTGCTTCCTCGAAGGGAATCAGGTATTCCTCCATGTGTCCTCCTCCCCTGCCGCTGGACGCAGCAGCAGATAAAAATGGGTAAGATGGGTGCCCAGGTCGTCCTCCAGGGTCTCGGAAAAAATCTTCTGAAAGCCGCACTTCTCGATGACCCGCCGGGAGCGGTCGTTGCCGTCGTAGTGGGTACACCAGATGGCGGAGAGGTCCATCTCCTCAAAACCATAGCGGATGAGACGGCGGCACACCTCCGTCATGATGCCTTTCCCCCACCACTTGGGATCAAGGGAATAGCCCATCTCATCGTCGGGGCCGCAGCCGCCCCGGGACCGTCCGGTGAACCCGGCGGAGCCCAACAGCGCACCGGTCTCCCGGTCCGTCACAGCGAAGATGTGAGGGGAGTGGAAGACCGTACGGATCACCCGCAAGCTGTCTTCCACACTTTTGTGGGGCAGCCAACCGGCGGCGTCCGCCACCTGATGGAGGCGGGAGAATTCATACAACGCCGCCGCATCCTCGTCCCGGAAGGGGCGCAGGACGGTTCTCTCTGTGGTAAGGTTCATTCCTTGTCACCTATTGCTATCTCTCGTCTGTACGGCCTGCCAGGTAGTCCAGGGACACCTCAAAGTGGTCCGCCAGGGCACAGAGGTTGTCAAAGCCGGGCTTCTGCTCCCCCGCCTCAAATCTCTGGTACTGCCGCACGGTAATGCAGATTGCCTCCGCAATCTGCCCCTGGGTCTCCTTCCGCTCCTTGCGGAGAGCCCGCAGACGATCTTTGATTTCTACATTCACCATGGTTCACCTCTTGACACGACTAAAACTGCGTGTTAAAATCATATGTATCAACATGACTATTTAGTCGTTTATATGGGAGGAATTTGCTTGGACGACTTTGTACAATGGCTTTATGTCAACTACATTCTTCCCCACCTGGAGAAGATCCCCCAGGGGGACGACGCCCTATGGCTCTCCTCCTGGGAAAACAGCCTCGATCCCCTCCAGCGGGAGGATTGGGAAAAGGCGCGGGCCTTTTACGCCTCCCACGCCTTTTTCTCACCGCACCGGTCAGGGACTGTCGCCCTGGATGGGGCCTTACAGCTCCCAGTCCTCCTTGGGCTCCACATATCCCTCGATATAGTCCTTCACCAGCCCGATGGCCCGGGGGTTGCACACCGCCACCACGTCGATGGTCTCGCCGTACTCCACCGCCTCCACTTTGGCGTCCTCGTAAAGGACGTTCAGCAGATTTCCTTTGTCATACGGGAGGTGTAAGGTGACTCTCCTTGTCCCCTTATCCAGGGCCTTGTCGATGGCCTCCAGCAGCTGGGGCACGCCCTCGCCGGTCTTGGCGGAGATGTTGACGGTCCCCTCCCCGTGGGGCCGGATGTCCCCCCAGAAGAGGTCGGACTTGTTGTAGACCCGGATGCAGGGGGTCTGCTCCGCCCCCAGCTCCCGGATCAGGTCGTCCACGATCTTGGCCTGCTCCTGCCACATGGGGTTGGAGATGTCGATGACATGGAGCAGCAGATCTGCGTACTCCAGCTCCTCCAGGGTGGCCTTGAAAGCATCCACCAGCTGGTGAGGAAGCTTGCGGATGAAGCCTACCGTGTCGCTGATGACCACCTCCAAGGTGTCGCTGACCTGGAGGAGGCGGCTGGTGGTGTCCAGGGTATCGAAGAGGCGGTTGTTGGCGGGGATACCCGCGTCGGTGAGCTTATTGAGGAGGGTGGATTTGCCCGCGTTGGTGTAGCCCACGATGGCCACCACCGGGATCTCGTTTTTCATCCGCCGCTGGCGCTGAGTGCCCCGGACCCGGCGCACCTCCTCCAACTCCTCCTTCAGTTTGTCGATCTTCCGGTGGACATGGCGGCGGTCCGTCTCCAGCTGGGTCTCGCCGGGGCCCTTGGAGCCGATGGGCCCCTTGCCGCTGGTGCCCGCCTGCCGCTCCAGATGGGTCCACATACCGATGAGCCGGGGCAGCAGATACTGATACTGGGCCAGCTCCACCTGGAGACGGCCCTCCCGGGTCTTGGCCCGCTGGGCGAAGATGTCCAGAATCAGGGCGCTGCGGTCCAGCACCTGGACCCCCAGCTCCTCGGTGAGCACCCGCATCTGGGAGGGGCTCAGGTCGTTGTCAAAGATGACCGTGGTGGCGTGCGCATTGGCCACCAGCTCCTTCACCTCCGCCACCTTGCCCTCGCCGATGAAGCTGCGGGGGTTGGGACTGTTGAGGTTCTGCAGCACCACGCCCACGGTCTCGCCGCCGGCGGTCTCCACCAGGGCGCTCAGCTCCTCCATGGAGGCCTCGTCGGCGTTCTCCCGGGCGTCCAGCCGGGGGCTGTTCAGCCCCACCAGCACCGCCCGGTCCCGAATTTCTTTGGTCTGATTGGTTTCCATAGTACCTCACATCGTGTTTCAAAAAGTTGTCTTTAGTATAGCCGATTCTCAGGAATCTTGCAACCACTGGGAAAGTTCCCGATGTACCCGCTCCAGATCTCCGCAGGAGAGCAGCGGAATCAGCCGCTGGATCTCCTCCGGCGGCCGGTCCCACCACCGCAGCTGCTCCAGCAGGGCCTGGATCTTATCGTCAAAGCGCCGCCGGATCAGCCGCGCCGGGTTGCCCGCCACGATGGTATAGGGCGCCACGTCCCCGGCCACCACGCTCTCCGCCCCGATGATGGCTCCGTCGCCGATGGAAACGCCGGGGAGAATGGTCACATTCTGCCCGATCCACACGTCGTTGCCCACTACCGTGTTTCCCTTCATGGGTAGGTCCGCCATGTCCGGCGGCTCCTGCTCCCAGCCCAGGATATAGAACGGGTAGGTGGACAGGGCGTTCATCTGATGGTTGGCGCCGTTCATGATAAACTCCACACCGGCGGCGATCTGGCAGAATTTCCCGATGATCAGCTTATCCCCATAGAAGGGGTAGTGGTGGGTCACATGGGATTCAAAGTCCCGGCCGCTGAAGTAGGTATACTCCCCCACTTCAATGTTGGGTCGGGTGATGGTGGGCCGGACCAGGGTCATATCCGGCACATCCGGCCGGGGAAACACTACATTGGGATCAGGAATCATTCCGTTTCCTCTCCTTTCTCATAAGAGACGATCAGTCTCTCCGCCCAGGCAAGGAGCGGACCACCCCAGGCGTCCAGGTCCTCCGCCGCCTCCCCGGCCCGGAGAGCCAGATACCGCTCCAGGATCTCCCGGTCCTCCCCGGAGAGGGCGCCACGGAGGGCCGTGAGGTCGGGACAGTCCTCGCCGCCGTCGGCAAAGACTTTTGCCCGGAGGACGAAGCGCGCGGACTTGTAGAGGTCCGACAGCATGGCCCCGCTGCGGTCGTAGAGGAGGTTATGGCAGCAGGCGTGATAGAGGGCGCAGGCCCCGGCGTGGACCGCCTTTCGGGCCTCCTCCCGGCCGGTGGGAGGCGTCAGGGCCAG
>CALXDB010000152.1 GCA_944386955.1 uncultured Oscillospiraceae bacterium
CCCCTCGACCTCCCCCACCACCAGTCTGCGGACTGGTGACGCCGCCCAGGGCAGCTGGGGTCAACGTATTTTTCCAAAGCGCACAAGGTGAATTGCCCCGCAGGGGCAAGAGAAGGCCCCCTGGGGGGTGTCCTTGGAAAAATGATTGAAATTTCTTCTTTTGCTTTTGGCAAAAGAACCGGGGGCTGTGGCCCTCTGGACCCCCGGAGTTTTTGATGGGGGCTTGAATGGGGAAACACCTTTTCTTTTGTTTCCTCACTCCTCACTACATGAAGCAAGGAGTTTTTATCATGAATTTATCTCGCAAGTGGCTCAGCGAGTTTGTTTCCGTTGACGCCAACGACAAGGATTTTGCCGAGGCTATGACCCTCTCCGGCTCCAAGGTGGAGCTGACCCATGACCTGGGCGAGGAGATCTCTAACGTAGTCGTGGGCCGGATCGCCTCCATGGAGCGCCACCCCGACTCCGACCACATGTGGGTCTGCCAGCTGGATGTGGGCCAGGCTGAGCCCGTCCAGATCGTCACCGGCGCATGGAACATCCACACCGGCGACCTGGTGCCCGTGGCCCTCCACAAGTCCACCCTCCCCGGCGGCAAAACCATCGAAAAGGGCAAGCTCCGGGGCGTCCTCTCCAACGGCATGCTCTGCTCCCTCAAGGAGCTGAGCCTGGACGAGCGGGACTTCCCCTACGCCGTCATCACCCCCGCCGCCCTCCTCAACGACTACCACCCCCTGGAGAAGGACAAGCCCTCCATCCCCGCCGATGTCCAGCCCGGCCACAAGATCTACGGGCCCGTGGTGGCTGCCGGTGTCAAGGATGTCGACTCCCATGAAGGCGGCTGGACCGTTACTCTGGACCTGGGCGGCGGTCACATCGCCCCCCACAACACTACTCTGTCCAACATTCACGCCGGCGACATGGTCGCCTACAACACCGACAAGGCGCTGATCTGCACCCTGGAGGACCTCCACGCCCAGCAGGCCGAGTTCCCCCACTGCATCCCCGACGGCATCTTTGTCCTCCGGGAGGACTGCAAGCCCGGCGACGACATCAGGCCCGTCATCGGCGCCGACGACCATGTGGTGGAGTTTGAGATCACCCCCAACCGCCCCGACTGCCTCTCCGTCATCGGTCTGGCCCGGGAGGTCTCCGCCACCTTCGACGCCCCCCTCTCCCTCCACGAGCCCGTGGTGCGGGGCGGCGGCGACGGCGTGCTGACGGAGCTTCTCGACGTGGAGACCCCCGCCGAGGACCTCTGCCCCCGGTACACCGCCCGCATGGTCCGCAATGTGAAGATCGCCCCCTCCCCCAAGTGGATGCGGGAGCGCCTCCGCGCCAGCGGCGTCCGGCCCATCAACAACATCGTGGACATCACCAACTACGTCATGCTGGAGTACGGCCAGCCCATGCACGCCTTTGACTACCGCTATGTGAAGGGCGGCAAGATCGTAGTCCGCCGGGCTGAGGAGGGGGAGAAGCTCACTACCCTGGACGGCAAGGAGCATGTCCTCACCGCCAATCACCTGGTCATCGCCGACGACACCCGGGCCGTGGGCCTGGCCGGCATCATGGGCGGCCTCAACAGCGAGATTGTGGCCGACACTGTGGACGTGGTCTTCGAGTCCGCCTGCTTCGACGGCACCTGCATCCGCAAGGGCGCTCTGGCCCTCGGCATGCGCACCGAGGCCAGCGCCAAGTTTGAGAAGGGTCTCGATCCCCTCAACACCCTCCCTGCCGTCAACCGCGCCTGCGAGCTGGTGGAGATGCTGGGAGCCGGCGAGGTGCTGGACGGCGTTATCGACGTTCTCAACTGCGTGCCCCAGCCCCGGGTGCTGAAGCTGGAGCCCCAGCGCATCAACGCTCTTCTCGGCACCGAGATCCCCGAGAGCGAGATGGTGGTCATCCTCCGGAAGCTGGGCTTCCTGGTGGAGGGCAGCGACGTCACCGTGCCCTCCTGGCGGGGCGACGTGGTCGGCATGGCGGACCTTGCCGAGGAGGTGGCCCGGTTCTTCGGCTACAACAACATCCCCACCACCCTCATGCGGGGTCAAACCACTCTGGGCGGCTTCTCCGAGGAGGAGAAGCTGGAGCGGAAGCTGGGGGCCATGTGCCGCGCCATGGGCTATGATGAGATCATCACCTACTCCTTCATCTCCCCCACCTGCTACGACAAGATCCGCTGGGATGCCGGCGACGTCCGCCGCCAGTCCTTCAAGATTTTGAATCCCCTGGGCGAGGACACCTCCATCATGCGCACCACTGTCCTCCCCTCCATGCTGGAGATCCTGACCCGCAACTACAACTACCGCAACCAGAACGTGAAGCTCTATGAGGTGGGCCGCATCTACCTCCCCGGCGGTGAGGACGGTCTGGCTGTGGAAAACAAAGTTCTCTCCATGGGGGCCTACGGCGAGGATATGGATTTCTATGCCCTGAAGGGGGCCGTGGAGGCCATCTTGAAGGATATCCGGGCGGAGGACGTCCACTTTGAGATCCCCTGCCTGCCCAATCCCTCCTACCACCCCGGCCGGGTGGCCGATGTGTACGCCGGCAGCCGCCGCATCGGCGTGCTGGGCCAGATCCATCCCCTGGTGGCCCAGAATTACGGTGTGGACGCCGCCTTCTACTGCGCCGAGCTGGACTTCGGCCAGCTCTTCTGCAGCCAGGGCCCCGACCCGGAGTATGTGCCCCTGCCCAAGTTCCCCGCCGTCACCCGGGACATCGCCGTGGTGTGCGACGAGGCCGTCACCGTGGGGGCCCTGGAGGACGCCATCCGCAAGGGGGCCAAGGGCCTTCTCAAGGAGGTCAAGCTCTTCGACATCTATCGCGGCAAGGGCATCGACGAGGGCAAAAAGTCCGTGGCCTTCAACCTGGTGCTCCGCGCCGACGACCGCTCCCTCACCAGCGAAGAAGCGGATCAGGATGTGAAGAGCATCCTGGAGACTTTGGAGAAGGAGCTGGGGGCCGTCCTTCGGTAACGCCGCCCCGCCGCACATTGCAAAGTCCGCCGGTCACAACAGGCAAATAGAGCAGCAGCGCGCAGGAGGGCCTCCTGCGCGCTGCTGCGTTCGCAAAAGTCTCGCCGGACTTTCGCCGAACGGGCCGTCCCTCTCCCCGTTTTCCGTAAATTGGGCAAGTCCTGGGCAGTTTGCCTGATATTTATAAATTTCCGCTAGGTTTGAATGGACATTTTCGCCATTTTGTGGTATGCTCACGGGTAACAATCATGAAAGAAAGAGGGTGCCGCCATGGGATACCATCAGGAAAGCTACACTGGAAAGATCAACCGCATGCTGGCCAGAAAGCAGCGGATCGTCAACGTGGCCGCCGGCCGGGAACCGGCGGATCTGGTGCTGAAAAATGCCTCCTATGTTAACGTTTTCGCCAACCGGATCTGCACGGGGGATATCGCCGTAGCGGAGGGGCTGATTGCGGGAATCGGCGGTCCCTACCAAGGGACGGAGGAGCTGGATATGACCGGCAAGCTGCTGCTGCCCGGCTTCATCGACGCCCACGTCCACCTGGAAAGCGCCATGGTGGCCCCCAAAGAGTTTGCCAAGGCGGTGCTGCCCCACGGCACCACCACCGTCATCACTGACCCCCATGAGATCGCCAACGTCATGGGTACCGACGGCATCGAGTACATGCTCCAGGCTACCGAGGATCTGCCGGTGGACGTGCGGTTCATGCTGCCTTCCTGTGTACCTGCCACCCCCATGGACGAGAGCGGTGCGGTGCTGGACTACCGCTCCATCGACTCCTTCTACGAGCACCCCCGGGTCCAGGGTCTGGCGGAGATGATGAACTATGTGGGGGCAGTGGCAGCGGACAGCCAGGTGCTGGAGAAGATCGCTGCCGCCCAAGCCCACCATAAAAAAATCGACGGTCACGCCCCCGGCATCACCGGCTACGACCTCAACGCCTATGTGGCCTCCGGCGTCTACTCCGACCACGAGTGCTACACCATCGAGGACGCCATGGCCAAGCTGGAGCTGGGGCAGTACATCATGATCCGGGAGGGCACCGCCGCCCGGAACCTGGAGGCCCTGCTGCCCCTCCTTACCCCCCAGTACGCCGACCGGTGCATGTTCTGCTGCGACGACAAACACCCCAGCGATCTTCTGGAAAAAGGCCACATCGACTATCTGGTGAAAAATGCCATCCAGGCGGGGGTGGACCCCATTCTGGCGGTGAAAGTCGCCTGTCTCAACGCCGCCCGGTACTTCCTCCTCAACAACCGCGGCGCCATCGCGCCGGGCTATCTGGCGGACATCGTGGTCATCGACAGCTTCCAGGATTTCACCATCGAGAAGGTATTCAAGCTGGGTCAGCTGATGTACAGCGACGGCGCTCTGCGGGACTTCGAAGCATCCCAGGTGGACCCCAATCTGGCCCGCCGGGCTCTGGATACCTTCCGGGTGAGCCCCCTCACCGCCCAGGACTTCCAGGAGTCCCGGCCCAGAGGCGTCATCGGCCTGGTAGACGGGGAGATCATCACCGAGGACAAGGGCTATGCCACCGGCATTGACCTGGGGAAGGACATCCTGAAGATCGCCGTCATCGAGCGGCACAAGAACACCCGCCACATCGGCATCGGCTATATCCAGGGCTACGGCCTGAAGGAGGGCGCGGTGGCCACCAGCATCTCCCACGACTCCCACAACATCATCGTGGTGGGGGCGGATGAGCAGTCCATGGCCGACGCGGTGAACCGGGTGGTCCAGAGCCGGGGCGGCATCGTGGTGTGGAAGGACGGAGGCTGCGCCGGAGAGGTGGTGCTGGCCATCGCCGGGATCATGAGCGAGGACACCCTGGAGCATGTGAACCGGGATCTGGAGGCGGCCAAGGAGGCGGCCTTCCGCCAGGGAGTCAACCCGGGGATCGACCCCTTCATGACCCTCAGCTTCATGGCCCTGCCGGTGATCCCCACCCTGCGCCTCACCACCCGGGGCATCATCGACGTGAACAGTCAGCAGTACATTTGAATCCCATATCCCAAAAAGACGCGGCGGAGCTCTCAGCCCGCCGCGTCTTTCCTTTTCTCCTACATGGCGCCGTACAGCGCCGCCCCGTCCTTGACCGTCGTCTCCACCCGGATCTACCGGAGGGCCTCCGGCGGGGCCGGCAGGGGGTCTAGGTGTCGAATCACAAAGTCCGCCCGCCTCCCCGGGGCAATGATCCCCTTCTCCCCCTCCTCAAAATACTGCCATGCCGCTGTCCGGGTCACCGCTGCCAGGGCGTCGGCGGGGGCAATCCCCTCCGCCAGCGCCGCCCCGTCCCTGGTCCGCCGGACCACCGCACACCACACCGTCTCCAGCATGTCCGGCGGCAGCACCGGGGTGTCCTGGTGGAAGGTGAAGGGGATCCCCCGTTCCAGCGCCGACGCCGCCGGGCTGATGCGGCTCCCCCGCTCCCATCCGAAGTTCCGAAGGTGTACGTCCCCCCAGTGAAAGACGTGGGCCGGGAAGAAAGACACCATAAAGCCTAATTCCTTTACAGCGTCCAGCTGGTCCACACCCAGCAGCTGTCCGTGGACCAGTACCGGCCGCAGGGGCCGGAGATCCGTCCCCTCCGCCCGGAGGGCGGCGGCACACCGCAGCAGCTGCTCCGCCGCCGCGTCCCCGTTGCAGTGGGCCAGCAGCTGCATCCCGTTTTTCGCGGCGTGACGGAGGGCATCGGTGACCTGCTGGTCCGTCAATGTGGGGTACCCCCGGTAGTCCCCCTCCCCCTCGTAGGGACGGCGCATCCAGGCGGTGCGGCCCTGGGGAGAGCCGTCCAGGAAGATCTTATAGCCCCC
>CALXDB010000153.1 GCA_944386955.1 uncultured Oscillospiraceae bacterium
CCCCTCGACCTCCCCCACCACCAGTCTGCGGACTGGTGACGCCGCCCAGGGCAGCTGGGGTCAACGTATTTTTCCAAGGCGCACAAGGTGAATTGCCCCGCAGGGGCAAGAGAAGGCCCCCTGGGGGGTGTCCTTGGAAAAATGATTCCATTTTCTTCTTTCGCCTCCGGCGAAAGAACCGGGGGCCGCGCCCCCTGGCCCCCCGGCGGGGGATTTGGGCGGGGAACGGTTCCTGTTCTGTTCCGTGCCCCTCACTATACGAAGAAAGGCAGTGAAAAGCTTGAGTCAAGGCAAGATCATTAAGGTTTCCGGACCTCTGGTGGTCGCCGACGGTATGGCCGACGCCAACATGGCCGACGTGGTCCGCGTGGGCGAGCAGCGGCTCATCGGAGAGATCCTGAATATGACCGGCGACCAGGCCTCCATCCAGGTCTATGAAGAGACCTCCGGCCTCGGCCCCGGCGCCGCCGTGGTCTCCACCGGCGCCCCCCTCAGCGTGGAGCTGGGCCCCGGCATCATCGAGAACATCTACGACGGTATCCAGCGCCCCCTGGAGGAGATCGTCAAGAAGATCGGCTCCAACCTGGCCCGCGGCGTGGAGGTCCCCGCCCTCACCCGTGAGAAGAAGTGGGCCTACACCCCCGTGGCCAAGGTGGGCGACGCCGTCACCGGCGGCGACGTCCTGGGCACCGTCCCCGAGACCAGCGTGGTGCTCCACAAGATCATGGTCCCCAACGGCATCACCGGTACCGTGGAGTGGGCCATTCAGCCCGGCGACTACATCGTCGACGAGGTCATCGCCAAGGTCCGCACCGACAAGGGCGAGCTGAAGGAGCTCACCATGGTCCAGAAGTGGCCTGTCCGGATCGGCCGGCCCTATAAGAAGAAATACAATCCCGTGGCCCCCCTCCAGTCCGGCCAGCGGATCATCGACACCATGTTCCCCATCGCCAAGGGCGGCACCGCCGCCGTCCCCGGACCCTTCGGCTCCGGAAAGACCGTGGTCCAGCACCAGCTGGCCAAGTGGTCCGACGTGGACATCGTGGTGTATGTGGGCTGCGGCGAGCGCGGCAACGAGATGACCGACGTGCTCCGGGAGTTCCCCGAGCTTACCGACCCCCGCACCGGCGAGACGCTGATGAAGCGTACCGTCCTCATTGCCAATACCTCCGACATGCCCGTGGCCGCCCGTGAGGCCTCCGTGTACACCGGCATCACCATCGCCGAGTACTTCCGCGATATGGGCTACGCCGTGGCCGTCATCGCCGACTCCACCTCCCGCTGGGCCGAGGCCCTCCGTGAGATGTCCGGCCGCCTCGAAGAGATGCCCGGCGAAGAGGGCTACCCCGCGTACCTGGCCTCCCGTCTGGCTCAGTTCTATGAGCGGGCCGGCGTGGTGCAGTGCATGGGCACCGAGGACCGCACCGGCTCCCTCACCGCCGTGGGCGCCGTGTCCCCTCCCGGCGGCGACCTGTCCGAGCCGGTGTCTCAGGGCACCATGCGCATCGTCAAGGTGTTCTGGTCCCTGGACGCCTCCCTGGCCTACCGCCGCCACTTCCCCGCCATCAACTGGCTGAACTCCTACAGCCTCTATCTCGACACCATGAAGCCCTGGTTCGACGAGCACTACGGCCCCGCCTTCATGGAGAACCGGAACAAGGCCATGAGCATCCTCCAGGAGGAGGCGGAGCTGGACGAGATCGTCAAGCTGGTGGGTAAGGACTCCCTGGGTCCCAACGATCAGCTGACCCTGGAGACCGCCAAGATGGTCCGCGAGGACTTCCTCCAGCAGAACGCCTTCATGGATGTGGACTCCTACTCCAGCTTTGACCGGCAGGAGCGCCTGCTGGCCCTGATTCTTGACTATGACAAGCTGGCCCGGGCCGCCGTGGCCAAGGGCGCGGACCTCCAGGCCCTCTTCGCCATCCCCGCCAGAGAGCAGATCGGCCGGGCCAAGTTCGTGGAGGCCGACAAGTATGAGGCGGAGTACGCCGCCATCGCCCAGGCGATGGAGCGCGAGATCGCCGCTATCGCAGAGAAAGGCGGTGAGGACGAATGATGAAGGAATATCGTACCATTCATGAGATCTCCGGACCTCTGATGGTGGTGGAGATGGTGGAAGGCGTCACCTACGACGAGCTGGGTGAGATCGAGCTGGCTGACGGCTCCGTCCGCCGCTGCCAAGTGCTGGAGGTGGACGGCGACAAGGCCGTGGTGCAGCTGTTCGAGAGCAGCGCCGGCATCAACCTCCGGGACTCCAAGATCCGTTTCCTGGGCCACCCCCTGCAGCTGGGCGTCAGCGGCGACATGCTGGGCCGCGTGTTCAACGGCATGGGCCAGCCCATCGACGATGGCCCCGCCATCCTGGCCGAGGAGTACCGGGACATCAACGGTCTGCCCATGAATCCCGCCGCCCGTGACTACCCCAACGAGTTCATCCAGACCGGCGTTTCCACCATCGACGGTCTGAACACCCTGGTCCGCGGCCAGAAGCTGCCCATCTTCTCCGGCTCCGGTCTGCCCCACGCCCAGCTGGCGGCCCAGATCGCCCGCCAGGCCAAGGTGCTGGGCGGCGAGGCCAACTTCGCCGTGGTGTTCGCCGCCATCGGCATCACCTTTGAAGAGGCCGAGTACTTCGTCAACGAGTTCAAGCGCACCGGCGCCATCGACCGTACCGTCCTGTTCACGAACCTTGCCAACGACCCCGCCGTCGAGCGTATCGCCACCCCCCGCATGGCCCTCACCGCCGCCGAGTATCTGGCCTTTGAGAAGGGCATGCATGTGCTGGTCATCCTGACCGATATCACCAACTACGCCGAGGCCCTCCGTGAGGTCTCTGCCGCCAAGAAGGAGGTCCCGGGACGCCGCGGCTACCCCGGCTACCTCTACACCAACCTGGCCACCATCTACGAGCGCGCCGGCCGTCAGCTGGGCAAGGAGGGGTCCATCACCATGATCCCCATCCTCACCATGCCCGAGGACGACAAGACCCACCCCATCCCCGACCTGACCGGCTATATCACCGAGGGTCAGATCATCCTCTCCCGCGACCTCTACCGCAAGGGCATCCTGCCCCCGGTGGACGTGCTGCCCTCCCTGAGCCGTCTGAAGGACAAGGGCGTGGGCGTGGGCAAGACCCGCGAGGACCACGCCTCCACCATGAACCAGCTGTTCGCGGCTTACGCCTCCGGTAAGGAAGCCAAGGAGCTGATGACCATTCTGGGCGAGGCGGCTCTGAGCCCCACGGACCTTCTGTACGCCAAGTTTGCCGACGAGTTTGAAAAGCGCTATGTCTCACAGGGCTTCGAGGAGAACCGCTCCATCGAGGAGACCCTCAACCTGGGTTGGGAGCTGCTGAGCATCCTGCCCAAGAGCGAGCTGAAGCGCATCAAGCAGGATATGATTGACAAGTACTGGCCCATCAAGGAGAACTGATGGCGGCCATAGCCCACGGAAAAGGGAGGTGAACCTATGGCGACAGCCACCATCAACCCCACCAGAATGGAGCTGACCCGGCTGAAGGGCCGTCTGAAGACGGCCACCCGGGGCCACAAGCTTTTGAAGGACAAGCGGGACGAGCTGATGAAGCAGTTTCTGGAGATCGTCCGGAAGAACCGGGAGCTGCGTGCCAAGGTGGAGAAAGGCCTCGAGGAGGCCAACGCCGCCTTCACGGTGGCCTCGGCCATCATGGGCCCGGAGATGCTGGAGCAGGCCCTCTTGTACCCCAAGCAGAGCGTGGAGCTGGACATGAAGTTCAAGAACGTGATGAGCGTCAATGTGCCGGTGTATGAATTCCACACCCGCAATGAGGACCCCACGGAGGTCTACCCCTACGGCTTCGCCCAGACCAGCGGCGAGCTGGACGCGGCAGTGGACGCCCTGAACCGGGTGTTCCAGGACATGCTGGAGCTTGCTGAGGTGGAGAAGACCATGCAGCTTTTGGCGGAGGACATCGAGAAGACCCGCCGTCGGGTCAACGCTCTGGAATATGTGATGATCCCCGAGATGCAGGAGAAGATCAAGTATATCACCATGAAGCTGGACGAGAACGAGCGCGGCAACATCACCCGCCTCATGAAGGTGAAGGACATGGTGCTCCAGGAGGCCCACAACTTCAAGCCCGCGTAATGAACCCACGATGAAAGAGGCCCGGTCCCCGCGAAAGGGATCGGGCCTCTTGGCACCCCTGATGAACTGTCCGGTGTGCAAAAAGAACAGAAAAACAGCCGGTCCAAAAGGACCGGCTGTTTTGCATAAGCCTGATAAAAAGGTCAGCGCTTGGAGAACTGGGGAGCCCGGCGAGCGGCCTTCAGGCCGTACTGCGCTCGTTTTTGAGCCGTTTTTCCTTGGTATTTCGGGCTTTTCCGGACTTTTCGCTGTTCAGTTATCCTATGTGGTAACCACGGAAAATGGCTGTTTTTCAATCAGCAGCGTTCTGATGAAAAGCACCGTTTACTACACTGAACAACTCCTCTGGCTTATTATACTTGACCTTAGCATAGATGTCCATAGTTGTTTTGCTGTTTTCATGTCCTGCAAGATACTGAACCGTCTTGGGATCAACTCCGGCATAAAGCAGGTTCGTGATGTATGTGTGCCGGAGCTGGTGTGGGGTCACATCAAAATCCAGCGTATATTTGATTTTGGGTTGATTCCTCTGTGTCATGCCCAGCGTTGGTGTAACCGTGTACTTGATGCTCTGCCCATTCACATACTTATAGTAGTTGCGCGGCTTGGTAGACCGAACAACTACATACTGCCATACCCTTTGAAATTGCGATGCAGCTAACGGCTGTCCTTCGCTATCCGAAATCACATAGTCCGACTTTGATGCTGTTTTGGCTTCACGCAGGCAGTCCACCAAGCACTTGGGAATCGGAATATCCCTTTTAGCCGCCTTGGTCTTTAGAACAGTGGAAATCACGGGTCTGTTATGTTCCGTGCGCCATGCTCGCCTTACCGAGATATAGGGAGTAGACTCGTCCAGGAATACACAGTCCCATTGCAGCGCAAGGATTTCTTCCCGGCGCAGACCGGAATACAATCCAAGCATAATGAACAAGTAGGGAGGAAGCTCCCTGACCGTATCCAGAAGCACTTCTACCTGCTGATCTGTCAATGCCTCCCTCTTTTTCGCTGGCTTTCCGCCCTTTCCCGATATTCCTACACAGGGGTTATGCTCAAGTATCTGGCTGCGCTCTGCCGAGTAGAAAATACACTTGAGAAGCATATTTACTGTGCTGTATAACCCCTCCGATTTTTTTGACAGCGGTACAAGCGCCAGCCGAATATCATCTGCGGTCACTTCTTCCATATACATCTCACCCAAAGGCTTAATGATATAGTTCTTCATGTCAGCAGTATATCCTCTCAATGTAGAAGCAGATACCTTTGCCGACTGCATCAGCAGCCACTTCTGACAATACTCGGCCACTGTCGGATGCTGCCGACGAAAGATGATCTCCTCCACCTGTCGCCGCGCTTCTAATTGCTTCTCATATAATTCTTCGCAAGTAGCAGCATACAAACTCACCTGCTTGCCATCTGCGTCCATGATCCGGGTTCTGTAATACTGGATTCCTTTTTGCATAATGGTTCCGTACTGCGGAACCTCTGTTTTCATTTTCGCCATCTTTGACCTTCCTTTCCTGATAACGTGCAGTTTCCGTATCTACACTCTCTTTTTATCAGAAAGTACAGACTTAATCAAAGATACGGCCTATGTAAAGCAAAGAGCGAGACATCCTTGCCTCGCTCCTGCTTCGTTTTCGCGTTTGTTATTTTATGCT
>CALXDB010000154.1 GCA_944386955.1 uncultured Oscillospiraceae bacterium
TCGTCAGCATCTCCGTCATCTCCCTGTGCTATACCGCCTTCCGGGACAATGTCATCGTGGCGGCGGTGCTGCGGGGGATGCAGTCCGGCGTGGCGGCGGTGATCGCCGACGTGACGGTGAACCTCTGCGGCACGGTGTACAGGGAGACCCGGGCGCTGGGCATCCTGGTGATGCTGGCGGCCTTCTCCGCCTCCTGGTTCTTCTCGGTGAACGTGCTGTGGATCATTCTGGCCTGCGCCCTCTTCGGGGTGGGCCGTACCTTCGTGCTGCATCGAAAGGGGGAGATGGCATGAGCTACCTCGACTTGTTCCTCAGCTTTTTCCAGATCGGCCTTCTCAGCTTCGGCGGCGGCATGGCGGCCATGCCCCTCATCCAGGCCCAGGTGGTGGACCGCCACGGCTGGCTCACCATGGCGGAGTTCACGGACCTCATTACCATCTCGGAGATGACCCCCGGCCCCATCGCCGTCAACTCCTCCACCTTTGTGGGCACCCGCATCGGCGGCACCCTGGGGGCCTTTGTGGCCACTTTCGGCTGCATCCTGCCCTCCTGCCTCATCGTGTCCCTTCTGGCCTGGCTCTACTTCCGCTACCAGAACCTCTCCTACATCCAGGGGACCTTGAAGGGCCTGCGGCCCGCCATCGTGGCCCTCATTGCCTCGGCGGGGCTGTCCATTCTGACCCTGGCCCTCCAGGGAGCGGACGGGATCAACTGGGTGGGAGCCCTGCTGTTTCTGGCGGCTTTCCTGGTTTTGCGGAAATGGAAGCCGGACCCCATCTATGTGATGCTGGGCTGCGGCGTCCTGGGCGGAGTCCTCTATCCATTGCTGGAAAAGATGGTGTAAAGGAAAAAACATAGACAGAGTAAAAGGCACCCGACAGGCGGGCGCCTTTTTGCGGCGGCGGGATTCCCAAGGAAAATCCTGCCGCCGCATTGTCAAGGCCGCCGCCGGTGTGGTATGATAAACAGGATCGGAAGAACGCCTTGGCGGGGAGGGAGGGACGGTTCCATGCGGAAGCTGGCCATGGTTTCCCTGTCCTACGCCGCCGGCTGCGCCCTGTGCCAGTATCTCCTGACTCCCGCCTCCATGGCGTGGGCCGGGGGACTGGCGGGGTTCCTCTTTCTTCTCAGTTTTCTCCTTCAAGGACGGCGGCGGCGGGCGGCTGCGCTTCTCACCGCCGCTATGGCCCTCTCCTGCTTCTACAACAGTCTCTACACCCGGACAGTCCAGAGCCGGGTGGCAGCGCTGGTGGGCGAGGAGGACCGGACAGTTACCGCCGCCGTCACCGACTACGCCGAGCCCGCCTCCGGCCGCTGGCGGATCCCTGCGGAGACTGGCGGCGTCTCCGCCATGCTCTACGGCGGGGAGGAGCTGCTGGACCTCCGGCCCGGGGACCGGGTCTCCGGGGAGATGACCGTGGCCGACGCCTCGGTGATCGGCGGCGAGCGGGTCACCGTGTTCACCGCCAAGGGGGTGGGTCTCATGCTCTATCCCGGCGGGGATCTGACGGTGGAGCAGGCGGAGCAGGACAGCTGGCGGTACTTCCCCCAGCGTCTGGCGGAGGCTGTCAAGGCGCAGGTGGATTCCCTTTACAGTGCAGACGGCGCGGCATTTCTCTGTGCCATCCTCCTGGGAGATCGGTCTGGTCTCGGGGAGGGCCGGGAGAGCGATCTCAGCGAGGCGGGGATCTACCACGCCACGGCAGTGAGCGGCATGCACTGCGGCTTCCTGCTGGGCTTCCTCGCCGCCTTCACCGGACACCACCGGCGGCGGCTTCTGGCCGCCCTGGCCATTCCGGCCCTGATTTTGTACACCCTGGCGGTGGGCTGTCCCGCCTCCATGGTCCGCTCCACGGTGATGCTGACCATGCTGCTCTTAGGGCCCCTTTTGGGACGGGAAAACGACCCCATCACCTCCCTGTCCTTCGCCCTTCTGCTGCTGACGGTCCAGAACCCCATGGCCATCACCGGGGCGGGGCTCCAGCTGTCCTTTGCCGCCATGGCGGGCCTCATCCTGGTGACGCCACGGATCCTCCGGCGGCTGCCCCGGATGAGGAACAGGTTCCTCCGGTGGGCGGTGAACACCGCCGCCGCCAGTCTGGGGGCCACCGCTTTCACCCTGCCCCTGACGGCCCTCTACTTCAATACCCTCCCTCTCATCGCGCCCCTCACCAACGTGCTGACGCTGTGGATGGTGACCATTGTCTTCGTCTCCGGCCTGGCGGCGGTGGGGCTGGGCGCCCTGTGGCATCCGCTGGGGCAAGTGGTTTCCCTTGTCGGGGAGATCGGCAGCGCCTATGTGCTGGGGGTGTGCCGTCTGGCGGCAAAAGTCCCCGGCCACGCCCTGTATTTTGACAACCCCTACCTTCTCTTGTGGCTGGCCTTCCTCCTCTGCATCCTCCTCTACTGCCGCCTGACCCCGAAGGACCAGCGGAAGTACGCCATGGCTGCCGTCCTCTCGGCGCTGACTCTCCTGACGACAGCCCTGCTCCCCATCCGGGAGCGGCAGGGGGCCGCGCTCCATGCCGCCGTTATTGACGTGGGCCAAGGGGCTTGTGCCCTGCTGGCCGCAGGCGGGGAGGCGGTCGTGGTGGACTGCGGCAGTGCCAACAGCTACATCGACGCCGGGGGCGAGGCCGCCGATGCGCTGAACACCTGGGGCTACTACCATCTGGATCATGTGATCCTGACCCACTACCACGACGACCACGTCAACGGCCTGGAGGTACTCCTGGCCCGGATGGACGTGGCCGAGATTCTGGCCCCACTCCCGGGAGAGGGAGACGGGGAGGCCCACAGCAGGATCCTGGAATTGGCGGAGGAATACGGCGCCTCCCTCCGGTATGTGACGGCGGACGAGACCCTGTCTCTTGGGGATGGGACCCTCACCGTCTTCGCCCCGGTGGGGGACGGCAGCAGCAACGAGGAGGGGCTGTCGGTCCTCTCCACGGCGGGGGAGTTTGACCTCCTCCTTACCGGGGACATGAACCGGGAGAGCGAGGAGGCCCTCCTGGCCCATGCAGACCTCCCGGACCTGGAGGTGCTGGTGGTGGGCCACCACGGCTCCCGCACCTCCTGCGGAGAGGACTTTCTGGACGCGCTGACGCCGGAGGTGGGGATCATCAGCGTGGGCCGCAACAGCTACGGCCACCCCACCAACGAGACCCTCCAGCGGCTGGTCCGCCGGGACATGACGGTCTATCGGACGGACCTCCAGGGGGATCTGTCCATTCTGGTACGATAAAAGCGAGGAGAACGACCTATGGCAGAGAACAAGGCATACGCACAGCTGAAAAAGGACCTCTCGGCGGGGACCTTGGGGACGGCCTACGTCTTCTGGGGGGAGGAGACCTACCTCCGGGAGTACTACCTCAGCCAGGTGGTGAAAAAGCTGGTGCCCGCCGGGTTTGAGGAGTTCAACTACCACCGCCTGGAGGGGAAGGGTCTGGAGATAGAGACCCTCGCCGAGCAGGTGGAGGCCATGCCCATGATGGCGGAGCGGACGGTGGTCCAGGTGACGGATCTGGACATCTTCAAGCTGCCGGAGGCCCAGCGGAAGGCGTTCATCGCCCTTCTGGAGGATCTGCCCGACTACTGCTGCCTCATCTTCGTCTACGACCAGGTGGAGTACAAGCCCAACCGCACCATGAAGGCCCTCTGCAAGGCCATGGATTCCCACGTCAGCGCGGTAAAATTCGAGACCCAGAGCCGCAGCGACCTGCTCAACTGGATCGCCCGGCGGTTCCGGGCCAACGGCAAGACCCTGGACGCCCAGACGGCGGAGCACCTGATCTTCACCTGCGGCAGCCTCATGAACGGCCTCATCCCGGAGATCGAGAAGGTCTCCGCCTACGCCAAGGGGGGCATCATCACCAAGGCGGACATCGACGCCGTGGCCGCCCCCATCCTGGAGGCCCGGGTCTTCGACATGACTGCCGCCATCTCCCGCCGGGACTACGATCAGGCGGCGGAGATCCTGGGGACCCTCTTAAAGCTCCAGGAGGACCCCATCATGCTGCTGGCGGTGCTGGGGAAGGAGCTTCGGAAGCTCTACACCGCCCGGCTGGCCATCGACAACGGAAAGGACAAGTTCTGGCTCATGGAGCAATGGGGCATGCGGTCGGACTATCCGGCGAAGCTCCTGCTGGAGGCCGCCCGGAAGGTGTCCACCGGCTGGACCGCCGATGCGGTGGAGCGGTGCCGGGAGCTGGATCTCCGGATGAAGAGCGTCACCGGGGCGGACAGCGAGGCAGAGCTGAAGCTGTTCCTCATGGAGCTGGCCCAGGGGGCGAAGCGGTGAAGCGGCGGGTCAAAGAGGTCATCGTGGTGGAGGGCCGCTATGACAAAAACACCCTCTCCCAGGTGGTGGACGCCGCGATTTTGGAGACCGGCGGCTTCGGGATCTTTAAGGACAAGGAGAAGGCAGCCCTTCTCCGCCGCTTAGGAGCGGAGCGGGGAATCATCGTCCTCACCGACAGCGACGGGGCCGGCTTCGTCATCCGAAACTACCTCAAGTCCATCCTGCCCCCGGAGCAGCTGAAGCAGGCCTACATCCCCGACGTCCCCGGCAAGGAGCGGCGCAAGCGGGCCCCGGGGAAGGAGGGAAAGCTGGGGGTGGAGGGCATGCCGCCCCAGGTGCTCCTCACCGCCCTGGAGCGCTGCGGCGCCACCTTCCTGGGTGAGGAGGAGGCCCCGCGGGAGGAACGCCGCCCCATCACCAAGGCGGACCTTATGGACCTGGGCCTCATCGGGGCGGGGAGCCGGGAGCGGCGGGAGGCTCTCCTGCAAAAGCTGAATTTCCCTCTCCATATGACCCCCAACGCCATGCTGGAGGCTCTGAATCTCCTCTATACCCGGGCGGAATTTCTGGGGGAGGAGGAAAATTCCTGAAAGAATCCGGGATTTCCGGGAAAAACTGGATGGGAGCCCTTGCGTTTTCTTTCGACGTTCTATATAATAGGTGCGACCTCTTTTTATGCAAAAAAACAACGACGAGGAGTGTGAGATCATGGCCGAGGAGAAAAAGACCCCCCTGACCGAGGAGTCTGAGAGCAAAAACTTTATCCATCAGTTTATCGACGAGGACATCGCAGAGGGTGGTCAGTTCCAGGGCATGACCGTCCACACCCGCTTTCCGCCGGAGCCCAACGGCTACCTGCATATCGGCCACTGCAAGGCCCTGGTGATCGATTTCGGCACTGCCGAGAAGTACGGCGGCCTGTGCAACCTCCGCATGGACGACACCAACCCCTCCAAGGAGGACGTGGAGTATGTGGAGGCCATCCAGGAGGACATCCACTGGCTGGGCTTCGACTGGGGCGACCGGTTCTTCTACGCCAGCGACTACTTTGAAAAGATGTACGAGTGCGCCGAGGGCCTTATCAAGAAGGGCCTGGCCTACGTCTGCGAGCTGACCCCGGAGCAGATGCGGGAGATGCGGGGCGACGTGAACTGCCCCGCCCAGTGCCCCTACCGGGACCGCCCTGTGGAGGAGAGCCTGGACCTCTTCCGCCGGATGCGGGCGGGGGAGTTCCCCGACGGGTCCATGACCCTCCGGGCCAAGATCGACCCCGCCAGCGGCAACTTCAATATGCGTGACCCGGTGATCTACCGCATCAACCACGCCCATCACCACCGCCAGGGGGACAAGTGGTGCATCTACCCCATGTACGACTTTGCCCACCCCATCGAGGACGCCCTGGAGGGCATCACCCACAGCCTGTGCTCCCTGGAGTTTGAGGAT
>CALXDB010000155.1 GCA_944386955.1 uncultured Oscillospiraceae bacterium
CCGGAGGCAGACGCTGCGGCCGTCCTCCTCCCAGAAATCCGGCAGGGGGTGGGAGAAGATCTCCTCCCGGGAATACCCGCTGGGGATGGCGGAGAAGATGCCCCACACAAACTGCATATCCCGGGCCTCTACGTCATGGAGAAGGACCTCGTTGGAGAGGAGCAGGGTCTCCTGCCCCCACTTCTCCGCCCCCTCCCAGCCGCAGGTGGCATAGCACTCCAGGCCGGTGATGAGCCACTGGCAGTCCCAGTCCCTGGCCCCCAGCAGGCGGAGGATCTCCCGGAGATAGCCGCCCCGCTCAATCAAAATCCCCGCCACGGCCTCACCGCCTCTCCCGCAGGGCGCCGGTGAGCTGGAGCACAGCCTCCAGCACCCCGCCGCCCACCGCCAATGCCTTGTCGCTGGCGGTGTAGCAGTGGAACTCCTCGCACCGGGGGTCCACATCCCCGGACTTCATCCCCTTGCGCACCGGGGTGCCGTCGGGGAGGATGCCCCGGAGGACTCCGTCGATCTGGCAGACCATGGGGAGGTTCCCCACATAGCCCGCCGCGTCTCCCGCCTTCACCTGGACCCCGATTTCCAGCGCCTGACGGAAAATTCCATCCGCCGGAGCCCGGAGCACCCGCTCCCCGGCAAAGCCGCCGATGAGGCCGGGAATGTTGGTGTTGGGCAGGGCGGAGCCGGTGGTGTATACCCGGCCCAGGGTGTGGCCCCGCATGGTCTCCACCACCGCGTGGCAGTCCACGCCCGCAGTGAAGCCGGGCCCCACCGCCACCACCACCGGGGCGTCGGTGATCTTGGTACCCAGGTTCCGCTTGGCCAGGATGGCGTCCACCAGGGCGTCAGGCCGCAATTCCGCCTTGCAGGCGGCCGACCGGTCCACCAGCACCGGCACGATCCCCTCCGCCAAAAGCCGTAGGGCCTCCCCGCTGTCTGCCGCTCGGCGGGCAATGACGTCCTCCACCTGGGTCTCCCCCCGGCGGACGGCGTCGGAAAAGGCCACCGTCCGCCGGATGGCGGTGGGAGCCTCGATCTCGCACAGGACACATTGTATGCCGCTGCGCCACAGACGAAGAGCAATGCCGGTGGCAATGTCACCGGCGCCCCGTATCACAACCAACATGGTTCCACTCTCCTTTATTCAATGCGGCCACCACGGCAGGTTTCCCCACCAGGGCCGCCAGCTCCAAGGCCGCCGCCCTTGCGGCGTCGGCCTGATTGATAAGGACCAGATCCCCCCATCCCTCCGCTCGGATCACTCGGGCCACCCGCTCCGGTGTGGCCGCGTCCTCCGGGGAACAGGCCGCCAGCGGGCAGAACAGCTCCGGCCGGTGGACCGCCTCCCGGATGGGCCGGTACAGCCCCGAGGCCCCTGCCACCAAAATGGTCCGCACCGTGTCCGGAGGGATCACCGGTTCACAGGGGGCGTGGGCTTTCAGGGGAAGCCGCCGGGAACCATCCGCCTCCACAAGAAGATAGCAGCACACCGCCCGGTAGGCCTCCAGAGGCTCCCGGGGCGGCCCCAGCTTTCCCTCCGCTGTCCAGGCGCCCACGCACACCGGGCCTCCCGCCGCCAGAGCCTTCCGGGCGTCTGCGACGCTGTGGACCAGGGGCATCCCTTCCGGGGGAAAGATGTGGGTGGTGGTGGCGCAGAGGACCCGCCCCCCCGCCGCCGTCAGCTCCTTGGCCAGGAGGGAGAGGAGGGTGGACTTGCCGCCGCTGCCGATGAGGGCGGTGATCCCCGGTTGGATGTCCAGCAGGCGGTACAGCTCCATCTCCCCTCCCCCTTTCGTAGTAGTAACGCCAGTATAACGCCTCCCTGAAAAAAAAGCAAGGAAAAGGCCGGGGTGTTGCACGGGTCCGTGCATCTCCTCTGAAGATCGGCCCGAACTTAGGACCGCCGCTCCCCCGGCGGTCTGAAAAACGGCCCCGCTCCGGCGGGGCGGAAGGAGGCACTATGCAGCAGCGGATCATGATCCAGAAGACGGACGCCATCGACCAGATCTTTCCCCTGGCGGATGGCAGGACGGAGTCCTTTACCCTGCCCGACGTGGCGGGAGGCTGCTTCGTCCGGGTGTACGACACGGCGGAAAGGGGACAGGCTTTCCGGTGCGGCGCCGATTTTCTCATTCAGGACACGGAGGATCCCCGGCCCCGGCAGGGCCATGTGAGGATCGTCGCCGTGGCCGGCGGCGCGCTGGAGGGGGCGGAGGCGGTGTATGTGACCACCGCCGGGAACAGCTGGCAGGAGGAAGCCACGGTGGAGGTCTACGGAGAGGAGGAGGAAAATGGCTGACATGCTCATGAAGATCCAGGCGGACGCCACCGGCTGGCACGACAACCTCCGCTGTGAGGCCCCCTACCTCCGGGACGGCTGGGCGGTGGTCCCGGCGGATTTGGAGGAGACCGTGGCCCAGTACGGCGGCGTGGTGACGCCGACCCTGGGAGCGGCGGCCCCAGCGGATTACCCGGAAATCCAGGACCGGCGGACGGCGGACCGGGGTAAGCCCTATCCGGTGGCGACGGCCATGGAGGCGGGAACCTATGTGCCGCCCCCCGGCCCCAGTGAGGAGGCCCTGGCGGCGGCGGCTCTTGCCCAGCGGGACCAGCTTCTCCGGGACACCGATTGGACCCAGGTGCTGGACGCCCCGCTGGACGAGGAGAGCCGTACGGCGGTGCGGACTTACCGTCAGGCTCTCCGGGACATCGAGAGGCAGGAGGGGTTCCCCCGGGAGATCCTCTGGCCGGAGCTGCCGGAGCTGACGGTGACGGACCCCGACCCGGTGGACGAGGCCTTTGACGTGCTGATGGGAGGGGAAGCGAATGCGTAAGGAATTGGCTCAGGAATTTCGCCGGGCGGCCATGCTGGCAGCCCAGGAGGCCGGGGACGCGATGGCCCTGACCATGCCCAGTCTCTATCCTGTCTGGGCCCCGGACACCGCCTACGGCGGCGACGGCGAGGTGAAGATCGTGGGACGGCCCCTGGGGGACCGGGTGCAGCTGTACCGCTGCCAGAGCCCCCACACCTCCCAGACCGGCTGGGAGCCGGAGAACGTACCGGCGCTGTGGGTGGCCATCCAGGGGGAGGAGTCCGGCAGCAGCGGCGACCCCATCCCGGCGGTGCGGGGCATGGAATACACCTACGGCCTGTACTATCTGGACCCGGAGGACGGGCAGGTCTATCTCTGTACCCGGACCGGCGAGGCAGAAGGCGGCACCGTGGTGCTGCAATATCTCCCCCACGAGCTCATCGGCCAGTACTTCCAGGCCGTGTAAGGAGGAATGAAAATGGATATTCTGGAGACTATCGTCCGGCTGCTGGCCGCAGCGGCGGCGATCCTTGCAGCCTGGGCGCTCCCCAGGCTCCGGGCCTGGCTCATCGCCCGGACCGACCGGGAAACGGCGGAGCAGGTCCTCACCCTGACGGAGGTCTTCGCCCAGGCGGCGGAGCAGCTGCTGAAGGCGGAAGACCCCACCGGAGAGAAGCGGATGCAGTATGTGTCGGAGCGCCTGGAGGAGCTGGGCGTGGAGGTAACGGAGGCGGTGATCGCCATGGTGGAGAGCGCCGTGTGGTCCCTCAACGCCGCGTCCAAAAAGGAATAACGGCGAAGGCCGGAGATCGTTTTTCACGATCTCCGGCCTTTTTGTCATTGCTCCGCAGCGTCCGCCGCTGTGATGAGGAGGCTCATGGCCGTCCCCGAGGCGGAGAGGCTCAGCGTCACCCCGTCCTTTTCCAAAAGGATCCCCATGGCGGCATCCTCCTCGGCGGCGGCTGTCTCCCGGTAGCCCGCCGCCTCCAGGTCTGCCAGGTAGTCCTTCACCCCCTCCCGGGAGAGATCCTTCCACACGATCTCAAACCGGCCGTAGTCCAGGTAATCCCGCACATAGTCCACTGTCCCCTCCCGGGGCTGGGGGATCAGGGCGGTGAGATCGTTCTCCGGCCACTGATCCACACATTCCGGCTCCGCCGTCAGCACCCAGCTCTCCTCCCCGTCAGGCTCCTCCACCGTCCCGGCGCAGCCCCCCAGGCACAGGAGCAGCGCAGCGAGGCAGAGCCAGCCCCATCTTCTCTTCATCCCGTTCACCTCCGCCGTACTGCCCGGACGGTCAGCCATGCCGCGGCCAGGATGGCCGCGGTCCCCAGCCCGGCCAAAATCCACGCCGGGTCCAGGCCCCCCCGGACCTGGATGGCAGTCATGGCGTCGGCCTGGCCGATGACCCCCTCCGGGAGCCGCCTTGCGCCGATCCATGCCAGAAGGCCCCAGGCGGCAGCGGCCAGCGCCGCGGCGGCGCCGGCCAGGACCAGCCGCCGTCGGAACAGCCGGCTCCGATCCACCCCCAGCTGCTCCTCCACACCGGAGGCAAAATCCTCCGGCGGGCCCAGCCGCTCCAGCACCGCCGCCTCCGGCTCTCCGTGCTCCCGTGCGGAGGCAAAGATCTCCCGAAGGTCATCCAGCACCTCCCGCCGCTTTCTCCGCGGCAGGGCCAGAGCCCGCTCCACCGCTTTTATATACTGCTCTTCCATGCCGCCGTCTCCTCTCCCGGAACTTCCCCGATAAAATCCTCCACGCAGCGGGCATAGGCCCGCCAGAACGCAATGAGCTCCCCCAGGGTCTCCCGGCCCCGCTCCGTCAGGGCGTAGTATTTCTTTGCGCCGCCGTTGGCCGCCGAGGGGGCCATACGGCACCGAATGAGCCCCGCGTCCTGGAGCCGGTAGAGAATGGGATATACCGTCCCCTCCCTGGCGTAACCCAAGACGGAAGCGCCGCCGCTGTTGAGCCGGGTGAGAAGCTCGTAGCCGTAGGTCTCCCCCTGGGCGATGAGGCACAGGAGGATCATCTCCAGGGACCCCTTTTTGAACTGCCGCACATACCGGTCCTCCACCCTTTCACCCCCATATACTTAGTATTACTATTTAGTAATACTAAGTATAGCGCAGCGGGCGGTCCCTGTCAACCCCCTTTGGGAGGGCGCTATTGCGTTTACCGTCCTCGCTTGGATTGTCGGTTTGTTCGCCGACGCAAATATTGGTTTCAACCCAAACGGATATCTCATGCTCAGAGTGCTTCTGCCCCTATTGGTTATGGGCGGATTCATTCTCTCAAAGGATAACAAGAACCCCTGATTTCCTATGCGGCTGCCTTTTCATGGGCGCGTAACCGTTTCCGTTCCGAGCTGTCCCGCGTTCCTGCAATTGCCCCCGCCAAAACCGCCCCGCCGGGCTGTGCCCGGCGGGGCGTTCCACTCAGATCTTCATGCACACATCCCAGGCCCGCCAGATGACGGTGCGGAGGTTCCCCACGCCGTTGGCGTCCCCCACCAGATGGACATGGCGGGAGGACCCGGCCAGGGGCTTGGGGTCATATCCTACGGAGAGGATCACGTCGTCGCAGTCCACATAGACCCGCTTCCCCTCCTTGGTCTGGAGGGTCACCCCGTCGGGGCGGATCTCCCGGACGCTGGTGTTGAGATACACCGGGGTCTCGTGGTAAGCGAAGGTCTCCCGGAGGAAGGAGGAGTTGGCGAGGCAGACCCCCCGGACGGGGATCAGGTCCCCCTTCATCTCCACGATCACCGGCTTCTTCCCCTTCAAAATGAGGTCGTAGGCGATCTCACAGCCGCTGAGGCCGCCGCCGATGACGACCACCCGCTCCCCGGTCTCCCGGCCCATGAGGTACTCCGTGGCCTCCATGGCGTGCTCC
>CALXDB010000156.1 GCA_944386955.1 uncultured Oscillospiraceae bacterium
TTGGTGGGAACAACAGGGCTCGAACCTGTGACCCCTTGCTTGTAAGGCAAGTGCTCTCCCAGCTGAGCTATGCTCCCGAATTCCCACGTTGCTTGGGTTTCGCGCTGACCGCTTGACCCGAGCGACATGGGTTATTATACGCAAAGACGGCCCGTTTGTCAACAGTTTTTTGCAAAAAATTTTAGGATTTTTTCTCTCCTACTTTTTCGATGAGCTTTTCCAGCTCTTCCCGGGAAAATCGGTGAATTTTATCACAAAATTGGCAAGTCAATTCACACCCTCCCTGTTCCTCCAACAGAGACTGGAGTTCCTTCCTTCCCAAACTGATAAGGGCCCGCTCTACCCGGTCCCGGCTGCAATAGCACCGGTATCCGATAGGGGCGGTCTCCAAAAACTCCACCTCAAAATCGGAGAGGACCTTGGCCAAAAGGGCCTTGGGGTCGTCGTTCTCCGCCAGCAGGGCAGTAACGGGACCGGCGGCCAGAACGCCTCCCTCCACCCGGCTGATGACGTCCTCTCCTGCACCGGGGAGAAGCTGAATGATATAGCCGCCGGCTGCCTTGACGCTCTGATCCCGGTCCACCAGCACCCCCAGCGCGCAGGCGGTAGGGATCTGCTCACTCTCTACAAAGTAGGAGGCCAGATCCTCGGCGATCTCGCCCCCCAGCAGCTCCACGCTGCCGATGTAGGGCTCCTTCATGCCCAGGTCCTTCATGACTGTCAGAGTGCCCGTGTGGCCCACGGCGGCGCCCACGTCCAGCTTGCCGTCGGCGCGGAGGGGCAGGTCCACATGGGGCTGCTGGACGTAGCCCCGGACGTTGCCCAGGTGGTCGGACACTGCCAGGACGGTGCCCAAGGGACCGTCGCCCTTGATTTGGAGGGTAACGCTGCCGTTCTGATCTTTCAGGGCGTTGCCCATCATGCTGGCGGCGGCTAGGGTGCGGCCCAGAGCCGCCGTGGCCACCGGAAGGGTGGTGTGGATCTGACGGGCTCGTTCCGTCAGATCCCGGGTGCTGACCGCTACGGCCTGCACCATGCCGTCACTGGTGATGGCGCGTACAAGTTGATCCATTGTAATTCTTCCTTTTTTCTTGTTGATTCGCTTAGCATAAGCGTATTTCGGAGGTTTGATTCCGTTGGTACCGCTGACGAAGGCCCTTTTCTTTTTTGTCGGCAGCCGACGGCATTTCGTTTGGTGTTTTGCCTCCGGCGGCCTACTTTTGTCGCTGAACAAAAGTAGGCAAAAATCAGCTTAGAACCAAGGTTCTAAGGACTCCTTTGCACCTATTATAGAAAATCTGTACCGTTTGTTTCGGTGGTTTTATGCGGCTGACCCTGCAAGGGGGTCGGAGTTCCCCTGTTTCCGCGCTTCAGCGCGCTCCCCTGGTGGTTGTTGGGGCTTCTGCGTCCTTTGCCTTCCCCTGGGGGAAGGTGGCACGGCGCAGCCGTGACGGATGAGGGGAACGCCATCGACATGCATAGCACCAACTCGGAGGAAAAAGGATGTGCCGAAAAAGGACTTGCCTCCGAATAAGTACAGCAGATTTCGATACCCTTCCCCTCATCCGCCTCCTTCGGAGGCACCTTCCCCCAGGGGAAGGCTAAAAGGTCCACCGTCAACCCACCGCACGAGCGCACGGTCGCGCGGCGCAGAAGCAGAAGACGACCCAAACAGGCGTCACCCATACCAGACCAACAACAAAGAGCCTCCCTGACTTCCAAGTTTCGGTAGGAACCAAAGGGGTTCTTAGGACCTTGGTCCTAAGTCAACTTTTGCCTACTTTTCTTTGACGAGAAAAGTAGGCCGCCGGAGGCAAAACACCAAGCAGTACACCGTCGGGTACCGACAAAACGACGCCCGTCCTCGTCAGAGGGCAAAACAAGCGCCGGTCCCGGCAACCGAGGGGACAGTTTCCCTACTTCCCCCGGATGGCGGAAAAATAGATCCGCTGCTCGTCCTCCCGGGGGGCCCGGCGGCGGCAGTCGCCATAGGTTCGGATATCCACGAACCCCGCCTCCCGCAGCCATGCCGTCAGCTCCTCCACGGTGTAGGCCCGCTGGCGGTGGCACTCAAAATCCCGCTCCCAGGTCCCGTCGGACCGGGCGGTGAAGAGATCCATGTAGTAGCTGCAGATTCGGCTGCGCTTAGCGTATTCTGTGCGCCACACACAGTACACATCCTCCCGCTCGTCCAAAAACACCTGTCCGTCCAACCCCTGGAGCTTATGCGGCGTGTTCACATCAAACACCAGCACGCCCCCCGGCTGGATGAACAGCCGAAGGCGCTGGAATGTCCGCTGTACATCTTTGGGATCGGTAAGATAGTTGAGGCTGTCCAGGCAGCACATGGCCGCCTCCACAGTGCCGTAAAGGTCCAGCCGGGGCATGTCCTGATGGAGAAAAATGGGAGGCTCCCCCGGGAGACCCGCCGCCTTCTCTCTGGCCTGGGCCAGCATGTCCTCGCTGCCGTCCACGGCAATGAGCTCATACCCCCGCTGGGTAAAAAGGCCTGTCATGGTCCCAGTGCCGCAGGCCAGATCCAGCACCGTCTTCACCGGGACCCGGCTGCGGCCCATCAGCCTCTCCACGAAATCTGCCCGCCGCCGGTATTCCACATCCTCCGTCAGCTCGTCGTAGTAGGCTGCCAGCGTTTCATAGCTGCTCATGCCTTCTCCTCTTCCTTGACGCGGTCAAAAATCACCTGGTACCCCCCCGCTCCAAAACTGAGAGACCGGTTGACCCGGCTGATGGTGGCGCTGGAGGCGCCGGTGCGCTCCAAAATATCGTTGTAGATCATCCCCTTGTTCAAAAGCACCGCCACCTCGAACCGCTGCTCCATGGCCCGCAGCTCCGTGATGGTACAGAGGTCCTGGAAAAAATTGTAAACCTCTTCCTCGGTCTTCAGCATGAGGATGGCCTTATACAGGCCGTCGCTCTTCTCCTTCTTCGTGATCCGCGCCATACCGCGACCTCCTGATTGTATTGGTATGGACATTTTAACACTTCACTTTATGAAAGTAAACACCTTTCCCAAAAAATCCCTGCCGGCAAGAGGGAAGGGTCTCCCCTCCCCTCTTTTTCAGATTTACTTCCCCATATGTTTCCCGCGGTACCACAGGTAACTGAGCACCAGCAGCGCCGCTGTAGAGCCCAGAACGCCCGCCATGAGGAGGACGAAAAACACCTTTTCCGGCAGCAGCAGGCAGCAGGGCAGCAGCACCAGCCCGATGACAAAGTACATCCATCCCCCCGCCCGGTGGGTGCGGTTCCACACGTCCGGGTCCGCCAGGGTCCAGGGGGTCCGGATGCCGAAGAAGTAGTTGTGCCGGATCTTTCCCATCATGTTGCCCATAATCAAAAACAACAGACAAATCAGCACCGTCACTGCCCGGCCGATGGACACGGTGCCCGGCCGGAGAATCTCCATGAACAGCATGCTGTCAAGGCCCAGGAGGAACAGCTCCAGCGCGATGGTAAAGGTGTCATAATACCTCTGGAATTTTGCATAATTCCGCTTTAGCGGGTCGATCCTGGGGATAAACTGAAAGAGCAGGGCCAGCAGAGGACCCATCCCTGCCATCATCCACAGCGTGTACTTCGGCCCGTAGGCGTTGATGGTCCCGTCAAAGCCGAAGCTGGTGGGAACCGTCTCCGGCATCCTCCCATAGATTGCCGTCAATATGATGGCCGGCACCAGGGAGACGCCCCACATCAGGACAATATTTCGTTTACTTTTCATCGGAACTCTCTCCTCTCAATCCGGCGATCCAACCGGTGATCTCATCCAATACCGACAGATTCAATTCGTAATAGATCCACTTCCCCCGCTTGTCGTCAGTGACCAATCCCGCCTCCCGCAGCACCGCCAGATGGTGAGACATGGTAGCGCCGGTCATGGTGAAGTGGCTGCCGATCTCCCCGGCGGTCTTGGCCCCGTCCCGGAGGATGTGCAGGATCTCCCGGCGGGTGGGGTCGCTGAGGGCCTTGAAGGTCTCCTGAAAGCCCATGGCGGTCTCTCCCTTCATTTAGATATTTGTCTAATTATTTTATACCACACGGACCGGCGGATGTCAATCATTATTTAGAATTTCATCTAAATATCGTGGCTGCCGCCGGCGGCACGCCGTTGGGTGACGGCAGCAGGCAGATTTCTCTCCCGGAAAAACAAAAAAGAGCCCCTTTGGGCTCTTTTTTGAAAGGCTATTCAGAGGGCAAAGTTCCCGTCCACGAACACCGGCACCTCCCGGCCGTCGTGGGTGGTGCCCACGATGGACAGGTCCGCCGTGCCCACCATGAAATCCACATGGGCAATGGAGTCGTTGAGGCCCAGGGCCTTCAGCTCCTCCTTATCCATGCTCTGACCTCCCTGGATGCACTCGTTGTAGGCTTCGCCGAAGGCCAGGTGGCAGGAAGCGTTCTCGTCGAAGAGGGTGTTGTAGTACAGGATCTTCTGGTTGGAGATGGGGCTGTCGTAGGGCACCAGGGCCACCTCCCCGAAATAGCGGGCCCCCTCGTCCAGGGAGATGGCGGCCTCCAGGGCCTCCTGGCCCACCTCTGCCCGGGCCTCCACGATCTTCCCCTCCTTCACCACGAAGGAGAACTTGTCGATGATGTTGCCGTCCTGGCACAGGGGCATGGAGGACACCACAACCCCGTCCACCCCGGTTTTGAGGGGGGCGGTAAAGATCTCCTCTGTGGGCATGTTGGCAATGAACTTCTGGCCTGCGGGGGTCTCCCCGCCGCCGGTGGCCCACAAATGGCCCTCCGGCAGCCGGATGGTAAGATCCGTCCCCAGACTGTTGCGGTAGCGGAGGGAGACGAAGCGCAGGGCGTTGAGCTTGTCCCGCCGCGCCTCCAGCAGCCGCAGGTGCTCCTGCCACCGCTCCACCGCCTTCCCGTCCCCGGTGATCCGCACGGACTGGAAGATCGCCTCCCACAGCCGATCCACCGCGTCGTCACAGCCGGGGAACACCTTTTCTGCCCAGCTGGGGATGGGAATGGAGGCGATGCACCAGGGGAAGCCGTTGGCCATCTGAAGGCGGTAGAAGGGCTTCAGGGCTTCGCTGCCGGAGCGCTGACTGCGGATGATCCGGTCCTGGTCCACCCCCTTCAGATTCTCCGGGTCTGAGGCGGAAATGGCCAGGTAAGCCGCCCCCTCCCGGGCGTAGTCGTTGTAGAAATGCCGGTTCCATTCCGGCACCGTGTCAAACACGTCGTCGGCGGCGCGGAGAAACTTCTCCCGGCTCAAAACGTCGTCCCGCCAGTTCATGATAACCTCCCGGCAGCCGGCGGCGTAGGCCGCCCGGGCGCACATCCGGGCAAAAGGTGCGCACTCCACCGGAGAGGCCAGCACCAGGTTCTGGCCCTTTTGGATGTTGACGCCCACCTCTACCAGAAGCCGGGCGTATTCCCGCAGTTTTTCTTCCATCGTATCACTCCTACTTACTTATAGATTGGTCTTATTTTCTCCACATGGAGGGGAACAGCAGCACCAGCAGCGGCATGATCTCCAGCCGCCCCAGCAGCATGTTGGCGCTGAGCACGATCTTGCTGAGGGCCGACAGGCCGCCAAAATTGCCGTTAGGGCCCAGAGCCCCCAGAGCCGGTCCTACGTTGCCGATGCAGGTGAGAGAGGCGCTGAT
>CALXDB010000157.1 GCA_944386955.1 uncultured Oscillospiraceae bacterium
GCCTCTGTGGGGCAGGGCCAGTAGGTCCCCGCCCCCTGGGGCCGGGCGAGCTCCAGCAGTGCCGGCAGCTCCCGGATGAGGCGGGACACCAGGCCGGGCGCCGCCTCCTCCGTCTTCGCCATGTAGTCCTTTAGGGTGTCGGCGGGGGAGAGGGGGAAGGAGGTCTCCAGGAGGATGTCCCCGGCGTCGAAGTCCCGGGCCATTTTGTGCAGCACCACGCCCCCCTCCGCCTCGCCCCGCAGCAGCATGCAGGGCATGGGCCAGGCGCCCCGAAACCGGGGCAGGGGGGCGGGGTGGAGGTTCACCATGGGGAAGGCGTCGGTCACCGGCACCTTGTGGTAGTACCCGGCGCACAGCAGCAGCTGGCAGCCCTGGGCCGCCAGCTGTGCAAGATCGGTCTTCGTGATGGGGGACAGGGAGACGGGGATGCCCCGGTCCCGGGCGGCGGAGAGGACGGCGGTGTTGAACTCGGTGACGTTGTCCGTCTCGCAGGAGAAGAGGCGGAGGACTTCACAGCCCTCCGCCAGCGCCGCCTCCAGGGCACAGCGCAGCAGGTCGATGCCGAGATAGGCGATCTTCATGGGTCACTGGATGGTGAGGAAGTCGCTGAAGCCGGTGACCTCAAAGACCTCCATGATGGTCTCGTTGACGTGGCGGATCACCATGGAGCCCTGCTTCTTCATCACCTTCTGGGCGGACAGCAGCACCCGCAGCCCGGCGGAGGAGATGTACTCCAGCCCGGCAAAGTCCAGGGTCAGATCGGTGACGCCGTCCATGGACTCCTTCAGCGCCGCGTCCAGCTGGGGGGCGGTGCCGGTGTCCAGCCGTCCCTGGAGGGACAGAGTCAGGGCGGTCCCAGCCGCCTCTTTCGTAATGGTCATGAGAAAGACCTCCTTATATATATCTGAAAGAATAGGGGAAGAGCGATCACCCGTACAGGGCGTCCACCCGGGGGAGGAGCTCCGTCAGACGGGCCAGGCACAGCTCGATCCAGGCCCGGCTCTCCGGGTTCTCCCGGCCGCCCCGGCGGAGGGAGCGGCGCAGCAGCCGCAGGTAGCAGATGATCCTGGCCCGGTCCCCGGTCCGGGCGGCCAGGGCTTCGTCCCCGCCGGCGTACCGCAGCAGGGCCTTCTCCCAGATCAACTGGGTGGTGGCGTAGGGCAGCTTCAAAAAGGCCTCGGGCACCGTGGGGTCCAGCTCGCCGAAGCCCACGAAGGCCATGTACATGGACCCCAGCTCAAAGATGGGATGGCCCACGCACAGGGTGTCCATGTCGAGGATCAGCACCTCGTCGTTCTGCATGACGATGTTGTTGGTGTGGAAGTCCCCGTGGAGCATGGTGTCCGTGTCGGGGATGGCGTTCACCAGGGCCTCCGCCTTGGCCCCCAGGGCCTCCGGCAGCTCCTTTTTGGCGTAGAGGACGCAGCTGTCGGCAAAGGGGCGGATGCTGGGCAGGTCCCCCTCCTTCACGTGGGTGCCGTGGATCTTCTCCATCAGGTCCACATAGAGGCCCACATAGTGGTCCATGTCCTCGGGGTTGGCGGCGATGAGCTTGGAGAAGGACCGGGAGTTCAAAAGCTCAAAGACGGAGCCGAAGCTGTCCCCCACCCGGACCACGTCGTAGGGGATGGCGGTGGGGATGCCCAGGACGAAGGCCTTCCGGGCCAGCTCCCGCTCCCGCTGCACGTCAGGCAGGCAGTCCTGGCTGCGGTAGACCTTCACCACCGTGTCCTGGTCGATGCGGTAGACGGTGCCGTTGGCCCCCCGGCCGATGACCTCGCAGCCCTCGATGGAGATGGTGCGGTAGGCCTTCTCCACCGGCATCATCTCCGTAAAGCCGGTCATGTCCAAAATCTCGTATACCTCCGCCGAGGCGTTCACCAGCTTCAGCGCCGGCTCCAGCTTCCGCAGCCGCAGCACGATCCGAAGCCCGGCGCTGGAGATGTAGGTCAGGTCCTGGAGATCCAGCACCATCGCCTCGTGGGGCTCCCTGTCCCGGAGGGCCATGAGCTCCGCCTCCGCGGCGGGGGCGTTGGAGGAGTCGATGTGGCCGGTGAGGGCCACGGTCAGGGCACCGTGTTCCAAAGTTGCTTCCATAGTGGGGTCCTCCTTCTTATTCCTCTTCCCGGCGGTCCGGGGCGCCGAAGACCTCCGCGAACCGCTGCTGATATTCCTGAAAGGCCGGTGTGTCTCCAAGCCGGGGGGCCAGCACGGCGGCGATGGCGCTGTAGTACCAGCGGTGCTGGGCGCTGTCGTGCTGGTGGAAGTCCAGCCACACCGCCTCCCCCCGCTGCCGGCAGGCCCGGGAGAGGGAGCGGAGGTTGGAGAGCTTGTCCCCCAGCACCAAAATGGCCGCCCCCGGGTCCTCCTCCACCCGCAGCCGGGCGATGGTTTCCTCCTTGCGCACCCGCCAGGTGTCGCCGGGGGGCAGATCCCGCCGCTTGTTCTCTGTCTCCGCCGCCACCAGGGCGGCCACCCGGGGGCCGAACCGGGCGAGGAGCTCCTCCGGCTGCACCCCGGCGTCCTCCACCGTGTCGTGGAGCACGGCGGCGGCCAGCACCTCCTCGTCGCCGGTGAGGGTGGCGGCCACAGCCGCCGCCTCCATGGCGTGGAGCACCGCGGGACTGCCGTCCCCCTTCCGCCGCGCCCCGTCGTGGGCTTCGGCGGCAAACTGAATGGCCCTGGTCAAAAGGTCCATGTCCTTCTCCTCTCTCATGGCAGATGCTTTTTGATCCGCAGGATGTTCCGGCCCTCCCGGTACTCATAGGACACATCGTCCATGGTCTTTTTCACCAGGAAGATGCCAAGGCCCCCCTCCTCCCGCTCCTCCAGGGGCAGGGACACGTCCGGGTCCTCCCGGGCCAGGGGGTCGTAGGGAACGCCCTGGTCCACGAAAGTAACCACCACCGCCGGAGGGGCCTTGGTGACCTCTACCGTCACGGTAGCGGGACCGATGCCGGGGCGGTAGGCGTACCGGGCGATGTTGCCGAACAGCTCGTCGATGGCCACGTCGATCTGGTATTGGATCCAGGCCGGACAGCCCAATCCCTCCAGAGCCTCGTTGACGAAGCCGGTAACAGGGCCGATATTTTCCAGAGTGGCGTCGATGGTCAGTTCTCTCATGGTTGTTCCTCTCAGTATGGTCACACCAGACGAAGGCGCTGGGCGGCAGATTTGGCCTCGCTGCGGCGCTGGACGTTCAGCTTCTGCAGAACGTGGCTCACATGGACTTTCACCGTAGCCACCTTGATGCCCAGCAGGGCGCTGATCTCCGCATTGCTCTTGTCGGCGCAGATGAGCCGCAGCACCTGCAGTTCCGCCGGGGACAGGGGCCCCCGCATCTCCCGGCGGGGACGGAGAAAGTCGGGGTAGCAGGCCGATTGGTTCCGGAGGGCGGCGGTAAGGGCTTTGGCAAAGTCCCCGTCTCCGGCGGGGGGACAGGCCTCCAGCAGAGGCAGGGCCGCTGCGCCGTACTGGGAGATGGGACGGAGGAAGCGGAAAGACTCCGCCGTCTCCAGGGCACTTGTCCAGTCCTCCCGCCACCGGTCCTCTCCCAGGCGGAACCGGGCGACGGCGGAGAGAAGGCTCAGGTGGATGCCGTCCAGATACCGACGGCAGGCCTCGCAGTAGGGGCGCAGGGGAGCCAGGGTCAAAAGGGCGGCCTCCTCCTCCCCCAGGGCCAGCTCCGCCATGGCCTGGGTCAGATACTGGTAGCGCTTCATCACCCTGAGCCGCTGGGGATCCCGGGGGGCCTTCTCCCGGTACCACCGGTCCACGGCGGCGTCGTCCCCCAGCCGCAGGTCCACCCGGCAGAGCATGGCGTCCAGGTTGGGGAAGAACCGGGTCTCCCCGGCGGCCTCGAACCGCTCCCGCAGAATGGTGAGGGTCAGCCGGGCGTCGGCGGCCCGGCCCGCGTCCACCTGGGTCCGGGCCAGCAGACCCACCACGGCGAACTCAATATCTGGGGTGCCGCTGCGGCGGATGCGCTCCAGGTTGGATATAAGGGAGAGAATCCGGTCCTTCACGTTCTCCCCCTTCTCATACTTGCTCTCGGCGATGGCGCAGTCGGCCAGACATACCCCGTCCCGTCCCAGCACCGTCTCCACCGGCAGGCGGAGGGCGGTGTAGAGGAGGTCGTCCTTTTTGCTCCAGGGGGAGAAGTCCTTGCCGCCGTTCATGAGGCTGGGCAGGGCGCTGGTGACAGAGAAGGGGGGCAGGCGGATCTCCCGCTGGGTGAGGAGCTGAAAAACCTTGAAAAAGGTTTCGGGCATGCTCTCCACAGTGCGCTGGGGAAGAGCCAGGTCCAGCCAGGCCAGCCGCCCCCGGGCCTCCCGGGCCGCCGCGTCGGTCTTACGCCGGCCGTCGGCGAAGTCCCGCAGGGCCTGATACCAGCCCTCGGAGCCCTGGTAGTCCATGCAGATGGCGCACAGCATGCTCATGGCCTGCATCAGGGCGGGGGAGGACCGGATCTCCGTCTCCGGCAGGGCCCGGTAGTAAGGCTCCATCTCGTCGTAGTGGCCCATGCCGGGGTGGAGCTCGGCGTTTTTGGTCAGAAGTTCCGACACCTTGTCCACCGCGCCGCTCCGGGAGTAGCACGCCAGAGCCCGGCGGTAGTCCTCGTTGAGCTCGTAGTACAGCCCGCCCCGGTTGAAGAGGGCCCGGCGCTGGTCCTCGCTATAGGTCTGTTCCAGCTCCCACAGAAGGAAGCGGCGGAAGATGGGCCAGAAACGGTAGGTGTCCAGCCGCTCCTGGAGCAGAGCGGAGGTCTCTCGCTGGAGCCGCCCCAAAAGCTCCCCCGCCCGGCTGCTGCCGCTGACCATCCGTCCCAGCTCTGGAGTAAAAGTCTCAAAGGGGGCCAGCTCCAGCAGAAGACGCTGGAGCGGCAGGTCCAGCCGCCGCCGTACCGCCTCCAGGTCAAAGGAGGAGCACACCCGCCCGTCCTCCGGGTCCAGCGCCCGGTAGTGCTGGGAGAGGATGTTCTGCTGGATGACATAGGGCCCCACGGTCTCCACGGTGCGCCACCACACCTTGCCGCCCATGGTCTTCGGGTAGGTGGGCCGCAGGTCCCGGAACGCCAGGGCCCGGATCAGCTCCCCGGCCTCGCCCCCCAGGCGACCGGAGAGCACCTGACTGTCCGGGAAGATGGCGCACAGGGCCGCCGCCCCGGTCCAGCCCAGGGAGCGCCGCCCCTTTTCAATCTCCACCAGCGTCTTTTTGGAGATGCCCAGCACCCGGGCCATCACCTCCTGGCTGAACCCGTACTCCGTGCGCACCAGCTTCGCGAGGCCATCCAGCTCCGCCACGAATTCCTCCCGGGTCATTCGCACCGCCTCCTTGTGAATGGATAGTGTAATTTTACACGATATAGGATATTTTGTCAAGATCCGGGTGAACTGGACACCGCTCGAAGGGCAGAGAGCGGCCCCGGGTGCCGCTCCGGCCGGAGGCGGGAGGCCCGGCCGCTGCCGC
>CALXDB010000158.1 GCA_944386955.1 uncultured Oscillospiraceae bacterium
TAAGGAGAGAGAACATGGAGAGAGAAAAATTCTCGTCCCGCCTGGGGTTCATCCTCATTTCCGCGGGATGTGCCATCGGTCTTGGCAACGTGTGGCGCTTCCCCTACATCGTCGGGCAGTACGGCGGCGCCGCCTTTGTGCTGGTGTACCTGGTGTTCCTGGTGATTATGGGCCTGCCCATCATGGCCATGGAGTTTGCCGTGGGCCGGGCCAGTCAGAAATCCGCCGCCCGCAGCTTCCATGTGCTGGAGCCCAAGGGCACCAAGTGGCACTGGTACAGCTACGGCGCCATGGCGGGCAACTACCTTTTGATGATGTTCTACACCACCGTGGCCGGCTGGATGCTGATCTACATGGTGAAGATGATCGGCGGGGAGTTCAACGGCCTCGGCACCGAGGCGGTGGGCCAGGTGTTCAACGACGTGGTGGCCGACCCGGGCCTCATGACCGGCTGGATGCTGGTGGTGACGTTGCTGGGCTTCGGTATCTGCAGCCTCGGTCTTCAGAAGGGCGTGGAGCGGATCACCAAGGCCATGATGGCCTGCCTCTTCCTCATCATGCTGGTGCTGGTGGTGCGCAGCGTCACCTTGGAGGGCGCCGGCGAGGGCCTGAAGTTCTATCTGGTCCCCAATTTCCACAACCTGATGTATAACGCTGAGGGCGATATGATCCTGGGCGAGAGCATCTACGCCGCCATGGGCCAGGCCTTCTTCACCCTGAGCCTCGGCATCGGCGCACTGGCCATTTTCGGCAGCTACATCGGCAAGGACCGGTCCCTTATGGGCGAGTCCATCAGCATCGGCGTGCTGGATACCTCCGTGGCTCTGCTGGTGGGGCTTGTGATCTTTCCCGCCTGCTTCGCCTTCGGCGTCAACCCCGGTCAGGGTCCCAGCTTGATCTTCGTCACCCTGCCCAACGTCTTCAACAAGATGGCCGGCGGTCAGATCTGGGGCGCCCTGTTCTTCCTGTTCATGACCTTCACCGCCCTCTCCACGGTCATCGCCGTGTTTGAGAATATCCTGGCCTTTGCCATGGATCTCTGGGGCTGGAGCCGGAAGAAGTCCATCCTGGTCAACGGCGCGGCCCTCATTGTGCTGTCCATGCCCTGCGTGCTGGGCTTCAACCTCTGGAGCGCCTTCCAGCCCTTCGGTGCCAATACCACCATTCAGGATCTGGAGGACTTCATCGTCTCCAACAACCTGCTGCCCCTGGGCAGCCTGGTATATCTGCTGTTCTGCGTCAGCAAGAAGGGCTGGGGCTGGGACAACTTTATCGCCGAGGTGGACGCCGGCGAGGGCATGAAGTTCCCCAAGTGGGCCCGGTTCTATGTGACCTTCATTCTGCCCCTTATCGTCCTGGCCATCTTCGCTGTGGGCTACCGGCAGAAGTTCCCCAAGTGGGCCTCCGTTTTTGATATCGGCTTTGGCCTGCTGTTCGCGGTGATCCTGGTCTCCTATGTGGTGAAGCTGGTCCGCCGTTCTCAGAGCAAGAAATAACATCGGAAACATGCCGATCCATTTCGGACCGGCATGTTTCTTTTTTTGCTGTTTCGCCTGTTGTAGTTTTCAAAAAAGTGTGCTATACTCAGGACGCCAATGAGGTAACATAACACAACACATTTTACATTTGAAGGGGAATATTATGGGAACCAGAGAACAAAGACGGCATGGCCGCCGGAGACAGCGGCGGCGGCGGAACTATACCCCTCTTCTGGTGCTGATGCTGGTGGTGATCGCCGCCTGCGCCCTGCTGCTCAACAGCTGCGGCAAGGACGACGACAGCGCCCAGGCTGACGCCGGAGCGGGAGACGTGACGGAAAACGGCGGCGTTACGGAGCCGGATGTGGACAAGGACAGTGGGGAAGACGCTGAGAACGGTTCCTCCACACCGCCGGAGGACGCGGACAACCAGGCCCTGTGGCCCGGCTATACCGTCAAGACCATGACCGAGGAGGACATGCAGGTGGGCCTCCAGATCCTGGTGAGCAACCAGCACATGTACGACTTCCCTGAGGCGGCGGAGAGCCAGCTGGTGAAGCTGGTGGACTACAAGAGCAATTCCTACAGCTCCAACGTCAACGACACCCTGATCCTGCCGGTGACGGTGGAGCACCTCAATGAGATGCTGGACGACTATGTGGCCCAGGGCGGCGCAACGGATATCATGGTGGTGTCCGGCTACCGGACCTACGACTTCCAGCAGGGCCTCTTCGACCGCAACGCGGCCAAGAACGGCCTGGAGAACGCCAAGCGCTATGTGGCCCAGGCCGGCGGCAGCGAGCACCACACCGGCTACGCCGTGGACCTCTACAGCAACAACAACGGGGACTACTTTGAGGGCGTGGGGGAGTACAAGTGGGTTACCGACCACTGCCACGAGTACGGCTTCATCCTCCGCTACACCGAGGAGAAGGAGCCCATCACCATGATCGGGCCGGAGAGCTGGCACTTCCGGTATGTGAGCGTGCCCCACTCCTATATCATCGTGGACAACGACTTCTGCCTGGAGGAGTACATCGACTATCTGTGCCAGTTCCCCTTTGACGGGGAGCACCTCACCTACACCGTGGGGGACCAGGAGTACGAGATCTACTATGTGGAGGGCCTGGAAGTCCCGGTGCCGGAGAGCGGGAATTACACCGTGTCCGGCAACAATGTGGACGGCTTTATCGTCACCATCGAAAAATAAACGGGAAGATGCCCCGCCGGCTTGAGCCGGCGGGGCATCCGTTTGTTTGGAGAAGCAGTTGTCACAGGATATCGATGTACTCCCCGCTGAGGGCCTTGTTCATGCTGCGGACGGCGCAGAACTTGCCGCACATGGAGCAGGTGTCGTCGTGCTCCGGGGACCGGTCCGCCCGGACAGCCTTAGCGGTCTCCGGGTCCATGGCGCAGGCCCACTGGGCCTCCCAGTCCAGGGCGCGGCGGGCGTCGGCCATTTTGTCATCCTGCTCCCGGGCCCCCCGGACACCCTTGGCGATATCGGCGGCGTGGGCGGCGATCTTGCTGGCGATGATGCCCTGCTTTACATCCTCCACATTGGGGAGAGCCAGGTGCTCGGCGGGGGTGACGTAGCAGAGGAAGGCGGCTCCGTTCATGGCGGCGATGGCCCCGCCGATGGCGGAGGTGATGTGGTCGTAGCCGGGGGCGATGTCGGTGACGATGGGGCCTAAGACGTAGAAGGGGGCTCCCATGCAGAGGGTCTGCTGGACCTTCATGTTGGCGGCAATCTGATCCATGGGCACATGGCCGGGACCCTCCACCATCACCTGCACGTCCTTCTCCCAGGCGCGCTTGGTGAGCTCCCCAAGGCGCACCAGCTCCTCGATCTGGCACACGTCGGTGGCGTCGGCCAGGCAGCCGGGGCGGCAGGCGTCGCCCAGGGAGATGGTCACGTCGTACTCCCGGCAGATGTCCAGGATCTCGTCATAGTACTCGTAGAAGGGGTTCTCCTCCCCGGTCATGCACATCCAGGCGAACACCAGGGAGCCGCCCCGGGAGACGATGTTCATCTTCCGCTTGTGCTTGCGGATCTGGTCGATGGTCTTCCGGGAGATGCCGCAGTGGAGGGTGACAAAGTCCACACCGTCCTCGGCGTGGAGGCGGATGACGTCGATGAAGTCCTTGGCGGACAGAGTGGCCAGATCCCGCTGGTAGTGGATGACGCTGTCGTAGACGGGAACGGTGCCGATCATCACCGGGCACTCATGGGTGAGCTTCTGGCGGAAGGGCTGGGTGTTGCCGTGGCTGGACAGGTCCATGATGGCCTCCGCCCCCATGTTTACGGCGCTCATTACCTTCTGCATCTCGATGTCGTAGTCCTTGCAGTCCCGGGACACGCCCAGATTCACGTTGATCTTGGTGCGGAGCATGGAGCCCACGCCCTCGGCGTCGAGGCAGGTGTGGCGGATATTGGCGGGGATGACCACCTTGCCGGCGGCCACCAGGGGGAGGAGCTCCTCCGTGGTCATCCGCTCCTTGCGGGCGACCGTTTCCAGCTGGGGGGTGACGATGCCCTTCCGGGCGGCGTCCATCTGTGTGGCATAACTGCGTTCCATTGTACTGTATCTCCTTTTTTATAGTATCCAGATCAGTGTCCCGCCGGGTAGGTCCCGGCCACGGCGAAGGCGTGGTCCATGGGACCGCTGCCCTTCCCCAGATCCAGCATGGCCCCCAGGGCCCCGGAGAGGTAGGCCTTGGCCTCCTCCACTGCCCGCTCCAGGGAATACCCCCTGGCCAGGTTGGAGGCGATGGCGCTGGAGAGGGTGCAGCCGGTGCCGTGGGTGTTGGGGTTGTCAATCCGCACCCCGTGGAACCACCGGCCCCCGGAGGGCTGCCAGAGGTAGTCGTCGGCGTCGGAGACCCGGTGGCCCCCCTTGAGGAGGACGGCGCAGCCGTACCGCGCCCCGATAGCCCCGGCGGCCTGCTCCATGGCGGCGGCGTCGGGGATGGTCAGGCCGGAGAGGACCTCCGCCTCGGGGATATTGGGGGTGAGGACCGCCGCCAGGGGCAGCAGCTCCCGGCACAGTACCTCCACGGCCTCCTCCGAGATGAGGCGGGCGCCGCTGGTGGCCACCATCACCGGGTCCACCACGATGTTTCCTGTGCCGTACTGGCGCAGCTTGTCCCCGATCACCTGAATGAGAGCCCCGGAGGACACCATCCCCACCTTTACCGCCTGGGGCGGGATGTCGGTGAAGATGCTGTCCAGCTGGGCCGCCAGAAAGGCGGGGGGGACCTCCAAAATGTCGGTAACGCCGGTGGTGTTCTGGGCGGTCAGGGCCGTGATGGCGCTCATGCCGTAGACGTGATGGGCGGCCATGGTCTTGAGATCTGCCTGGATACCGGCGCCTCCGCTGGAATCGCTCCCAGCGATCGTCAATGCTGTGTACATGGTTTTCTCCTTTCAGCAGTGCCGTTTTCTTACGCGACGGAAGGTGGTGCCCCCGATCCGCCGCGGGATATGCAGTTTGGTTATTTCACAATGGATGCGAGAATCTCCCGCAGCTGGCGGGCGGCCGCCCGGCAGTCAGGTTGGGAGAAGATGGCGCTGACTACCGCCGCTCCGGCTATGCCGCAGCCGGAGAGCTTTTGCAGATTGTCCGCTCCCACGCCGCCGATGGCCACCACCGGGATGGAGACCGCCTCGCAGATGGCCCGGAGGGTCTCCGGAGAGGTGGGGACCACGTTGTCCTTGGTGCCGGTGGGGAACATGGCCCCCACCCCCAGGTAGTCCGCCCCCTGGGCCTCCGCCCGGAGGGCCTCCGCCACGTTGTGGGCGGAGACGCCCAGGATCTTGCCGGGCCCCAGCTTCTGCCGGGCCATGCCCGCCTCCAGGTCCTCCTGGCCCACATGGACCCCATCGGCCCCGGCGGCGAGAGCGATGTCCACGCTGTCGTTGATGATGAGGGGGACGCCGTGGGCCCGGCAGAGGGGGAGGAGGGCCTTGGCCTCCG
>CALXDB010000159.1 GCA_944386955.1 uncultured Oscillospiraceae bacterium
CTCCGGGAGAACCGGTGGCAGCTGATCCTCAGCGGCCTGTGGGTCACCGTGGAGATCACCCTCCTGGCGGCCCTGGCGGGCACGGCCCTGGGCTTTGGCCTTTACCTCCTCCTCGCCTGCCCCCTCCGGCCGGTGCGCCTTCTCCTCCGGGGCTTCTGCTCCCTCCTCCAGGGCCTCCCCAGCCTGGTGGTGCTGATGATCCTCTACTTCCTGGTCTTCGCCTCGTCGGACATCCGCCCGGTGCTGGTGGGCGTCATCGCCGTCGCCCTCCCCTTCGCCGTCCCCCTCTCCCAGCGCGTCGCCAGCGGCGTCCGGGCGGTGGCCGACGGGCCGTGGGAGGCGGGGGAGGCCCTGGGCTTCGGGCGGGCCGGGGCCTTCTTCCATGTGATTTTGCCCCAGGCCCTCCGCCACGCCATGCCCCTTTACAAGGGGGAGCTCTCCGCCATGCTGATGGAATCCATGCTGGCGGTGATCGCCCTCATCGCCGTGGCCTCCTTCGCCTCCACCGCCGAGGCGGCGGCCCTGGGCTACACCACCCCCACCCAGATCTTCGCCGGGGGCGTGGCCGCCTTCCTCACCACCGTGGGGCTGCCCCAGGGGGTGGTGTACACCCTCATCAACCTGGCGGTGTCCGCCTTCGCCCTCACCTCCCTGGATTCCGTGGCCCGGGTGGGCCGCCTGTCCTTCCAGGAGCTCTTTCTGGATGAGTCCATCCGGGACGAGGACATGGGCCCGGTGCGGCGGGTGCTGACCAACAAGTACTTCGCCACCGTCCTCACCCTGGCCCTGGCCTACCTCCTGGCCAAGGCGGGCTACGCCTCCATCTGGCCCCTCTTCGGCGCCTCCAACCAACTCCTCTCCGCCCTGGCCTTCCTGGCCTGCGCCGTGTTCCTCAAGCGCACCAAGCGCAAGAGCTTCATGCTGTGGATCCCCATGTTCGCCATGATCGCCGCCACCTTCTCCGCCCTGGCCATCACCATCTGGAACCTGGGCAGCGGCATCGCCGGCGGCACCTACCGCTGGGTCTCCGGCATGACGGTGACGGTGGACGGGGCCAGCGTGCTCACCGCCTGGGGCGCCGGGCTGCAGCTCCTCTTCGCCGTTTTGATTCTGGCTCTCGGCGTGGTGGTGGTGATCCAGGGGGTACGCAAACTCCTGGAAAAAGCCCCCGCCGCCCGCTGACCTCCATACAGGTCCCCACGCTTTGATCCCCGCCCCGGCCTCTGCCGGAGCGGGGATCCTTTTTCTTTTCCGGACTGAAATCCGGCGGATCCGGCTACAACAGAGGCAGGAGGTGAGGCCGTTGATCGTTCGGGTATACGATTGCAGCGGGACCTGTCTCGGCCCGGAGGAGCTGAAGCGGATGGAGATCACCACGCCGGTGATGGAGCACGTCTTCGCCACCGTGGCGGACCGGCTGCGGCCGGAGGAAAGTTGTCCCAATCCGCTCCCGCCGGTTGAAACCCCCGGCTGAGGCGTGTTACAATCGGCATGGCTTCACGCCATGCCGACTTTCCGCAGACAGGAGGATCATGAGCAAATCAAAAATGATGCGGGTCGCGCCTGCCGCGGCAGATCTGACGCTGGCCCTGTATATTCGGGTATCCACCGACCGCCAGGCGGACGAGGGATACTCCATCGACATTCAAAAGGAGAAGCTGGCCGCCTTTGCCAAGACCTTCTCCTCCGTCCGGGAGACCCGCACCTATGTGGACGACGGGTACAGCGGCGGCTCACTGGACCGCCCGAGGATGCAGGAGATGATCCGGGACATCGAGGCCGGCGCCGTCACCCATGTGATCGTGGTCAAGCTGGACCGGCTCAGCCGCTCCCAGAAGGACACGCTCCATCTCATCGAGGACGTCTTCCTCCCCAACCATGTGGCCTTCATCTCCATTCTGGAGAGCTTCAACACCGACAGCGCCTTCGGCCGGGCCATGGTGGGCATCCTCTCCGTGTTCGCCCAGCTGGAGCGGGAGAACATCTTTGAGCGCACCCGGGGCGGCATGCGCAAGCGGGTGGAGGAGGGCTACTGGCCGGGAGGGGGCCGGGTCCCCTACGGCTACGATTACGACCCGGTCCAGGGGATTCTGGTCCCCAACCAGGACGCGGAGCGGGTGCGGTACATGTACGACCGCTATCTGGCGGGGGCGTCCATGCAGACTATCGCCGATGAGCTGGGGCTCACCTACGAGCGCCTGGTGTACAACGTCCTGACCCGGAAGAGCAACACCGGCTGCATCCTCTACAACGGGGAGGAGTACCAGGGGCGGCATCAGCCCATCGTCTCGCCGGAGACTTACGAGAAGGCCATGGAGCTGCTGCGGGTCCGCTCCGCCGGCAGGCTGGTCAGCAAAACGCCCCATCTTCTGACGGGCTTCGTCCGCTGCGGCCGCTGCGGGGCCAAGATGCGCTATCTCAAGTGGGGGAAGGCCGGCTACAAGCTGGTGTGCTACTCCCAGCAGAAGAGCAAGGGCTATCTGGTGCGGGACCCCGACTGCGACAACCCCGCCCCCTGGGCGGAGGACGTGGAGGAGGGGGTGCTCCGCACGCTCTTCACCGTCACCAAGGCCCAGCTGGAGGACGCCCGGCGGGCGGTGGAATCTGCGGAGCCCGGCGCCATGCTGGAGGAGCAGCGGGTCCGGGCGGAGGCGAAGCTGCGGCGGCTGTACGGACTGTACGGCGACAGCGGCGACCGGCTCTTGCTGGAGGCCATCGACAAGGCCAAGGCGGAGCTGCAGCGGCTGGAGGCGAGCCTCTCGGACCGCCAGGCCCGGGACCGGGCGGTGCGGGCCGCCGAAGGGGCCTTCTCCCGGCTGGAGGGGATCCGGGACGCCTGGCCGGAGATGCGGACGGAGGAGCGGCGGATGGTGCTGGCCTCCGTGGTGGAGAGCGTCACCATCGACGGCGAATACACCGACATCAAGCTGAAATTCGGACTGACCGGATGACTGTCCCCATTTTCCCGACTTCGGAACGCGGTCCCGATGATCGTGGGAGAGATCCGGCGGTATCTCCGGGACAACAGCAGCATTCGGGTCAGCCGCAGCATGCGGGACACGGCCTACAAGGTGATGCAGGCCAAGGAGCGGCTGATGGCGGAGAGCCAGCGGGAGCCCACGGTAGAGCAGATTGCCAAGGCGCTGGGCCTGCCCCGGGAGGAGGTGGTGTTCGCCATGGACGCCGTGGTGGAGCCAGTGAGCCTCTACGATCCCATTTACGACCAGGGGGGCGACGCCCTGTGCGTGATGGACCAGGTGCGGGACACCCGGAACACCGACGAGAGCTGGCTGGAGCATCTGGCGCTGAAGGAGGCGGTGGACCGGCTGGGAGAGCGGGAGCGGCGGATCCTGGCCCTCCGTTTTTACGAGGGCAAAACCCAGATGGAGGTCTCCAATGAGATCGGCATCAGTCAGGCCCAGGTGAGCCGGCTGGAGAAGAACGCTCTCAACGCTATCCGCAAGCATTTGTAGAGCCCCGCCGCAAGTGCGGCGTTCAAGCGTTTTGCCAGCGGCAAAACCTTGGACTGGGGCGGATTCACTCCGCCCCAGTCAGTCAAATCACGGGGGTCCCCAACAGGCGGAGCCTGTTGGGGCTGCATCAGTCAGGCCCAGGTGAGCCGGCTGGAGAAGAATGCTCTCAATGCTATTCGGAAGCATCTGTAGCCGCATCTTTCGGGACGGCACGCCCTTGACAACCGGGACAAAAACCGCTATAATTTTCCTGTTATCGGCTGCGACGGAGACGAGTAGCCAGAACGCCAAGGTCAGAGAGGAGCCGGTTTGGTGCAAGGCTCTCCGCGGCGGCTGGTGAAGTCCCTCCTGAGCCCCGGCCCCAACGGCGGTTTCCGCCCAGTAGACGCCGGCGCCCCTCCCCCGTTACCGGGAGTCTAAGCGCGGGAATTTCTCCCGAACGCAGGTGGTACCACGGACATTCGTTCGCCCTGCTCTGTCACTGACGGAGCAGGGCGTTTTTTCAGGAGGGACCTATGAAGTACACAGGCAGGACCACCTATTCTCTGGAGAATCTCCGAACCTTTCAGCAGGTGTCGGCGGTGATTCGGGGCCGCCGGGCCTACCTCCTCTCCCGGGGCAGCTACGCTGCTGCCGGCATTCTTTTCGCCGCTATAGCCCTCTGGGGCCTCCTCTCCCTCCCCGGAAGCGAGGGGGCCGATTGGTTCTGGAACCTGGTCATCGCGGCCCTGGGGGCTTGGATGGCCTTCCAGATGCTGCTGACCGCCGTCACCTACTTTACTTACTTTGCCCGGCGGGCTCTGCGGAGCATTCCCGCCGACGCCCACGAGAACTTCTTTTCCTTTGAGGACCGCCATGTGGTTGTGAGCAACCGCACCAAATCCTGGTCCTTTCGCTACGGGGACATGGTTGACACGGTGTATGAGACCGGCAAGTGCTTCCTCCTCTTCATCGGCTGGCGCAACGGCTATGTGCTGGAGAAGTCCGGCGTGGAGGGCGGCGATGTGGACGGACTGCGGGCCTTTCTGGCGGAAAAGCTGGGAAAGCCTGTGCCATACTTAGACTTATGAGAGGTGACCATCATGTTTGAGAACACGACTGTATTGACCTTGGAGGACTTCATCGTGCTGCAGACCACCTGGGAGCGGTTCAAGTCCCCCTTCCGGAAGCTGAAGAAGATGCAGCGCATCTGCTTCATCCTCCCTGGAATCATCCTGATTCTGGTGGGCGGCATGAACCTGTGGACGGTGCTGCGCAGCTGGGATCAGTCCCTCCTGCTGTTTGCGGGCCTGGGCGTCGTCTTCATTCTGCTGGGCCTCCTCCTCATCTTCTGGCCCTCGGGCAGCGGCCTTGCCAAGCGCAATTGGAAGAAGTACCCCGACAAGGGTAAGGCGCAGGTCTTCTGCTTTGCCAAGGACCGGTTCTACCTCCGCACCGAATCCGGAAACTTCGACGCGGAGTATACCGTCCTCAAGGACATCATGGAGGACAAGCGGGTTTTCCTGCTGTTCATCAACGACCAGGTGGCCTATGTCCTCCACAAGGACGGCTTCACCTCCGGCGACGCCGGGAGCTTCGGCCCCTTCCTCACAGAGCGCACCGGGCTGACCATCCGTCAGCTGTAAGTCCCTTTCGCCTATTTTCACTATTCACATATTAGGAGAGTCATCATGAGAAAAGAACTGCCCAAGACCTATGAGCCCCGCCAGGTGGAGAGCGGGATCTACAAGGCCTGGATGGAGGCCGGCTGCTTCCACGCCGCCCCCAATCCCGACAAAAAGCCTTTCTCCATCGTCATGCCCCCGCCCAACGTCACCGGCCAGCTCCACATGGGCCACGCCATGGACGCTACCCTTCAGGACATCCTTACCCGCTTCAAGCGGATGCAGGGCTACGAGGCGTTGTGGATGCCCGGCACCGACCACGCCGGTATCGCCACCCAGATCAAGGTGGAGGAAGAGC
>CALXDB010000160.1 GCA_944386955.1 uncultured Oscillospiraceae bacterium
CCTTGCTGAGTTCTCTGGCCAGGAAGGCGCCGATGACCTCACTGCCGTCCAGACAGAGAATGGTATCCACGCCCTTGTCATAGGCGTACCGGCGGGAGAGAGTCAGGGCTGCCTCCGCCGCCATGGTATGCTCATGTTTCATGCGGGTGATGTCGATATAGTGGCTGTTGTGGGAGTGCCGCGTGGCGAAGTGGCCGGAAATGACGGATACCTCCAGCCGGGAGTTGAGCCTGGATCGGATGGTACTGGTATTCATATTCGCGCCTCCATTCCTATCGTAATCACCAATACTGATAGTGCTAGTATACTATCCCTTGTGCAAAAAAGCAAGGTGCAGCCTGGGGTATAGAAGATTTTTCGCCCCGGAGAGAGGAAGAGGCCGTCTCTCCCGGGAGAGACGGCCCTTTCGGCTGCACGATTTTTTCAGATCTTGCCGGTGAGAACCAGGACCACCAGTACGCCGGTGGCCAGCAGGAACAGTCCCAGAATCAGCGCGCCCATGTTGTAGCTGCGGCGGACGCTGCCGTCGGGCAGGGCGGGCAGCAGGTGGGAACGGCGCAGAGCGTTGGTCACCGGCTGGTAGAGCACCAGGGTCAAAGCGGCGTTCAAAACGCCTTTGATGACGTTGAAGGGCAGAAACACCGTGGCCAGCATGCCGGCCACCTGCTCCCTGGGCCAGCCCTGGTAGATGGGAGTGATGATGTAGTTCCACAGCACCATGGTGGCGGACATAGCAATCACGCCCAGGGCCAGGCCCAGAATGGCGCCGCTCATGGTCCGGCGGCGGCGATAGACAAAGGCGGCGGGGCAGACGAAGGCGGCGCTGGCCACCAGATTCATAATGAAGCCGTAGATCCCTGCGTCGCTGACGGTAATCATCTCAATGAAGCAGGTCACCGCGCTCATGGCCAGACCGGCCAGAGGTCCAAAGAGGTAGGCGCCGATGAGGATCACCACATCCTTGGGATCGTACTTGAGGAAGGGGGCGGCGGACATCAGGGGGAAGCGGGTCAGCACGGTGACCACATAGGCCAGCGCCACCAGCATACCCATGGTAGCCAGCTGCCGGGTCTCCACCCGGCTCTTGTGCAGAACTTGCGTCTTTTCCATAAAAAATCTCCTTTCCAACACCGCATATCGCCTTTTCATGGTGTCGCAAAGGAGGTTCCCTTCACGTCTTCTTCCATCCAGACTATACTGTCGGTACCGGAATCACACCGGTTCCTGCGGCTTTTGGCCGCTCGAGGACTATAACCTCCGGTGGGGACTTGCACCCCGCCCTGAAGACGACTATTCGGTTGTCTGTTCTTAGTATACACGGCTGTGGAAAAAATGCAAGTCTTTTTTCGCCGTCTGAAAAAAGAAACATCCCGGCCAGATATCCCAAGGGCCAAAATGAAAAAATATCCAGAGAAAATGAAAGGCGCCCGTCCTGAAGGACGGGCGCCTTTTTCCTCATTCAAAGAGCGGTTAGCCCTCTTCGCGCATCTTGGCGAAGCACTCGCTGCAGTACACGGGACGGTCGCTCTTGGGCTCAAAGGGCACCTTGGCCTCGCCGCCGCAGGCAGCGCAAACAGCGGTGAAGTACTCGCGGGGACCGCGGGCGGCGTTCTTGCGAGCGTCGCGGCAGGCCTTGCAGCGCTGGGGCTCGTTCTGGAAGCCGCGCTCAGCGTAAAACTCCTGCTCACCGGCGGTGAACACGAACTCCTTACCACACTCTTTGCACACTAAAGTCTTGTCTTCGTACATGTTTCTTACCCTCTCTTGCTTGAATAAAGAATATATTGCGATCAGCGCTGTTGCTGATTGCGCCATGGGATCACCGCGCGGCCTTCCGTCGGATGCGCTGCACGGCGTTTTCCACTGATTTGGGAGGCTTTTTCAAGACCCTGGCAATCTCGCCGTAGGTCAAACCGTCCAAATACAGCGACAGCACACTCCTCTCCATTGAGGATAGCTGCTGGTTGATTCTGACGAAGTCATGCTCCGCCTTCTCCCGGAGGAGCAGAAGCTCTTCTGGGTCACAGCTGGAGACATGTCCCGATACCGTTGCATAGGAGTTGCTGTCAAAGAAAGGGGCCTCAATGGAAATGGACTGGTTCAGGGGGCTGTGCTTCTCCCTGGACGCGGCCCTGAGGGCGGAAAACATGCGATTTCTGATGCATACCTCGGCAAAGGTGCGGAAACTGGCCTCCTTGGAGCCGTCAAACTCCCGGACCGCCATCATGAGTCCCATCATCCCCTCCTGGATGAGATCATCGCTGTCGCCGCCGGTGAGAAAGTAGGGCCGGGTGATGGCGCGGACCAGACGGTGGTACCGCGTCACCAGGACCTCCTCCGCCATCCGGTCGCCCTGGGACACGCGCCTGCACAGCGCCTCGTCCTCCAGATCCTCCAGTGGAGTATGAGATTCGGTGTCATAAAAAACCATACATATTATACCTAATGTGAATTTGATTTGTCAAGAAAAATGTCAAAATGTTTTTGATGTTATCTCTCGTTTTTCAGCAAATTCACCAATTCTACCAGCCGGTCCGCACAATTTTGTGCAATTTCCGTGGTTTTGGCCTCCACCATCACCCGGATGAGGGGCTCCGTACCGGAGGCGCGGACCAAAACCCGGCCTTCTCCGGCCATAGCCTCCTCCTCCTTCTGACAGGCCTCCAGCAGCCGCTGGTCGGCCATGACGGCCTCCTTGAGGCCGGGCACATTCTCCAGCTTCACGTTCTCCAGCACCTGGGGATACTGGGGGCAGATGCTCACCAGCTCGCTGGCCTTCTTGCCGCTGCGCTTAAGGATCTGCAGAAACTGGAGAGCGGTGAGCTGGCCGTCGCCGGTGGTGGCGTAGTCGGTGAAGATGGTGTGACCGGACTGCTCGCCGCCGATACGGTAGCCGAACTCCAGCATCTTCTCCAGCACGTTCCGGTCGCCCACGGGGGTGCACACCAGGCGGATGCCGTTTTTGTTGCAGAACTCGTGGAGACCCAGGTTGCTCATCACCGTGCCCACGATGGTCCGTCCGGTGAGAGTGCCCTGGTCCTTCATGTATTTGCCGCAGACGGCCATGGTCTTGTCGCCGTCGATGACATTGCCCTTCTCATCGATCATCAGGCAGCGGTCCGCGTCGCCGTCGAAGGCCACGCCCAGATCGTACTCGCCGGCAGTGACCATGGCGGCCAGGCTCTTGAGGTGGGTGGAACCGCAGCGGTCGTTGATGTTGACGCCGTTGGGCTTGCGGTGGATGAAGTCCGCCTCGATGGCAAACCCGGCGAAGAGGTCCGGGGCGGTGGCGGCGGCGGCACCGTTGGCGCAGTCTACCAGGATGCGAAGGCCGGAGAGGTCGTCGTCGATGGTGCCCTGGAGATACTTGATGTACTCGTACTTCAGGTTCTTCATGCCGTGGATGCGCTTGCCGATGTCCCCACCTTTCAGATGGGCGATGGGCTCCTCGGAGAGGATCTTGGCCTCCACCTTCTCCTCCAGAGCGTCGGAGAGTTTGTAGCCCTGGCCGTTGAAGACCTTGATGCCGTTGTGCTCAAAGGGGTTGTGGCTGGCGGAGATCACCACGCCGGCGTCCGCCTCCACCTTCACGGTGAGGTAGGCTACGGCGGGGGTGGGGATGGTGCCCAGGGGCATCACGTCGCCGCCGGCGGAGGTGATGCCGGCGATGAGGGCGCTCTCCAGCATGTCCGAGGAGATGCGGGTGTCCATGCCGATGGTGATGAGGGGCGCTCTGCCCTTCTCCTCCTTCAGCACCTGCGTCACCGCCTGTCCTACCCGGAAGGCCAGCTCCGCTGTCAGATTCTCGCCTACAATGCCGCGGATTCCGTCTGTTCCAAATAACTTACCCATGTTGTTTACTCCTCATTCCCATTGGTATTGTTCCCTATTCTATGGCCAAATTGGTCAAAATTTTCCTTCAAAGCCCGTTCCACGGGGAAAATGGTGGCAAAAAGCACGACACACTGCACCGTCACCAGCACGCAGGCCCAGATGCCCACAGCGGACACATCCCGCCCCAAAACCGGCAGCAGCAGGAGAACGCTGACCGGCAGCATGACGATCCCCCACCGCCGCCAGATCCGACCGCAGACCTGGTGGGCAAAGTCCCAGGCCTCCTGGCTGGCCATGGACCGGCTGGTGCGGTAGCCATACCAGCTGTTGATCTTTTTGGGAGGATTCTTTTTGCATACGACGCCAAACGCGATCATCACAGCGGGCACCAGCAGCGCCATCACCAGCATAAAGAGCCAGAAACCGATCTTCATGTCAGTCCTCCTCTCCGAAGAGGTAGCGGAGCATCCGCTCCGGGTCCTCCAGAAACCGCCGGGTCAGCTGGTAGTGCTCCGTCTCCCGGTAGGCCGTCCGGCAGATCCCATCCTCACTGAGAAGATAGATCCGGGCGCCGGGATAGGCCATCAGGATGGGGGAGTGGGTGGCAATGATAAACTGGGAATCCCGGGCCACCAGCCGGTGCATCTCCCCTAAAAGAGTCAGCTGCCGGGAGGGCGACAGGGCCGCCTCCGGCTCGTCCAGAAGGTAGAGCCCCTGTCCGCCGAAGCGGTTTTGCACCAGGGCGAGAAAGCTCTCTCCGTGGGACTGGGCGTGGAGAGACACGCCGCCATAGCTGTCGATGAGGCGGGGACTGAAGGAGGGCTCCTCGTCCATCTCGTCGATATTGGTGGCCACGTTGTAGAAGCTCTCCGCCCGGAGGAAAAATCCGTCCCGGGGATAGCGCCGCTTGGCCACGGTGAGATACTCCCCCAGATGGGAGTGAGTGGCCCGGGTGGAGAAGGTGAAGTTCCTGGTGCCGCCCTCGGCGTTGAAGCCGCTGGCCACCGCCATGGCCTCCAAAAGCGTGGACTTGCCGCTGCCGTTCTCCCCCACCAGGAAGGTCACCGGGGCGTCCAGCTCCAACCGGTGGGTCCGGAGCCACCGCACCGCCGGGATGGCGGTGAGATAGCTGTCCTCCGGCAGATCCCGGCGGAGGAACACGCTGTCGGCATACCGCCCTGCCATGTTACAAGCTCAGCTGGTCCAGAGCCCCGCCGGGGACACTGAGGCCAAGGTGCTCATAGGCCTTGTGGGTGACGCACCGGCCCCGGGGGGTCCGGGTCAGAAACCCGATCTGCATGAGATAGGGCTCGTACACGTCTTCCAGGGTCACCGACTCCTCGTTGATGGTGGCGGCCAGGGTCTCCAGGCCCACAGGGCCGCCGCCGTAATATTGGATGATGGCGGAGAGCATCCGCCGGTCGATGTTGTCGAGACCCAGGTAGTCCACCTCCAGGGCGGTAAGGGCCGCGTCGGCCACCTCCTTGGTGATGACGCCGTCGGCCTTCACCTGGGCGAAGTCCCGGACCCG